>JAOTVA010000147.1 GCA_029863645.1 Gemmatimonadota bacterium
TGGGCCTCGTGTACGGGGATCAAGGGCTCGTGGTGTCGCGCCCCATGTACGATCGCGTGCTTGGATATCCTGAGTGGTCGCTCATGGAGGACGTCGGCATCGTGCGGCGGCTGTCGCAGCAAGGCCGACGCGTCGCGCTCCCCGCCACGATCGTGACCAGCTCGCGCCGCTACGATCAAGAGGGTGGGCTCCGACGGTGGATGAGAAACGTCATGCTCATGTGCGCCTTTCGCGCCGGCGTGCACCCCGACCGTTTGACCCGTTGGTATCGTACCCGGCGGTCACGGCCGGCGACGGCGCAGCGCCGTGTGGTCGGAGTGTTCGCCAGGCCGCCGATCCCGGGTCGGGTGAAAACACGCCTCGCCGCCGACATCGGCGAGATCCGAGCCACGGAAGTGTACCGGGTCTTGGGGCGACGTACGGTCGACGCACTCCGGGACGGCGAATCCGAGGTGCTGGTCTTCGTCGACGTGCCACCCGATCGAGACCCTTCAGGGCTCTCGACCCTCGACTCCACCAGCGATGTCAAGGAATGGCTCGGTGACCGGGGGATCGACTTCCGCACCCAAACCGACGGAGACCTCGGCGCGCGCATGTACGCCGCCCTCGAGGAGTGTCTGGCCGGTGCAGACGCCGCGTGTTTGGTCGGCACCGACCTCCCCGACCTGCGGGATACGACCGTCGAAGCGGCCTTCTCCGCACTGTCCCGAGCCGAAGTCGTCGTCGGACCCGCGACCGACGGGGGCTACTATCTGATCGGCATGACCGTGCCCCACCGCGAGCTCTTCGTGGACATTCCGTGGAGCACCGATAAGGTCCTTGCCCTGACCCTCGAGCGCGCCGCAGCCCTGGGGCTCAGGGTCGAACTCCTCGAGCCGAAGACCGACGTCGACACCGCCGCTGATCTACCTGCCGATCTGGCGGTCGGAGGCCGGCCCCCGGCATGACACTTGCAACCATACTTGCGACATTCCCAGACGTCGACGCAGCTTAAGGACGCACTTCCAGGCCCACTCACGGAACGCATGGACACAGCCAACGCCATACGCTCGCGCCTGCGCTTCGACAGCCTGGAGCATGTCACGACGCCCGACGGATCCGGACGGGTCTCGGTCCGACTCGAATGGAACGGTGAGTTCTTCGAGGGCACGGTCTCCTGTCTGGAAACCCAGCAAGGGGTGCTCAAGGCGGCCTCTCAAGCGACGCTGGCGGCGACACTCTCGAGCATGGCCTCTCTGTCGAGCGAGCAGGTCCACCTCGAGGTGGTCGGCGTGAAGGCCGTGCGTGCGTTCGACGGTTGGGTCGTGGTGACGCGCATCAACGGCGGTGCCGCGTCCGACGCGTACCGCCTTCTCGGCGCCGCCCCCTGCGAGCGCGAGGAAGATCTACCCGGGGCCGCGGTGAAGGCCATTCTCAACGCCAGCAACCGGATCATCGAACAGCGCGTGGCGCGCTGAACACCGGCCCACGTCCGATCAGGGCGCCGGTGACCTTCGAATTCCCCGCTCGTACCGCTGCCAGAGCCCGGGCCGAACCGGGACGAAGATGATGTCCAGAGGGCGCCGGGCCGAGATCGTGGAGAATATCGGCACGCCCTCGTAGACGCCCACCCGCAGGGTCTGGCTGCAGTCCATGGGAAAGATCTCCTCCGCCTTCCCGTACTCTGCGTTTTCGAAGAAGACGCTCCGATCGTCCAGGTACCAGAAGGCATCCCCAGCATACGCTCCGGCGAACGTGAGTGCGGGACGAGCGTCACGGACACTGATGCCCGTCTCGGCCACGATCGTGTCGCCCTGGGCGGTGACCCGGAGCACGACGTTCCGACCCGTCGACAGGCAGACGGGGACCTCTTCGCCCTCCGTGACTGGTGGTGGGGCCTCAGTGATTCGCACGACGATCGTGTCGGGGGGTGGCGGCGGGATGAAGACGGTGTCGGGCTCGACGCGCCGCATCATCCGAGGCCGGCAGCGCAGCCCGTCGGTCCCGGGGCAAACCGCCATCGAAAACACGAAACCGAGCTTGGGCTTGGCGTACTCCGAAACGTGCCCCGTCGATGGCCACGCGTGATTGGTCGCCAAATACTGGGCACCGACCCGGATCCCCTCCCAGTCGACGTGGGCACCGACGTTCACATCGAAGCCGTTGTGCTCTACCATCACCGTGAGCAGGGATCGCGGTCCCATGCCGAGGTGGATTGCACTTCCCCAAAACCAGCCGTTGGAATGATCGGGCGCGTAGAAGTCGAGCTCGCCTCCGTCCCTGAACATTCCGCCCCCGTAGCCCAGGGTGAAGCTCAGGTCGTTTTCGGGCAGAGGGCCGCCGTCGAAGCCACGCACCCACGCGGTCGCCACGCCATAAAGTGTCAGCTCGGTTCCGAGACCCCCTACGTCCCCGCTGTAGCCATCGCGCAACCGCTCGTCGGCGAATCCGAGTCGGCCCGGCGCGTACGAGCCACCGTCGGCGAACGAAGGAGAGTTCAGCCATCGCCCACCGACCGCGAACCCGAGCCCCTGGTCGATGGGCTCCCACACCCGGACTCGGCCGAACAGCCCCCATATATCGCCTCCGGAAGCTTCATCGCCGAAGGACTGCAGTGAGATGCCGGTTTCGAACCGATCGCCGAGCCCGATCGCGAGCGAGCCATCGGTATACCACTCGGACGTCCTCGCCCCGTAGCCGGTGACCGCACCGGACGGTCCGATCTCCACACGTTGCCCGAGCGACGAACGGAACCCCGACAGCGTCCCGGTGACGTGGAGGTGCGGCAAGACGCTCGACACCGGCACATCCATGAGCCCTGAGCCATACCGCAGCGTGCTCGGCGTCGTAGGGGTCTGTCCGAGCGCCTCAGCGCGGAGCGCGAGGCTCAAGAGGAGCAAGCCGACCGACACGCGCCGCCACATGAGAACGCTCCGCCTCAATCGAGTAGGCGCTCTTCCACGGCGCGCAGGCGCCGCGCGATCGAGACCGCCCACCCGCCGATGAGCACGATGGCGATCGTATACGCCGCGAACACGTGCCAATACGGCCTCAAGCTCTGGCGGGCCAGGTCGGACGCCTGTGGGAGATTTTCCATCTCCTGGGCGAGTCCCACGGCTGAAAGCGCCGAGAGCGCGAGAAGGACGACGCCGAGTGTAGACAGGATCTTGATCGCACGCATGAGAGAGCTGGTCAGGCGGCCGAACGACGGGCGCGGAGGTCGGCCTCCGCGCGGAGTCCTTCGAGCGCGTAGCGGAAAAGGAAGAGTCCGAGGAAAAGCACCGTGAAGACCGCGAGGCCCGTGAAGAGGGTCGTAAGCATGTCTCCGGGGAGTGATGGACCCTCGGGCTTCACCACCACCGGCTCCGGATGGAGTGACCGGAACCAGATCACGCTCAAGTGGATGAAGGGGATGTCGAGTGCCCCGACGATCGCCACGACCGCCGCGAACCGCTTCCCTTTCTCGGGGTCTTCGGTCGAACTCCGGACCATGAAGTAGCCGAGATAGATGAACCAAAGCAGGAGCGTGAGCGTAAGCCGCGGCTCCCACGTCCAGTAGGTACCCCAAGCGATCTTCCCCCACAGAGGACCGGTCGTGAGCATGATCGTCGCGAAGACGAGACCGCCTTCCGCAGCGGCCATCGCGGCACGATCCAGTCGGTCGTCCCGGAGCCAGAGGTACACGCCGCTGCAGAGCGCCGAGATCCCGAACGCCAAGAACGCGGTCCACGCGGCCGGGACGTGCACGTAGAAGATGCGCTGAGCGATGCCTTGCCGGATCTCCGTCGAGACCCAGAAGAAGGACAGGTAGAAGAGGAAGATCAGCCCGGCGAGACCGAGCAGAGTCAACACGACCCCGCCTCTCCTCATTCCGGCGACCGATCCACCACTTGGACTATTCATGGGTTCGACTCCACCTCAATCCTCCACGACGAATCGGAAGAGCGCAGCCCCGGCGGCGACGGCCGCGAGCGCGAACGCTCCGAGCATTCTGATATTGCCTTCGACTTCGGCAAGGGGTCTCCCCGCGATCAGTCGATCGGTCGAGCCCACACCGTACACGACCATCGGCACGAGGAGGGGAAAGACCAACACCGGCAAGAGCGTCTCCCCCATGCTCGTTCCTGTCGCGACCGCAGCGAACAGCGTACCGAGCGCGACGAATCCCAGAGAGCCGAGCCCGAGCACGAACACGACCCATCGGAGATTCTGGCCGACGTCGAGGCCGAAGAACAGGGCGAAGACGGCGAGGACGAGAAGAGAGACCAAGTACAACATGACGAAGTTCGCGAAGGTCTTCGCCAGAAAGACCGCATCCTTGGGTGCCGGAGACGTGAGCACCCCTTGAAAGGCGCCGTCCTGCGCCTCCAAATGGAACGTTCGCCCCACGCCCAAGAGGCCTCCAAAAACGAGCGTCATCCAGACGAGGCCTGCGGCCACGTCCTGGGGGCGCACGGTAGCCGTGTCGATCGAGAAGCTGAAAAGCACGCCGGCCAACACGGCAAAGGCCGCCATGGAGGTCATGCGCTCGCGCGAGCGGAGCTCCAGCAACAAGTCCTTCCGAACGATGGCACCGATCTGGCGCAGGTAGAGGCTCATGTCCGCTCCACCACCCGATGGTACACCGACTCGAATCCATTCGTATCGATGGCCTCGGCGGACCTCTCCCAGGCGAAGCGGCCCGCGACCTGAATGGCGACCCGGGTCGCGAGTTGGAGCCCCTGACGAAGATCGTGCGTCACCATGACGACGGTCCGTTCACCGTCCCGAAGCTCCTCCAGCACGGTCCGGAGCACCTGTGCAGCTGACGGATCGAGGCCCGTATACGGTTCGTCGAGCAGTACCACGTCCGGGTCGTGTAGGAGCGCACGCGCGAGCGCGAGGCGTTGGCGCATACCGTGCGATAGGTGTCGCACCTGAAAGCCCGCTCGGTCACTCAATCCGACACGATCGAGCCGCGCGCTGACGCGCTCGTCCAAGTCCGAGAGGCCGAATAGGCGCCCGTAGAAGCGCAGGTTCTCCTCTGCGGTGAGCCGTGCGTATAAGAACCCACGATGCGAGAGTATGCCGACCCGGTTACGCCACCCCACGTCGCTGTACGACAACTCCGCGCCACGTATGCGGACGGTGCCCCGGCTCGGACGCATGGCCCCTCCGAGCATACCGAGAAGTGACGATTTCCCCGCCCCGTTAGGACCGAAGATCGTGAGGAACTCCCCGGCGTCGAGCGAGAGGTCGATGCCGTCCACGGCCACCACGGGCCCATACTCGCGGACCAGTCCTCTCGCCTCGAGGACCGCTGATTCTCGGTGTCCCGAATCTACGGCGCGCGCAGTCTCGGCCTGGACGGTGCTCACGGAGTGACCGCTTCTGCGAGCGTGTGTCCGCACGCCGAGCAGAACCGACTTCCGTCCTCGTTGACGAAGGCACACGAGGGACAGGCACCTCCGGCACGGAGTTCGGTGCGCATGCGCGCGATCTCGGCCTCGAGATCGTCGCCGACCCGCCCGCCGCCAGCGCCTTTCTTCGACTCCTCGTCCGCCTCCAGCGCCGCCAATGCCTCGGCGGTCAGATCGGCTTTCAGCGACCGGTAGTCGTGTTCGTCGAGCTTACCCGCAAGGAAGTCGTACTCCACGTCGCGGAGGGCGAGAAGAGCGACACGCTTCCTCGCTTCGGTCTCCGTGAGCTCGTCGTCCTCCCGCTCGAGCGACGCGTGAATCCCTTTGACCACCGGCTGGAGAATGAAAAGCACGACCGCCGCCGCGACCAGGGCCACGCCGAGGTAGAGGGTCATTGCCGGTCTTCGTTGCCGACGTTCAGTCGGCCCCGGCCAGGGCAGGCTCGCCGGCAGTCGCGACTCGTGTTGCGGCCCGGGTGCGGTCCACGCTGGGCCAGAGGGCCACGATCGTCCCGATCGCGAGCATCAGACAGCCGAACCAAATCCAGCCCACGAGCGGCTTGATGAGCACCTGCAGGTCGATCCCCTGCGCGCCGGGATCGGCCCGCAGCGCCCCGTTCGTGTCGTTGAGTGCGGAGAGGATCAGGTAGAGGTCCTCACGTACGATCGAACGGATCCCGACCTCGGTCATGGGCTGGGTATCGCGGTTCGTGTATTGCCGCTTCTCAGTGGTGAGGATCTGGGCCGGACCCCCGTCCTGCGAAACCGACACGGTCGCGATCGCCTGCCAGAGCAGGTTTCGCTGCCCACGTCCGATCGACATCGACAAGCCTTCGTACGTCAGGGAATACGTGTGGCCGAAGGGTGAGGCGACTTCCACGACGTCGCCCGGCTGGACATTGAAGCGATTGTCGGTGTTGTAGGCTGCTCCGGCGAACGCGATGCACATCATGACGAACCCGACGTGCACCATGTACCCACCCCACCGCCTTCGATTTCGGGTGATGAGATGGAAGAAGGCGAGTACGTAGCCCTCGCCTTCGATCCGGGCCCGCGCCTTCGTGCCCTTCCAGAACTCGGTGACGATGACCGTGAGCACGAACGCGGAGATACTCCACGTGACGAGCGCCAACTCGTGCCGAGCGCCGAGCATCCAGAGCGACACTGCCGTGACGGCGCCCACGATGACCGGGACCGAGAAGTTCTTCTGGAGATTTCGCTTCGTCGCCCTACGCCAAGCGATGACGGGGCCGACCCCGACCAGAGTGAGGAGGAAGAGCCCGATCGGGAAGTTGACCTTCTCGAAGAAGGGCGGACCCACGCTGATCTGTTGACCCGTGAAGCCTTCGGAAATGAGGGGGAACATCGTCCCCCACATGACGGAGAATGCCGCACCCAGAAGAAGCAGGTTGTTGAAGAGGAAGGCAGACTCGCGCGAGAAGAACGACTCTATCTGGTTTTCGCTTCGGAGCTGCGGGAGCCTGTAAAGGATCAGCACGACGCAGGCGGCAAGCACCGATCCCATGAAGCTCAAGAAGATGTAGGCGATCTTCAGCTCCTGGGCGAACGAATGCACCGATTCGATCAATCCCGAGCGTGTCAGGAAGGTCGCGAAGATCGTCAACAGGAACGTCATCAGCACCAGCGACATGTTCCAGACCTTCAACATGCCGCGGTTCTCCTGAATCTGAATCGAGTGCAGGAACGCGGTCGCGGTCAGCCAAGGGAGGAGCGAAGCGTTCTCGACCGGGTCCCAGAACCAGTAGCCTCCCCACCCCAGTTCCTCGTAGGCCCACCGCATGCCGAAGACGATGCCGACCGAAAGGAAGAGCCAGCTCGTCAGGATCCAGCGCCGAGTGAGCTGGATCCAGCGCGCATCGAGTCGACCGTTGAGGAGCGCGGCTACCGCGAAGGCGAACGGGATCGTGAACGCCGTGAAGCCGAGGTACAGCGTCGGCGGGTGGATCGTCATCCAGTAGTTCTGGAGCTGGGGGTTGAGCCCCTGCCCGTCCGCCGGGACGAAGTCGAGGCGCTCGAACGGATTCACGTCCGCGAAAAGCAGAACCACGATGAAGAAGAGGAGGATGGTCTGCAGCACCCCGGCGACATAGGGCATGAACGACCGGTTCTTGTTCCGGTTCGTGAAGACGCAGATGCTGGAGAACAGGCCGAGCAACAGCGCCCAGAAAAGGAGCGATCCCCGCTGTCCCGCCCAAAGCCCAGTGACCTTGTAGAAGAGCTCCAGATCGCGGTTCGAATAGCTGGCTACGTACCAGTACTCGAACTTGTCGCCGAGGAATGCGGCGCTGACACCGGCCGAGGCCAGGATGAGCAGGCCGAATACCGCGTAGATGCTCCGCTCCGCGCTGAGCACCAGATCACCGCGTTGGGTCCGCCCTCCAGCATACCCGAGCGCCATGCCCCATGCGGCGACCGGAAGGGAGATCCAGAGAGCGAACTCCCCGAGTATGGTCACCCTGGGTTGCCCGCCAGGTCCTCAGGCGCGGCCTCGTACCGGCTTCCGCACTTCGTGAGTAGGGTGGTCGCCCGGAACACGCCGTCCGCGCCGAGCTTGCCCTCGAGCACCACCTCGACGTCGTCAGTGAAGGTGTCCGGGAGCGCGTCACGGTATTCGACGACGAAAGTGGCCGACTCGTCCACGAGGTCACGAACGGTGAACACATGAAGGAGCTCGCCTTCCACGCGCGAGTAACTGCCCTGGATGACCT
>JAOTVA010000148.1 GCA_029863645.1 Gemmatimonadota bacterium
GCCCCCAGAGCAACGATCACGCCGGGCCTGAAGACCGGCTGCTCGAAGGTGATGGCGGAGTTCCAGGTGTTGTCCGCTCCGAACTGCACCGCCAAGTAGTCGTCCGGCCCCGCGCTCGGGTCGAAGATCTGCGCTGGAAGGAAGTTCACCGTAGGGGAGATGTTGCGCGTGTAGGAGCCGTTGAAGTCGACCGAAGGCATCACGTTGGACCACGCCTCGGAGACCTGCTCCTGTGCCGTTACGTACCCCTCGCGTGCGACCCTCAGTTCGCGATTTCGCTCCAGTGCCGACCGGGCCAGCTCGACCAGGCCCATGGGCCCCGTCTGCGCGGAGGACACGACCGGCGTCGCAAGAAGCGCCACGAGCCCCATGGCACCGGCAATGACCGCGCGGTGGGGCGACCTGTGCTTGTCAGACCGCCCGGAGCGGTCGAGTTGGGTGTTCATCCCGTCGTCAATCCCGTTCGTGTTGGGGATCCGGCCCGCCGTCATGCAATCGGCTGGGCGATCGCCTCCGTGGTCATCGTCTTCATCTCTTCACCGAATTCCGGCGTTGCCACGCCCGACATCAACCGCATCCCCGACTCCCGGAACAGCCGCCGAAATTCCTCTTCATTCACAGGGAGCAAGCCCTGATGGAACAGCTGCACCATGCCATGGGCGTGCGCCCACATCGTGATGGAGCTCTCTTCCGGGTCCATTTCCCGCAGAATGCCGGCCTCCATGCATTCGCGAACCCGGTCGAGCCAGAATTGGTGGGTGGCCATCTGCAGCGCTTCGATGTCAGCCGGGATCTCATCCATCCCCAGGTGTTCTGGGGCGGTGTGCATCATCCCGTACCAACGCGGGTGCTCGATCACGAAGTTGAGGTACTGCTCTCCGGCTGCACTGAACCGCTCGAGCGGTGACGGCGCGCCCAACGCCGCGTACAGGTACCGCGAAAACGTGCGATACGCCTCGCGGAGCACATCGGCCAGGACCGCCTCGCGACCGTCGTAGTGGCGATAGATCGCCGGGGCGGTAACCCCGATCTCCTTCGCCAGCTTTCTCATGGAAAAGCCGTCCAGCCCGTGTTCCAGGTACAGGTCGCAGGCGCAGTTGAGAATCCGCTCTCGTTGATCTGTCATAGTGAACACTGTAAACAGGCGCTCATCGGAGGTCAACTGCACAAGCCACTACGAGCGAGAACACCGTTTAGTGTCAAATGGTGCGAGGTGCGCGCGAGGATTGGTTGACGTGACCGTCATCAAGGGACCGCCGACCGGAATCGTCGGACCGGGTGGGGTCGTGCCAGGGTTGGGAGAGCCGCTTCGACCGTCAGGAGACGGGAAGCGCGATCCTGATCCAGCCGTGCCCGGGGTGCGATCCGAAGTAGAAGCCTCCGGCCACCGCCCCGCCGATCAACCCGAGGCCTACCCAACGCAGGGTGTCTGTGAAAATCTCCGCGGGCGGATCGTCCGGATCGGAGATGACACCGGTCTTGTGAAGGAGGAGCCCGACCGCGGCGCCGATGAAGATCCCAGAGGCGGCCCCGAGTACCGCCCCGTGGCGGAACGACTCCCGGTTCGTGCGCCGCATGAACGCGTCCAGGCGTTCCATGTCGGAAACCGCCACCGGATACGGCTCGATGAGGCCGTCCATGTCGAGCACAATGCCGTTGACGTCCCACTCGCGGAACTCGGCGGCGACCATCATCCGACCGGTGAGCCGAATCCGGACACTGTCCCCTGACGCCATCCGGTTCCGATCCGCGCCTTGAGCTGCCACCCCCGATGTCACGCCCAGGAAGGCGAGCACCAGCAACGCGAGCGTGGAGCTCGAGCGTCGTCTGCGCGCGGCGAGGCGTACCAGACGATTACCTCCGGACACTGCGCCTCCCTGATCGGAGCCCGACTGAGGAGATGTATTCTGAACCGCGCTCTCGACGGAGTCCAGGCCCCGGATCAGAGGATCGCGTCCAGATAGAAGTCGACGCGAAGATTCCTCGGCGTGCGTAACCCATAGGCAGCGTCGAAGCGAACCAGGCCGTCGAGGAGCGACAGGCCGGCGCCGATCGAGTAGAAGCCGTCGTCGACGGCGTACGTCGAGTGATCGCCAGCCCACGCGTAGTCGGAGAAGAGTGTAACTCCCCCGAACGGATAAACCTTCGCGAGCTCGACTCGGCCACGGATCGATGTCTCACCACCCAACACACGCGGAGCATAGCCGCGGAGCGTGCGCGGACCTCCGACGTACCACAAGCGCTGAACCGAGGGCGTCCCGAATATCCGCCCTCCCCCGGCCTCGACCGCCAAGCGAAGGTCCGCCGGAAGCGGAACGACCAGCATGCCCGCCACGGAGGCTCGGGTGAACTCCCGATCGCCGGTTGCCGCTTGAAGCTCTACGTCGAGCCCGCCCTGGACGAGGCGAGGATCGGTACCCCACCAGGGCGCGAGCTCCACGATGGCTCCGTACTCCCACCCCTCGTCCGCGGCGATGTTGGGTCGAAATGCCCAGTCGTCCTTCCAGAACTTGAAGAGCGCGAAGTCGGTCTCCACGCCGACCGCCCGATGGTATTCGGCATACCCCCGGACTCGGAAGGTCCTCCGGGCCGCGCTGGGTGGTGTCCACGCCAGCGAAGCACCCGAGCGTCGATAGTAGTCGCCGTCGTCCCTCCCGAAGGCGAACCCCGTGAGAGAGTTGCCGAGACCGAGGTGGCGAGCGTCCGGCTCGATGGACGTCAGTTCGTGGTAGCCGCTCAATGCGACCCGTCTGCGGAGGGTCTCTCGGGCAAACTCCACGTGACCGTTCGGCTCCCAGTCACCGTATCCGAGCCGACCCGTCAGGGTCACCGAGAGGGGACCCACTGGGGTCTGCGGCCGAACCTGGAACCGGGCCCCGACGGACACTCCTTCGACCTTGTTGTACCGCATGAGATCGGGACGCTGGAGCCCCCACCGGAAGGTGGTGGGTGTCGCGGCGAGCCGACCCAAGGGGAGGCTCGCCAGGTCGTCGAGATCCTCTGCAAGCTCTTCCGTCGACGCGAAGCCGCCCCCGTCCTCCCACACCGGAGGGGGGAGCTCGGGGCTCTCGGCGAGGAACAGCTTGTCCGACGGCATCAGATATTGAACCGTCCCCTGCTCCGACGACTCGTCGATCTCGTGTCGGTACGGGACCGTCTGACCGAAGGCCAGCTCGTTGAGGTACGCCATCGCATCGCTTCGCGTCGCGAAGTGCACCTCCGGGAACTCGTCGGCCGTCGCCTCAGCGAGGCTCTGCTCGGTCGTGACCGCCTCCAGGTCGTACGCGTAGTCGAACGTGATCGGCGCTTTCAGGATGCCGGCCCCGACGACCCCCTCCATGTGCATGGACCGGGGCATCCACACCTCGAAGTCCCACAGGGCGTAATCCACCGAGATCATCGTGACGTCGACCGTCCACGGCTTCAGGATTCCCGGGATGAAGCTCAGGTCCTCATCTTCCTCCGCCTGAAGGTCCGGGATGTCACGAAACGCGTCGAACGTGTCAGAGAGCCGGTAGACCGCGCGAACCAGCGCTCCGGTCTCCGGCTCGATCCAGAGCGCCCCGGCCATGCGGTGGACGTCGGCCTGCTTGGGCACGACCTGGAGCTCCACCGCCCGGACGGTCCGGCCATCGGGCAGGCTGACGGTGATGGTGTCCCCGGACGTGAAGCGGTAGGACTCCACGTGTTCCTCATACAGAGGATGCTCGAACCAGAAGTCGTCGCCCTCGGGCTCCCCCAAGTCTTCGTCGGTCGGGGTCAGCCCGAAGAAGAGCCGGTCGTTCATCGGATCGAACGCCGTATTGAAGAAGTCGAGATCCACGTCGTCCCAGTTGATGCCCGCCGGCGTCTGCTCGCGATAGGAGAGCACCTGAATGAGATTGTCGCCGTCGCGGTCCCACCAAAGGCGGTGCGAGGCTTCATTGCGGTACAGCATTCGGTCCTTGAGTGGCATCCGGAGCGCGGCGCCGATCCGCTGTCGAACCACCGCGGTGTAGCTGACCACCGACTCGTCGATCCGCGTCCTCGCGGCCATCGCGGCCTCATGCAGACGCCGCGCCGCTTCGTCGGCATACGATGATTCGGTCTCTTGGGCGCGCACCCCCTCGGGCACCGACACGCAGGTCCACAGGAGCATCAGCCCCACGAGCGTCGCCTGGCCCATCCCGCGCCTCATCGGACGAATTCCACGCGCTCGACGTCCGCCCAACGGATCAGCCTACGAGCCCGACCCTCCATCGGCTGCACGAATACCCCGCGGTGCTCGGGCCCCACATCATCCGTGCCCTCCAACCGGAAGACGCGGCCGTCGAGAAGCTCCACCGCCGCACCCTCGCCCTCGGGCGTGATCCTTGCGATCGAGGCGAAGCGCACGTCGAACTCGGTTTCGCCACTTCGGCCGTCGAGCACCTCCCAGAGCCGTTCCTCGTCGTGGCCCCAGCGGATCGTACCCGAAATCGTGCGTCCGTCGCGCGCGTGGACCGTCCCCTCGATCGCGGCCCCCGGTCGGCCCGTCCACGGCGGCGAATCGCCGGAAGGCCCGGCCGGCTCGTGGAAACGAACCTCGGTGAGATCCCCCCACGGCACGAGAACGCGTCCCAATGTAGGCACCGAGACCTCGATCCCCCGGTTCGTCTGATCGACGTCGTTGGTTCCGCGAAGGACCCGTTCGACACCGGAGCGTAGGCGAACCCGCGCACTCCTCCTCCCTTCCGGGGCGATCGATTCGATGTCGTCGAAGCGGATCTCGTACTGAACACCGTCCTCGCGACCGTCGAGCACGTCCGACGACAGCACCTCGTCCCGATCCCAGGCCACGAACCCCTCGAACTCGTGGCCGCCCCACGTCCTCACGGTGCCGTATAGGCGAGAAGCCGTGGGACGGCGACCCGTCGGTGCGGGGAGAAACTCGACGCGCCCCACGTCACGCCATCGGAGGACGGTTGGCTCGCCCTCGCCCTCGTCGATCTCCAGGCCCCGCAGGGTCGGACCGAGGTCGGTCGTCGATCCGAACAGCTCCACCGCTTCGCCATCGATCAGCGTGAGTCCGATGCGTCGAGCGTCCACGGGCTCGATCGAGGCTACATCAGCCAGCACGATCGAAGAGGGCGTGCGGAGCGGGCCCGCGAGGTCGTCCCGGTCCCAGGTGAGGCGCATCCCGAAAGCCACGATGCTGCGCTGTCGGCGCATCTCCGCCGCGAAGGCCGGGTCGACCCGCTCCGCCTCGCGGAGGACCGAATCGGGGACGACCTTCACCGCGTCGATGAAATCGGCGAACGCCGCCTCGTTCCGGTCCCATCGGAGGAAGCCTTCGATCACCGTACCGTCCGTGGTGAGGACCCTCCCATAGAGGCGAGGGTCGTCGGCCGGGGAGGGTGACCCCAGTAGCAGTGCGACCCCGAGAACGAGCCCGCCCATATACCCCCGTTTCGCGAATGGCTTACCGTCTGCGACCCTTACGGCGGGCCCAGATCGAACGTTTCATACCCGCCATCGTACAAGTCCGCACTCCGGAACGGTCCCTACGCTCACCGAGGCATCATGCAACTGCCCGCGAACAGCTACTGCGCAATCGCCGCCGGGCACGAGTTTCACGGGCCATACCACGATTCGGAGTACGGCTTCCCGCTGACCGATGACAATGAGCTGTTCGGGCGGCTTCTCCTCGAGATCAACCAGGCGGGCCTGAGTTGGCTCACGATCTTGAAGAAACGCGAGGGGTTCCGCGCCGCCTACGGCGGCTTCTCCGTGGATCGAGTGGCGCGATACGGCGATGCCGACCGGGCACGCCTGCTCGACGATGCCCGCATCATCCGGAATCGCCTCAAGGTCGACGCCGCGATCAGCAACGCACGGACGATCCTGAACCTGCGCGAGAGTCACGGCTCGTTCGCCGGATGGCTCGACGCGCATCATCCCCGCTCGAAGGCGGAATGGGTGCGGCTCTTCAAGAAGACCTTTCGATTCACCGGCGGCGAGATCACGGGCGAGTTCCTGATGAGCGTCGGGTACCTCCCCGGCGCGCACGCCGAAGCGTGCCCGGTGTTCGAGGAAATCGCGCGGCTCGGTCCACGATGGATGACGTGAAGGCCGGCGGCCCGGGGCCCTCGGCCTCATTCCGGGTGCCGGGATGGGCCCGTGGGCCACACGTCCAGACCCTATTCGCGCGTGCGCTCCGGCATCGGGCCCGCCCCCTGCCGCAGCGTGAGCGCTTCGAAACGCCGGACGGAGATTTCCTGGACGTAGACTGGGGACCCGAGCCCGTTTCGATCGAAGCTGGCGGGCCGGGTGAGGCGCCGGTCGTCTTGGTGCTTCACGGGCTGGAGGGCTCATCGCGTCGCTCCTATGTACGAAGCGTTTGTGACCGGCTCGCCCTACGCGGCGTGCGCCCCGTCGCGATGAACTTCCGCGGGTGCAGCGGCGAGCCGAACCGGGCGCTTCGCTTCTACCACTCCGGCGAGACGAAGGACCCGACCTGGCTCCTCGAACAGATTCGGGCCCGCTACCCCTCCGCACCGCTCGGGGCCATCGGCTTCTCGCTGGGCGGCAATGTCGTGCTCAAGCTCATGGGCGAGCGCGAGGACGGGGGGCGCGCCCTGTTGGCGGCGGCGGCGGTCATGTCCGTCCCGTTCGATCTCGCGGCGAGCTGTGATCTGCTGGAGCAGAGCTTCATGGGTGGCGTCTACTCGGACTACTTCCTCCGGTCGTTACGCCGCAAAGTCGAGTGGAAGCGATCCACGCTTTCGCAGGTGCTCGATATGGATGCGGTCGATTCGGCCCGGAAGATCCGTGCGTTCGACGATCACGTCACGGCCCCCCTCAACGGCTTTCGCGACGCGGCCGAGTATTACGCAGAATGCTCGAGTCGCCGGTTCCTGGCTGGAGTCGGAGTCCCCACGCTCATGGTTCACTCGGTCGACGACCCATTCCTTCCCGCCACCGCGATCCCACGCGCCGAAGCGGCGGCGAACGACCGCCTAACCCTCGTTCTGGTGCCCCGCGGGGGGCACGTCGGCTTCGTGGAGGGCACACCGTGGTCGCCCCGGTTCTGGGCGGACGAGACGTGCGCCGACTTCGTCGCGGGTCTCCTACACGAAGTCGCTCAGCGGCCGACGGGCCGGCCCTAGCCTTCCCCGTGCCCCGCCGGCGGGCCCATAAGTCAGCTCTTGGGCGCGAGCCGGAAGAAGGCCCTTCCGTGCCACCCGTCCCTGACCGCGTGCTCGAGCCTCCCGGCTCGGAGCTCGGACAACCTCGTCAGACTCGTATCGAAGACGACCGTATCTGGCGTCACCTTCTCCTCTCCGGCCAGCACCTTGAACTCGGATCGCGAGACGGAGACGATCCCCTCACCCGCCCGATACCAGACCGGAGAGTGCTCGATGAACGTCGCGCCCATCTCGTCGCCGAGAGCCCGCAACTGATTCACCAGGGCGTCGATCGAGCACCCCGACGGAGATTCCGCGTCCTCATCGACCCCGATGAGGAGGAAGCGCCCGTGACGGAGCTCGCGCCCGGACCGCAGCGGCGCACCATGCGCGGCCCAGCGGGCCAGGAACGCATCGACCACGGCGAGGCATCGATCGGCCTCGGCACTGGTCAGGGGCCTGTCGATGGGAAAGACCCAAAGCCGACCGTGGTCGGGCAGCTCGGCGAATTCGATTCGGGGCATGTCAGTCTCCGCTTTCCACACCCACGGTCGCGACGGGTGCGGACTTGTCGAGCAGGATGGCTACCCACCGTAGGTCGGTCGTGTTCTCCAGCCAGATCTTCACGATGACGGTGAGTGGCACCGAAAGCAGCGCGCCGAGGGGACCCCATGTCCATCCCCAGAAGAGTAGCGACAGGATCACGACCAGTGTCGAGAGCCCCAGACGTCGGCCCATCAAATTCGGCTCGATGATGTTCCCGAACACCGTGTTGACCACCACATACCCGAGCGCAACCAAGAGGGCATGGCCCACCGTCCCCACCAGGATGACGCTCAACAGCACCGCCGGAACGGCGGCGATGATCGAGCCAACGGTCGGCACGTAGTTCAACAGGAACGCGATGAG
>JAOTVA010000028.1 GCA_029863645.1 Gemmatimonadota bacterium
GGTGGCTATGGCTTCACAACCGGATGGGGCCCGCCGTCGGACGGCACTTTGACCCTCACCACGGTAAGTCCCAACCGCGTGATCGGGACCTTCTCGTTCGTCGGGGTTGACTACTCATGGGACGCCCCGTGGACCACCGGCGAAACCGTCACCGTCCAGAACGGCGTTCTCGACCTCACACTGCCCTGACGGTCAGCCTTCGTCGAGGAGGATCAGACAAGGCGACATCCACGACCACCGCAGTGTGCGAATGACACAGCCCGAGGTGCTGGCTCCTCAGAGTTCGGTACGCGGTTGGGACACCGACGAACGCAACCACCCAGTCGGGGCACGTCGCTGAATTGGTGGTCAGCGTGAACTGCCCGCTGGTGTCGGTGCTGTCGGCGTCCAACGCCTCGCGGACTCCGTAGATGTCAGTAGCCCGCATCAATGCCACAAGGACGTGTGGGACAGGTGCCCCTTGGTCTTCGACCACACCGCTTATCACGACGGCGTTCGGCGGTTCGGTGCTGCTCTCGCAGCCGCTCACCAAGACGGTCAGCGCAATCAGTGGGCCGAGTGCACCCCAGTTCATCATTGCCGCACGGCCTTGCCCGACATACGTCCTCCTTGTGGATGCTGCGGGAGGCTGGGGCGCGAGGCTCTCAGCGGTTGAGAACCATCGTTCCCTCATAGGTCAGGACGACCACGCACCCGGCATCGAAGATATTCGCGTCACCCGAGATCGTCAGCGCCCCGCTCGCACCGTCGTATGTGCCGGACCAATCCACCGCCGCGTTCGGGCAAACGTCCGGAGTCACAGTGACGTTAACCAACGGGGCTGAGCCTGGAGCGATCGTTCCTGTCACCGTGCCATTTCCCCGTACGAAGGCCTGCCCGACGCCGTCATCCAGCGTCCCCGCAAGTCCGAAGCTTCCAGTCAAACTGCCCTGAGTTTGCACAAGGGTGAGTGAAAACGTTGCCGTCAGCGTGATTCCCTGGGAGACGCTCACGAGGGCACCAGTGTACGTGCCCGCGATAGTCTCAAAGGTGATCTGGGACCCGAAGGTGCTCGGTAGCCCGGACGGAGAGTCGCCTCCGCAAGTCACCAGTAAGCCGGAGAGAATGAGTGCCAGAAGACGGTTCATTACCGCGAGGCTGTCACGAGCCCGACGATCTCGGGCTCGGGGAATCCCCCCGTCCGTGAGCGCGGCTTCCAGGCGTTCGGTGTGGCCTTCGGTCATCGGCACTCCCGTATGTGACTCGGAAGGATACGGGGCGTAGGCGCGATGCGCACGCCAGGCACGGCGCCGTTTTCCAGGAATCCTGGGAAATTTTGCGGAGACGCCCTCGCCGATTTCGGAAGAGAGTTCCCGCACCTCGCGCACGTGCGCGTAGGAGTCCCACCTCCTGGACGCGAAGGGGGTGCCTGGGGGGCTTGGCCTTTCGGCGTGAGGGCGACTCCCGCTAAACGACGTATCCGTTGCTGTGTCCATTGAGTCCGTGATTGTGTCCGTTGGCTCTGGCAGATTCCGGCATGATCGCGCGGCAAGAACGTGAGATCGTGCGTCCCACCAATGGGTTAGACGTGTTCTTGCCGGAATTCCCGCTCCTCTGCCGATGCCTCCGGAGCATGAGGTCACAGGTTCGAGTCGAGCGGCGAAACGGCCTTCCGGAGGCTCGCCCGCCTACTGCGAGACGACGGCACGAAGTGCCGTCCATCCTGTCGGGCGCACTCCAGAAGTGATAGCCCCACTTGGCTTTACGAAGCTGGTGGGGCTTTCTTTTGCCTGGCGTCGAGCCGTTCCCGCTATTCAGCTCCTCCAGCAGCTCTTTTGCGGTCCGCCAGGGCTTCCCTCAGCTCGGTGCTGATAGCACTTGAGGACGGTTTCGAAGTCTCCCCAGCCCCCTGCCTCGCAAAGCACCTTCGGCGGCTGATGCATCATCTCCGATGCGAACCTCAAGCCAGAACCGTGACCCGGGCCTTACCGAGAATCGCTCCGATGCTGTCCGACTCCGCCGTGGGTAGCTGGTACACAATTGCTGTGAATCGGGTCGGGCGGGCCACCTCTTGAGTGGCGTAGTCGCCGAGCAAGGCGTCGAGCGGGACAGAGGCCGTCAGCACTAGCACTACCAACGGAACGGCAGCGTAGGTGAGGACGCCGCAGGTCGGTGCTCCGTGGATACCACCGCAAACGCTGGCGAACGCGACCAAGAGCGCCGAGAGGGGCAGTGCGAGCAACAAGGTGGCAACGTAGCGTCGGCGTCTACCTGAAGGCTCGGAGGTCATTGGGCGAACATGCGGAATCCGAGTGTCTCCCGCACGGCCTTGCCCGACATACGTCCCCCCTGTGGATGCTACAGGAGGCTAGGGAAGCTCGCTCGACGGTCGCCATCCCACCCTCACCGAGCTTGCGAGTACGCTAGTCCTCGAGCAGGAGGGACACGCCGAACGCGGACGCGGTGTCCACGTCCACGCGGAAGGTGAACTCGCCGCCGCCGAGCAGCGTTTCGCCGACGTAGTCGATGGGCTGGAGCACGAACCGCACGCTGTCGACGTGGAACTCCACAAAGCCGTACCGATACGACTGGTCGATCTCCACGTACTCGGTGACGACCCCGGCGCGGATCACGGGGAAGAAGATCGCCTCGCCCCCGGACTGATAGGTGAAGTCACTCAGCTCGAGAGGGCTCACGTTTCTGAAGCGAACGAGCGTCTCCCCGCCGAAGAGGGGAGTCGAGCACGCCGATACTCCGGCCAGCAGGGTGAGCAGCACAGCAAGGGTCGGGCGGTAGTGTCGCATCAGATCGGCTCGTCAATCAGGGGATCGCCGTGAGAGCAACGAGCGGGGCGAGGTAATGTGACATTGGCGCGGCCGTGATCCCGAGCTTCGACTCGCCCTGGTACTTACTGTCTAGCGCGGTTTGCAGGCGTTCGGTGTGACCTTCGGTCGGTGCGTGTGCACTATAAGACCAGCACATGTCCCCGGCGTTGATCTGAGGGGGGGATGTATCGATTGATGTGTCGATTAGGGCGCCGTTCAGGACAGCGGTCGCTTGTCGACGCGAGACGACGAACGTGCGAAAGGGGGTGGCCGTGGCGGCCCACCCCCTCGTTTCGCAAGATGGCTCGCCGAACGCGCTAGAACAGGATCTGGAGGTTGGCGGCGTTCGCACCGCAGACCGACCCGGTTGCGGTGATTTCATCGGCGGAGGTGCCCATCGACGTTATGGTGACCGTCGCGTCGATCGCACAGGTTCCCGACCGCCCGTCGGTCACGGTGTAGGCGACCGCGCCCGACACATCGACGATGTCCGTCTCGGTGTCCGCCCCCTCGTCGATCATGAGGTCAACATCGAAGTCGACGTCGGGCTGGCCATCCAAGGTGATGATGTTGAGCTCGGAGATATAGAAGCGGCAGCCCGTGAAGTCGGCGGTCGCCAAGATGTTCAGGTCTGCGGTATTGGCTTGATCATCGACGTCGCCGCTGATCGTCCCGGTCAGCGTGCCGGAGCCGCCGACGTCACACTCGTCGACCTCGTCGATGTTGGGGTCGTAGAGATCGGCATAGGGAACCGCGGCCAGACCGGGCGCGGGAGCGAAGAGGTTGAGGTTGTCGCCGACGAACCCGAACAAAGAGGTCAGCAAGATACCGGCCTCGGCAGGCGTGACGGCATCCCCGGAGTTCCCGGTAGGACCGTCCCCGCCACAGCCCGACAGGGCGAGGGTGCAGACGATGGTGAGCGTGGTGAGCGTGGATCGTGGTGCGGGCATGGCGCGGCCTCCAGGCTGGGTGCGGTGAGGATGCTCGTGTCCAGGAAGTCCGGAAGGTAGCCCTCCGCGGAGGCGTCGAAAGGGGCGCTGGCGGGGAAGCTGGATGCCCGGCACCGCCACAGGACCCGCGCTAGCTACGTACCGTGATGTGCACCTCCAACCCCGGCGCCGGCACCGCCACGCTGGACTGATCGCGATCGAGCCAATCGACGGCACCGTCGTGGCCGAACTCGGCTAGCTTCCTGATGGCCCATAGCTTGCCGGCCTCTCGCGAATCGCAGTCCTCCAGGTGCACCTTCCCTCCCGCAATGAGCTTCGCACGCCAGAGCTCGAGCATGGTCGCTGTTTGCCCTCCTCCACGGGTGGTCCTGGACGTCCAAGTTCCTCTGAAACGTAGTGGGTGGAACCCATCACGCCACCGCGACCGGCTCAGGCCGAAGGAGCCGGCCCACGAAGCGACCACCGCCAAGGACCCGAGTGTCTCCCGCACGGCCTTGCCCGACAGTCGCCATGCCGCCCTCACCGAGCTCGGACTCGATGTGGTAGCGGCCTTCGAGGGCTGCGTTCAAACGCTCGACCGGAGTGGCGCTCATCTAGGCACTCGTGCCGCGTTCGTCGGGCGTTCGGTGTGACCTTCGCTCATCCAAGTCTCCGTCTGAGCCGCCATGATAGGGGGGTGAGCACGATCCGCACGAAAGTTGAATGCGCTGGACATCGAGGGGCAGCGTTCCTTAGTCTGAGGTTTCGGCCGCCACTACCTGAAATCGGCCGAGCTACTCGCCCCAACCCCACCCGGACCATGAACCGACTTTCGCCGATCTTCGCCTTGATGCTGTCGAGCCTCCTCGCGCCCGGCGTCCGAGCCCAACAGAGCGCCCCACCACCACTGGAGACCATTCGCAACTTCCAGGTGGTCACGGAGCGGCTCGCCTCGGCGGGCCAGATCGGCTACGAACAGATCCCGCTCCTGCGTGAGCAGGGCTACGAGGTCATCGTCAACCTGGCGACCGCCGACGCGGAGCAGAATGCGGAGGAGGGCTTCCGTGTCACGCAGACCGGGCTGACCTATGTGCATATCCCGGTCGTGTGGCAGGCGCCGACGGTCGAGGACGTCGAGATGTTCTTCGACGTCATGGAGGCGAACGGCGATCGTAAGGTCTTCGTGCACTGCATCGCGAACATGCGGGCGTCGGCGTTCATCTACCTCTACCGCTCGCTGATCGAGGGCGTGCCCGAAGCAGAAGCGAGGGCGACGATGAACGAGGTGTGGGACCCGAGCGAGACGGCGCAGTGGGCTGCTCTGATCGAGCGCGTGAAGACGGAGCGGAGCGGGGGGCGGTAGGCACCGCACGCGCACCGGGGGGTTCGGGGTAGGGGCGTCCTATGGCACGCGGCTGTAGCAATTACTGCTGGGGACATCGATGACACTGCTGATCTTCTATGCGTCGCTCGCGCTTGTTGTGTCCTTCTTGTGCAGCCTGCTCGAGGCTTCATTGCTGAGTGTCTCGGTCGGCTACGTGAACGTCCTGGTCGAGAGAGGGGCTCCGGGGGCGAAGCTCATGCACCTGCACAAGTCCAGCCCGGACCGGGCGCTCGCCGCGATCTTGAGCAGCAACACAGTGGCACACACGGTCGGTGCCGCGGGGGTGGGAGCGCAGGTCACTTCGATCTGGGGCGACCGCTGGCTCGGACTGGCCAGCGGCCTGCTGACGATCGTCATCTTGCTGCTCACCGAGATCGTGCCCAAGACCCTGGGCACGCTGAACGCCAATAGACTCGTCGGCTTCACCGCGCCCGTCGTCCAGGGAATGATCTACCTGCTGTACCCTCTCGTGCTGGCCGCCGAGTTCGTCGGTCGGCTGGTCGCGGGCGGGGACCGAGGCCTCACGATCACGCGCGACGAGGTCGCCGCCCTGGCCGATCTCGGGAAGCAAGGCGGCTCGCTGAGCCCTGCCGAGGCGCGGGCTATCCGGAACCTGTTGAGCCTCCGCACGATCAGGGTCTCCGACATCATGACGCCGCGCCCCGTCGTCGAGGCGCTCGACGCCGACACGACCGTTGGCGAGTTCGCCGACAGCGACCGGGAGACGTTCTTCGCGCGCATGCCGGTGACGGAGGGCGGCAACATCGACGACGTCATCGGCGTCATCCACCGGTCCATGATCCTGGACGCGGTCCGCGAGCAGAGGCTGGACGAACGGTTCCGGGGAATGGTTCGCCCGTTGGAGGCAGTTCCGTCGGGCGCGACCGCCAGCAAGGCCCTCGAGATGCTGCTAGCGCAAACCGAGCACATGCTGCTGGTCGTGGACGAGTACGGCGGGATGGCGGGTGTCCTGACCCTCGAGGACGTGCTGGAGACGCTCCTCGGCGTCGAGATCGTGGACGAAACCGATCGCGCTGTCGACATGCGCGAGCTCGCCCGCGCCCTGCACCGGCGGCGGCAGAACTGACGCGCCCCGACCTGTGGGGAGCCTAGCGGACTGGCCTACTCCACATCACGTCGGTTGCCTGCGCCACCAGATGGGGCGGACCGACGAAGCTGCGGTCGCCTGACCCCCCTTCGCCCTCCGGGCCGCGGGTCATGATGATCACCAGGAATCTCTCCTCGAGTCCCTTGATGATGCTCCTGGCGCGGCCGCTGGCCGACGCACCGGGCTCGACCTCCCAGGCCGTGAACACCTCGCCGAACGCCGTGTCAGGATGGTAGTCGAAGATCACGCCTGATGCGTCCGGGCGCATTTCGGTGTCGATGGAACCATCGACCTCGAGCGCTCCGCGCAACCACTGGCACTCGAACGTCCGGCACGACTGGGGCCGTTCGGCGTAGATCCCGCAGCCCGCCTCACAGAGGTGCTCGCAGGTCTCGTACGTGCCCTTCTCCAGCTCATGCACGCCGATCACGGTGCAGCAGGCGGAGCAGGAACCGCACTCGCGTATCGCAACACTCACGGTGGGTCCCTCTCCGCGAGTAGGGCGCTCGGCCTGACGCTCCATTCAATTACGCCGCGCATTTCGTATCTGTCGAACGGAATGTCGTTCCAAAACACCTCCCCCGCTCCCTCCGGCGCAGCCCTAGCGGGTTGTCCCGGAATGCCCTTGATCACGTGGGCCACCGGTTCGTCTCCGAAGTCGTTGGGCTCGCCTAGGTTCCACGCGGTAAACGAAAGCTGCTCTCCCGTCTCCCACGCGAACGGTCCGCCAGGAGTTACTCGTCGAAGCCCGATGAAGAAGGTCGAGGGGAAGCACCAGACCGCGGAGCACGTACCGAATTCAACGAAGCTGTCGTGGACGAACTTGTTCTCCTCGCGGGTCGTAATTGAGGCAAGTGTTCCCCCTAGAGTCGCAGCGACCGCACTTACGTCCCGGTAGTCACCGGCGAGCTCGGTCATGGGGTAGTAGTGGCCGTTCGCCCCGGGGCCGGTAGTCCACTGAATCAGACCGACGTACTGCCCGTTGATCCCTTGGGGAATCATCAACACGCCCGCCACGAGCGCGGCCGCTAGCATGCGCGGGAAGAGTAGCGACAACCTAGACCACGCAGTCGCCCCAATCGAGCGCCATGTGAATGAGCAGCCCGAGGCTGCCCAGGTGCACCAGTCGCATCGCCGATCCAAGGCCGGAGCCTTCAAGCCTCTTGGCGAAGAGGAGCGCCAGAGCGAAGACCAGCGCGTAGACAATGATGGCGGGCGAGGTGTGCAGTGGGTGAAAGCCGATGGAGCATCGCTCAGGGTCGTAGATGGGATCGGCCATTAGGTGGTCGAGGTCCACGGCCATCGTAGCGATCATGATGAGGGCGGCCTGAGCCTTGCGGGGGCGGTAGAAGAGGAACGCCACGGCCAGGGGCACCGCCACGTGGAGGAAGATGTGCAGCATCGTCGTGAGTTATCTCGACCTCGACCTCAAGGCGGCCACCAGCATCCCGATGATCGCGCCGAACACTGCATTCAGGGGCACACCAAAGGCGACGCTGTACAGCAAGAACTCGGGGCCCGAGCTGTAGGTGTCGCCTCCGTAGACCCAGGCTGCCATTGAGCCAGGGAACAGCAGAAGCTCGGCAACCGGAAGTCGGGGCACACCCATGAGCGCGATCACCGCAACGAGTGCGGTTCCGATAGCCGCGATGCCAGCGCCGATGCCCGCTGCCCTTCTCATGGATCTTGCCTGCCCTGACGTATCGCGTCTATGCCTCGGGTTCAGTGATGACCTCGTCGTCCTCTCGACGGCCGAAGTTGGGAGCGACGCGCTCCTCGAGCACACGCAGCGGAATCAAGACCACCAGCACCAGGATGGTGGCACCCATCGCCTCGACGATTGCCCCGGCACCCAACGTCATGCCGATCGCCGCTACGACCCACATCGTCGCGGCAGTGGTCAGCCCGGTCACGGTTCCGCGCGACTGGATGATGGCCCCGGCCCCCAGAAAGCCGATTCCCGAGATGATCTGGGCTGCCAGCCGGGCCGGATCGGCCGGACCGGGCCCGAGCGATGTGATCCGTACGGACAGGTCGGTGACGAGGGCAGCGCCCACACAAATCAGGATGTTCGTGCGAAGTCCTGCAGGCTTCCGCGCATACTGTCGCTCGAAGCCGATCGCGCCACCGAGCAGCACAGCCAGGGCGAGGTGCCCCAGGAGATCGAGACGGAGCTCCGGGTGTCCGGCGTAGAAGTCAGAGATCCACTCGAAGAAGCCGATCATCGCATGTGCTCCGCTCTCGCTGTCAGTTCCTTGGCAGCGCGAAGGCGATGATCTCGTCGTTGGTAGGCCGAGATCCCGTGAGTCCTCCGCCCGTGCTCACGATCGTAACGTACTGACGTGCATCGGCGCCCATGTAGGTGATGGGCGTCGCCTCGATCGAGGACGGGAGCCTGATTTCCCAGAGCTGCTCGCCTGTGGCTGTCCGGAAGGCTCGGAACCTGTAGTCGTCGGTGCCTCCCACGAAGGTGAGTCCGCTCGCCGTCAGCAGCACGCCACCCGTGCTCGGGCGGCCCGTGTCCTGAAGGCCGGGAGGCAGTTGATCGGAGACACCGAGTGTCCTTCGATAGGCGATGTTCCCCGTGTCCATGTCGACGGCCACGAGTTCGCCCCAGGGCGTCGGCCCACACGGTAGACCCCGGTCGGGATCACCGAAGCGGCGTAAGCCCGCGAGCGGTCCAGAGTTCGACCAGCTACCGTCGGCTGCCTGCACCAGGCGCATCGGCTGGAAGAGGTTCGTGGTGTTCGAGATGAACAGCCGCAGGTCCGGATCGTACGCCGGTCCCCAGTAGTTGATGCCGCCGGCCGGCCCCGGAGGAGACATGCTGTAGCGGCCGACCGCGATCGGCATGTACGGACCGCCCAGCTGCATGTTGTTGTCGTCGACCACGCGCTGACAGTACGCCTGATGAGCGCGCTCACCCTGGTAGAGGTTGTCACGCGAGAGCGTGTTTTGCACCAGCGGTTCGGGCCGGACCGGAAACGGCTGGGTCGGAGACGCCTGCTCGGCCGGTAGCTCGCTCGGGGGCACGGGCCGTTCTTCGACCTCGATGATCGGCTCGCCGGTCACGCGGTTCAGCGTGAACAGGAGTCCCGTCTTGTTGACGATCAGGACCGCCGGTACGGATCGCCCGTCCCGCTCGAGATCGACCAGGACGGGCGCCGACTGCGCGTCGTAATCCCATATGTCGTGATGCACGAGCTGGAAGTGCCAGAGATACTTCCCGGTGTTCGCGTCGACCGCGACCACGGAGGAGGAGAACAGGTTGTCTCCCGGACGGTTCACTCCGACGCGGTCATCATTGGGTGCGCCGAGGGGCATATATAGGATTCCGCGCTCCTCGTCGATCGACATGTAACCCCAGACGTTGACGCCCGACCGGTTCGCGGCGCCCGCGCCACCCCACGTGTCGTAGCCGAACTCCCCCGGCCTCGGCACCGTGTGGAACGTCCAGACCAGCGCTCCCGTCCTGGCGTCCCAGGCACGGGTATCGCCGGCCGGCCCGAGTCCGCCGTCGGGACCACGAGCGCCTTCGCCCACGCCCGCACCAGTGATGACGAGATTCCGGTAGATGGCTGGAGCAGACAGGATCTCGTAGGACGCGTCCATCCCCGTCTGCATGACCTCTGGCGTCTTGAGATCCAACACGCCGTTGCGGCCGAAGCCCGCACTGAGCATGCCGTCCGAGGCCCTGAGCGAATACAGCACGCCCAACCGCGTACCGAAGATGAGGGACGGTGGGACGTCCCCATCGCCAGGCCAATACGCGAGACCTCGCTTCGCGGGGAGATCGTTCCCGGGAAGGTCGAAGCGCCACCTCTGGTCGCCCGTCGTGGCATCCAGCGCGAGGATCGAGCCGTAGGGCGACGTCACGTACATCGTGTTGTCGATCACCAGAGGCACGGCCTGGGCCTCGCGGAGGGGGCCATCGTAGTCGGGGGGTGCGAGATGGACGCTCCACGCCCGCTCGAGTGTGCCGAGGTTGTCGGCGGTGATCTGGGTGAGCGGGCTGTAGCGATTCGCACTCGCCGTGTAGTTGGCGCTAGGCCAGTCGGCCGGACCGACCGGGCCTGCCTGGGCGCTGGCGACGGCCCAAGGGGCCAGCGAAAGAAGGGCTGTCCAGGAGATTGTCCTCGAGACCGATGCCGTCATCATTCCGTTCCTTCAGACGTGTGGCTGTGTGAGTCGCTCTGCTCGATGCGGTCCTTCCTGCTTACCGCAGCGTGCAGGCGTTCGGTGTGTCCTTCGCTCATCTGGGCCCCCCTTGGTCCACCGCCATGATAGAGGGCCCACAGGCGCTTCGCACGCGCTGTGGCCCTGGAGTCGAGCGCCTCGCGGCGAGCCCGCTCATCGGCCAACTTGCTCCCCATACGGCAACGCTCACCGGCCCACCGCCCCAAACCGCCCTATGCCTCGCCCTCTCCACCTCGCACTCCTCGTGACCGCGGCGCTCGCGCTCCCGGTGGGTGATGCAGCGGGTCAGGACGTGGACCGGGTGAGTGCTCGGCTGGTTCAGGAGGTGATGCCGGAGGCTGACCGCTTCGACGAGGCGGATGGCGACCCACCCGTGAAACGGGCGTACCGTGGGGACGAGCTGATCGGCTACGTGTTCATCACCTCCGACCTCCCGCCGGAGGACCGGGGCTACAGTGGGCCGATCGTTGCGCTGGTCGGCGTGACCCCGGACGGAGTGATCACCGGCATACGCGTAACCGAGTATCGCGAGAGCTACCGCTACGAGAGGGGTGACTTCCTCTCGGTGCCTTGGTTCCTAGAGCAGTTCGCGGGAAAGCGGGTGGGTGATGCGTTCGCGGTGGGTAGGGATATTGACGGAATGTCCCAGGTGACGATCTCTGTTCGCGCGCTGGGGCGTGGGGTTCGAGACGCCGCGCGTCGAGTCGTGCTTGCCTACATGGACGCGCCTGAGCAGCCGCCCCGGATGCCCGAAGCTGAGCTCGTCGGACTCTCGTGGTACGAGATGCAGCAGAGAGGAGTCGCGGCCAGCATGGTCGTGAGTCAGCGTCGGCGGAACCCGTTCGAGGTCTCGCTCATCTACGTGAGCAGTGACGAGCTGGCGACGCATCTCCTGGGCGAGCAGTTCGACTACCACCGGGACGTGGTCGAGGAAGCGGGAGGTGCCGACGAGGTCGTCCTGTATGTGGTTGGCGCCGGGGGTTTCTACGTGCCGTCTCTCCGGAACGGGTGGTCGATCGAGCAGAATGGGATGACCCTCGAGCTCCCTCGTGAGCGCGTCATCAACATGGGGAGGCCGGGTGGCCTCTTGGCGGGGCAGTCGACACAAGTCGGCGCGTTGCTGCTCGATGACGAAGACGGGATCGACATTGCTGCGCCACTGACGTTCGCAATGGACCGGGGTCGGCCCGACCTGGGCACGTTTCGCGTGGACTACACGAGCCGTGCCGCCCTCGTCCGGGTCGCCGAAGCGGCTCAGGCTGAAGCGGCCCAGCTCGTGGTTGAGGCCGCCACGCCGCCGGCCGAGGTCGACCCGGAATCGCCCCCGGCCGAAGAAAGTGCGGTGGCGGTGGTTCCGCCTGAGCCGGTAGCCGTTGCTCCGGCGAGTCCGCAGCCATCCGTGGTGCCCGCAGCAGAACCGACTCCGTCGACGAATATCGCCCAGGTATCCGAGGAGGAGATGTTCAGTGAGACGCTATGGATGAGGTGGTCCGGAGTCGGATGGGTCCTTCTGGTGATTGCGCTCGCATGCCTCGCATTCTTCACCAAGAGCGCGACGCTCCGGTGGGTCTCGCTCGGCACGACGACCATCGTCCTCGGGTGGATCGACGGGAGCTTCCTGTCGATCTCGCATGTCACAGGCCTCGTGTGGGTGGGCCTCTCCGCGATCCGCAGTGACCCGGCGCTCCTCGTCCTGTCCGTGTTCACTCTCGTCACCGTGTTGGTGTGGGGGCGTCTATTCTGCGGCTTCTTGTGTCCCTTCGGCGCGTTGCAGGACATCATCGACCGGTTCGTGCCGCGTCGCATAAAGCGTGAGCTGCCCCGGGGAGCGCATCGTGCGGCGTCCAAGGTGAAGTACGTGATTCTCGTCGTCATTATGGGTGCGGCATTCATTGGCGTCCCCGTGAGCCTGTATCAGTACGTCGAGCCCTTTGGCACCGTCTTCTTCTGGAGTTCGAACGTGCTCCTCTGGGTGATCGCGGCCGCGACCCTGGTCGCGTCGGCGGTCGTGCCGCGCTTCTACTGCAGGTACGCGTGTCCGCTGGGCGCGCTCCTCGCCGTCGGGTCTCTGATCTCGCTGCGGCGGATCCGCCGGGTAGAGCAATGCGAGCATTGCCATGTCTGCGAGCAGCGGTGTCCGACCCGTGCCATCACCGGACCGACCATCGATTTCGCGGAATGCGTGCGCTGCAACATCTGCGAGATGCAGCTCATTCAGCAGGCGGGCGTCTGCCGTCACGACATGGAGGTGATCCGGCCCAGGCTCGTGCAGCTTCGTGATGGCCGGGCAGCGGTTACGCGCTAGTTCGCGTTGCGGCCAACGAGCTCGAGCCGCTGCACGTGTCGTTCGGGATCGAAGCCTTCGAGTTCAATGGGGTCCGTCACCGCTACGGCGCGGGCACGGTAGATCCGATCGTCGATTCGGACACGGACCGACGGATCGGCCTTCAGGTGCTCATACCACCGGCGCCCCTCGGCTGGGTCGATGTAGACCTCGCCGTCTCGAAAGACGAAGCCGATCCGCACGGAGTATGGATCCTCGGGGCGGGTCTCGAGATCGAGCGTGCCAGAGCCCGAGACCACCTCGCTCCAGGCGCCCGCGGTTCCCTCCTCGCCCTCGAGCGCTCCGCCCGCGAGGATACCGATGGGTCCGCCGCAGGCCGCTAGGGCGAGTAGGTAGGGAACAGCCAGATAGGCGCGCAGTCTTTCGGACATCTACCCCCCAAAGACATGGGGCCGCGTGCCTCGCTGCTGCTCGCGACCCCCAGACGGCTCGCAGATTTGATGACCCAGCCGCAACCGTCTCGAATCGCTGGGGCGTCTCCTTGGACGCAGAACAAATATAACGGAATTGAGGTGTTTCGGGGACCTCACCCGAACAGGACATCACGCTGATGCCCAACAGAACCAAGGGTGCAGCGAGTTGCCCGAACTGCGTCCTCGATGAGGTCACGTACCGCCTGGGCGGGCTGGGGACGGCAAGCACCCCCCTAAGAAACATGGGGCCCCGCGCCTTTGTGCCTTCGCTCGGGACCCCCAGACGGTTCGCGAGGTTGATGTCCCAGCCGCCACCGTCTCGAATCGCTGGGGCGTCGCGTTAGACGCATATCAAATGTAGCCGAGTCGTGCAGCAGGGCTGTCAGGAGTAGGATGGAATGCTTGTAGGGAGCTCTCGCACTTTCCCGCGGGCGATGTGTCGGCCACTTCCTCCTACCCTGCCGTCAGCGCCATCCCCAAAGACACCCGCGGGATTCCGGGACATCATTCAATAGCCGGACTCGTCGGTGTGCAGCCGATGCTTCCGGAAACTCCGATCCCGACGGAGGGATTGAGCCATGCGGAAGACCTGGAAGGGAGCAGCGTTTGGCGTCGGCGTCGCACTATTGGTCGGCTGTGGGCCGGCGAGGGTCCACCTGATGGACTAGGTAACGGTGGGATGGCGGTAGACCTCCCTGCTGTGCCCCAGAGCACCGGTATCGACTCGGTCATGGTCGGCCTCGTCGACCGCGCAGCACACGGGCTCTGGGCTCTCGGTCGCGCTGGTATGGCACCACCCGAGTCGGAAACGAGCTGGCAGGCCGTGGAGCAGTATGCGATCCAGTTGATCGCCAGTGGTGACTACCTCACCTACGGATCCACTGGGGAGATTGATGTCAACCGGGTCGAGCGAACGGGATGGAAAGTGCACTCGCAGGAGCTGGCCGACGCGGGCATGATCGCACTCGATGCCGCGATCCGGCGTGACGTGGATGGCGTGCTGGCAGCGGGAGACAACCTCGTCACGGTGTGCGAGAGTTGCCACGAGGAGTACCGGCTCGCGCCGCCCATGGAGGGCACAGTAGGCCCGGCTCGCTGAAAAGCCGATACGTCAGCGACCCCCGCCAGTCGAGGGTGGGCTCGAACGCCATAAGATCGTATGATCACGGCGGTTCCTTACTCTCACCGGCGGCACGCGCCTGGGTGTCCAGGCCAGGAGCAGGATCATGAAGGCACGCACGTTGTGGTTCTTGGGCGCGGCCGCGATCACGGCGATGCCCGGGACGGCCTTAGCGCAGACCCCGGAGTATCCGATCACGCTCATCGCCCCGGGGACGGCCAACTACACGTATCCCGAGGGCTACCAAACGCCGTGGGACCAGGTCGAGATCAGGGTGACGGAGCATATGTCCCCGAATCTCTACGTCCTTCACGGGTCGGAGGGCTTGGACAGGAACCACCCTGACGGGTCAGGCGGCCGGGTGATGGTGCTCTTCGGACCTGACGGCGTCCTGATGGTCGATACGCAAAACCGGCAGGTGGCCGAGAAGACGCTCGCCGCACTCCGAACGTTCTCCGACGGCCCCATCAAGCTGCTGGTCAACACGCACGTACACAGTGACCACACGGGCGCCAACGCCTTCTTCGCTCGGCAAGGGGCGGTGATTTTCGCTCAAGAGAACCTGCGCTTGGAGATCATGCGCCCGGGCGCCGATCCGGCTCACATCCCGGCGGCCACGTATCGCTACGACCCCGCCCAGCCGGGCGAACCCGCCATCACGTTCCGCATGAACGGCGAAACGGTGGACTTCATTCCGATGATGCCGTCGCACACCGGGGGCGACACGGTCGTTCGCTTCCGCGAGGCCGACGTCATCTACATCGAAGACTTCTACAGGAACTTCGGCTATCCCTTTGCCGATCAGCGCAACGGCGGCTCGATCCAGGGCATGCTCGAGGCAGTGGATCTCATCTACAGGCTGGCTGGGCCGAACACCACGCTCGTCCCCGGCCACGGCACGCTGATCAATAAGGAAGATCTGCTCCCCTATCGCGCGATGATCGTGGACATCATGGCCCGCGTGAAAGCGCTGCGGGATCGAGGGCAATCGCTCGACCAGGTGCTGGCGGCGAACCTGACGGCAGCCTACGACGCGACGACGCTGGGCAACACCGATGAGAGCAGGAATCGCTTCATCACCGCGGTCTACGACGAGGTGCCGGGCCTTCCGCCGATCGTAGACGGACGGCGCACCATGCCTGCTCGGTAGGCCCGGCAGGTCGCACGAGGGTGTGGCCCGCCTCAGGCGAGTTGAAAGCCCTCCAGTTCGGCTGACCTGGCGAGCCGAACATCGAACGTTACGACGACTCCGTTCGCCGGTGTCCCAGACCACTCGAGTGCCGCAGCGAGCTGAAGTGCGTCGGCTGAGCGCAGTGAATGGAGGCGGAGAGTTCGAAGCGCCAAGCCGCGGACGGACTCACCTGGGAGTACTTCGTACCATCCCTGCCGGAGTCGTTCGAGGATGCGAAGCGCAGCAGCCTCGTCGGCTGCTCGCAGGTGGCCCTCCCGGCGTACCCTCGCCACCGCGGACGCGCATTCCACTGAGGTCCCCCACCACGCGACGATGTCGGGGTCTTCATCGAGCAGCGCCCGGCAGCGAGCGGTCGACGGCTGCTCGAGGAGTAGGGGAACGATGGCCGACGAGTCCCAGAACCGCACTCAGCGACCTTCAGCCCGGTCGTCCAGGAGCCCCTGGAGTGATCGTCCTTCGGTGTCCGGCGGCGCCCCGTCCATGAGTTCGTCGGCCGAGGCCCTGTGCGTCGGAGGCCGCACCCGTCCCTCCCGTACCAGCTTCTCGAGGCGCCCCTCCAGGACACCGTCCGCTCCGATTGCCGAGATGCGTGCCACGGGGCGCCCCCGTTCGGTCACGATCACCTCCTCGCCGGCTTTCACCGCCGCAAGGTACTGACTCAAACGGGCTTTCAGGATGGAGATCGAGGCCTTCATGATGAGACTATAATGGTCTTATGCTATGACACCAAGTAGTCAGCATCCGCCGGTACGGTTCGCCCGGGCTTCGGCCCCGTCCCTGGGGGCGTCGGGACCGGAGGACCCGAGGAAGAACCTGCCGCCGTCGGGGAGGGTCACGTCGCGACCGTTCGCCCGCTTCAGAGTGCGGTCCTTTGCCTGGAAGCCGTTGATGATCAGCCGCGCGCCAAAGGGCAGGCACTCACGCGCGAGCCCCCTGACCACGAGCCCGCGCGGCGAGCCGCCCTCGACCCTCCAAACTTCCTCGGACGGGTCGGCGGAGATGGTCTCCGTGGTGCCCTGGACCACTCTCGATACCTCGAGGTGGATCCACACGTGAGGGTTCACCCACTCGAGCCTCACGACCGTGCCTTCGAGCTGAACGGGCGCTTCGAGGTCGAACTCCGCGCCGAACGTGTGATGCGCCACGAGGGGCAGCGCGACCACGAGCACTGCGACGGCGCCCATCATAAGAGTGGTCCATGTCTTTCGCATGAGATTGCCTCGGGCAGCTGGTTGCTTCAACTCCACTCTAACGCCGCCGATGGTGTGGCGATGTCGGGACTCCGCCACTCGCTGTTGTGGGGAAACGCCGAGCCTGGGATGCGAGCTAGCCGGTGACGCCTCGCGTATGCCGCACGGCTAATCGGGTGGGAGACGGACCGCGTGTATGCGACCGGTAGCTTGCAGCACCCAGAGGAGCCGATCACCTATTCTGGCCTCCAGGCTCGGGACTGAAGTGGCAGCGCGCCTGCGAGAGGACCCACGCGGGGGCACCGGTCGCCGCCCAGACCGCTCCACCAGGATTCTGACTTGCCTTCCGCTGACCGGAACCACGAACGCGCTCGTGCTTCGCGGCCCTACATCGCTGAGCCAACTGAGGCTGCGGTCGTCCCACTGGACCCACACACTTACCCGCCTCGCGTTCTCATTCTGGATAACCAACTCCACCCCACCATCCGAAGCGCCGTCGTATGAGGAAGGACTCGCCTGACCGCCGGAAGCGCAGCCCCAGGTGAGCGTTACGCCGAGAAGAGTGACCAAAGCCCTGTTCATGCCGATCCCCCACCCGCACGGGCCTAAGGCAGCGCGAACACCCACATCACCCCGCCCCCGGGAGGGACGGCCACGTTCGTCAGTCGCGCGTAGAACTGCGTCTGCGCGATGCGCCCGCCTGCGCCTACCGCCAGGTACTGCTTCCCGTCGACTTCGAACGTCACGGGCGCTCCAGAGATATCCCCGTTCAGACGCGTCTCCCAAAGCGGCTCGCCTGTATCGACGTCGAGCGCGAAGAACTGGCGGTCGGCGTTCCCGCCGAACACGATGCCACCACCCGTGGCGAGCGCCGATGCGGTCATGGCTGAGCCGTCTTCCGGGCGGTACGTCCACGCTCGCTCGCCACTCACCGGGTCGAACGCCACGAACTCGCCCACGTAGTCGTATCCGGGAGCCAGCTTCGGTGAAGCACGCATCCCCCGGTACAGCCCGCCCGGGCGGTACTCCTCCGTGACGTAGGAGATGTCCATGCACGAGTTGTTGACGCCCAGGTAGTAGAGGCCCGTCGTGGGGCTGTAGCTCGGCGAGTTGAGGTCGCGGCCGCCGTAGTAGAACGGACACACCTCGAAGACCTCACCGGTGTCGACGTTGTCGGGGCCTGGCACGAGCGCAGGGTCCAGGATCGGTTTGCCGTCGGCCTCGAAGCCTGTGATGAGATTGTCGTACGCGATGCGGAACGCGTGCAGGAACTCCCCGGTCACGCGGTCGAGCACGACGCCCCAGCCGACCTTGCTCGTGTGGATGAGCGCCCTGCGCATTTCACCGTCAATCTCGAGATCGACGAGCACGCTCTCGAAGGCGGCCCGGTCCCAGGAGTCCTGCGGCATGACCTGATAGTGCCAACGCAACTCGCCGGTGTCGGCATCGACCGCGAGGATCGAGTTCGTGTAGAGGCCGTCTCCGGGACCCCGCAGCGTCGCCGACCACGGATAGGGCTGTCCCGAACCGAAGTAGACCAGTCTCAGCTCGGGGTCGTAGCTGACGGTGTTCCACGGGGCACCGCCGAGAGGCGGCACCTCGCTCACGCCCTGCGTCCACGTCTCCCATCCGGGCTCGCCCTCGCGAGGGACGGTATAGAGTTCCCACTCCGCTCGGCCCGTCTCGGCATCGTACGCGCCGAACTTCCCGCGAACGCCCGTATCGCCGCCGGTCCGACCCATGAAGACCTTGCCGTCGGCGATGAGCGGAGGATGGGAGTGCCCGCCGTCGGTGTGGTAATCGCCCGTCCGTGACTCCCACAATTGCACGCCGGTGCGGGCATCTAATGCGACCAGATACGAGTCGGCCGTGCCCCAATACACGTAGTTCCCGTAGAGCGCGACGCCGCGATGCTTGTTGTACGCCTGCGAGACGCGGATGTCTTCGGGGTACTCCCTCTCGTGCACCCAGCGTACGTCCCCGGTCTGCGCGTCGAACGCGGTGACCCTCCCGAGCCCCTCGGAGACGTACATGATGCCGTTGGCCACGACCGGGGTCGGCACCCAGCGCGTAGAGGACTCGACGGAGTATGACCAGACGAGACGTAGCTGATCGACGTTGGTCCGGTTGATCTCGTCGAGCGGGCTGAAGCCCTGCACGTCGTGGGTGCGCCGGTAGCTCATCCAGTCCCCGTCCTGTGGGGCGAGGAGGCGCTGCTCCGTGACGGGCTGCCACGGCTGCGCCGCGGACTGAGCTTGGATGAGCGAGGGCGCAAAGCCCGGCGCGAGGACCGCCGCGAGCGCGGTCGCGGCGAGCTGTGACCGCGTGATCATCAAGGAGTGACGGTCACGTTCACGTTCCGATACGTGAACTGTGATCCGTCACTGGCTACCGCCCGCAATGTGTACTCACCAGGCTGGTCGAAGGTGACACGCGCCTCCCAGCGATTGTCCGCGGGCACCTCCGGGAGCACGAACGGAGGCGACCACGGCGAGTTGCTGTAGACTCGCGAGTCCATCCAGGTCTTGAGTTGGACCGGATCGAAGCTCACCGCGCTCGCTGGCCCGCGATACACCGCCCAGTGCATGCGCAGCCCCGGCGCGCCCTGCACGACCACGCCACCCGGTCCACGGTAGAGCTCCTCGGTGTTCTGCGGTAGCCGCCGGTTCGATCGCGGCGGGTAGTCGTCCGGATCGTTCGCATGGGCCACGAGCCTGAGCGGCTGGCCCACGCGGACGCTGCGGTGCGTGTCGCCTTCGACCTCGAGCTCCGGCGGGATGTTCTCACGCAGTCGGTTGTCGAGATCGCCGAAGTTTCCACCCACCTCGGTCGAGATCACCTGGGGATCGATGCGGTAGTCAGCAGATAAGATCCCGTAGGCGCGGCTGACCGCTCCGGCCGACCTGAGCGTCCAGACCCACTCCTTGTCCCCGAAGTCGGCAGGCACCTGGATCGTGAAGAGGAACGGATTGCGTCTCGGATAGAAGTGCGTCGGCTGGCCCTGATCTGCCTGACCTCGGTCGAACGCGTCGTGCTCGAGATCGTCGAGCATCCCCGGCTCGGTGAGCGTGAAGTAGTTCCGTTCACTGACGGGGATGTCGAACTGCTGCTCCCAGTTCGTATTGAAGTAGCCGAAGAACATGGTGAAGGACCCATCGTCGTTCGGCCACCAGCCCTCGTACGCGGCCGAGACCATCTCCCCCCGCATTGGCATGAACCGCCCGATGGCGTCCTGCGCGCTTACGCTGGGAGCGACCATCATAAACAGCGTGGCCGCGGCGAAGAGGGCTCGAGTCACGGAGCGCCTCCCTGATCCTCCTCCTCGGTTACCGCCCGGAACTCGGGCGCCCAGCAGAGCGGACAGGCGATGTCGTACTCGTTGCGGTCCTTCATGAGCGCGCGGCGCCGCGCCATCTCCTCCTGGAACTGCTCCTCGGTGAGCCTCACGGACTGGCCAAGGTCGATGAACATATTCGCCACCGAGCGACGCCCGCCGCCGGCCCAGTTCCGGGAATCGGCGAGGTTCGGGTTCTCGGGCGTTGTGTCCACGAAGCCAATCGTGTGCAGGATCGTGCCCTTGGGCAGCAGCGGCGCGTGGTCCTCCTCGTACAGATACTGCTTCACCCAATTGTGATCGTAGCCGACGCAATTGAGCGTGAAGCGGTTGATTCCCCAGATCGCCTCAAGGCACATGCGCATGCCTGGTGCGTGCAGGTGCGGCTCGAAGGCCGTGATCATCGTGTGCTCCTCGAGCACCCGATAAGAGTGGAACTCCTGACCGCCGATCCCCGGCCGTACGTCGATGTTGATGCCGTCACCGCCCGAGCCGCCGGAGCGTCGGTAGCGGGGCTCGTACCCTTCGGGGTGGAAGGTGAAGCCGAACTCCAGGCGCCCGCTCGTCTCTCTCCACCCGGTCGAGTGCAGATGTGAGGCACGCAGCGACAGCGCGGAGTTCGCGGGGAGCAGCATGCCGAGGCCGTTAGCGAACACGTCGGCGTTCCGCCCGACTTCGTGGATCGGCCACCCCTGCGTCGACTCTCCGACAAGCCCCGTGCCGTCCTCGTTGAGGACGCCACTGGTGTACGTCATGTGGTGGAAGATGTAGCGACCTCCCACCGTGGTGACCTCGGCGTCCGTCGGGATGTCGTTGATCTCCCGGATCTCGACCGACTTCACCCAGCGGTCCTCAGTGAGGCCGGTGGGCACCATTCCGATGTCGCCCCAGCGGTCGGGACCTACCGCGGGCATGGTCATGAGAGGGCTGCTGACGACGAGGTCGGGCTCGCCGAGGGCCCAGCCACGGTCCTCCGGCCAATCGAGCGGCTCCGGAAGATCCGCAGGGTTGCCTTGCGGCGCCCCGTTGTCCGCCCAGGCCTGGATCAGAGCCAGCTCGTGATCACTGAGCGACGGGTCGTTCTTGAAGTGCTGGATGCCGAGCCCGGGCTCCACATAGAAGGGCGGCATCGCCCCCATCCGGTCGCGGATGGCGGTGCGCTCCTTGATGCGCTGCGACCACCGCCGGACCTCGCCATACGTGGTAAGGGACATCGGAGCCCCGCCGCCCACCCGGTGGCAACTCTCGCAGCTACGCTGTAGGATCGGCGCGATGTCCTTGGAATAGGTGACCGAGCTCGCATCGATCCCGAAGTCCGCGGCCGCGAAGGTGTACGGCTCCATGTTCGCGGCGGTGCCGTCCCTCACCGGGTACTGCGCGCTCGCAGCGATCGGAAGGAGAGCGAGCAGCGGGACTAAGGCGACTATGCGTCCGGCGTTCATGGGCAGCATCCTCTGGCAAGCGTTCAACCCTGCAAGCGGCTGCTCCAATCTGCTCTTCGAGTCGTGGGGTCGCCAGTGACTGCGCGGAAGGCCCGCAGCCTAAGGGTGGCTCGGCTAACGGGCGTCGGGCGCCCTGACGCGCTACCCGGTCACCGCGACCGCTTGATCGTGGCCCGAATCCCAGGCGCGGCCATCTCTGCTTCGGCTCCGTCCACTCCGACGCCACAGAGCACCTCGGCCACCGTGAAGTCGCTCACCGAATCCGAGACGACGAGAAACTCGAGGCCCTCGACGACCTTCTTGGTGACGTACGGACCGAGTTGCCAGGCGTCGCTGCACATCGTCACGACGTGGCGCTCCCACTCCGATCTGCTCATAACCCGACCTGTGTTGGCCTGGGGGGAGCGGCCCCGATCCGTCCGATGAGGCGACGAGCCGGTCTACGATGCTGCTTCCTACATATAAGAGGGTAGGTGCCAGCGCCACAACGGTGTAATCGGGTCACCGATGCCTCCCGGTGACGCCGCCGCCTAATCCCCGACCAACAGAATGTGGACGTTCTCGAGCCCCGGGCTCGACCACTCGGGATACTTGGCTTCGAAGCTCGCGTGCACATCGGCCCGGGTGTCGGCGTCGGTGACGTGGCTCACGGTCTGATCGAAGAGTTGATCGCCGATCTTCAGCCGAACCCGCGGATCCCGCATCACGTTGCGGTTCCAGCCGCGCTCGTCGGGGAAGGTGCCGCCTTGGTAGTAGGCGGAGAACAAGTAGAGGTCGCCTTCGAACAGGGTGCAGTAGGTGGTCACGGAGTGCGGCAAGAGGTAGGGCGAGCGGGTCTGGACGAGGATCTCCTGATAGTCCTCCGTGAACGACCAATCCGTGACGGGCTCGGTGACACGCCCCCCGACGAGCCATAGCCCGGGACGCTGATCCGTGGGCTCGACCCCCACGATGAGATACGCGGCGAGCACGCCCACTACGATCAGGGACGCGGCGATTCCGCCCGCCTTCGCGACCGTGCTCATCGTTCCCCTAGCTGGCAGTCCTCGCGAGCCAGCTCAGCAATCGTCCTTCGATGGACTCCGCCACTCCAGGCACGAGAAGCACGACGAGGAAGACAAGGACCAGCACGCTCGCGGCAACCATATAGAAGCGTTTCACGGTGAGACTCCGGTCATTTCGGCGCTGGGCGGACCCAGCTCGAAGAGCCAGACCGAGCCATCAGCGATGTCCGTGCGGCTCGCGACGAAGCCGTACTTCCGCCGGAGCTCGGCCGTGACGCCCTCTACTTCGGCACCGCCGCGTATGCGCTCAAGCGTGCGCGCATAGCGTGTGCCGTCGACACGAATGATGGCCCGGCCATCTCGCTCGGCCTGTATCGGCCATCGCTTCCACAGCCGTCCAATGAAGCTGCCCATGTAGCCGGACACCACGTAGGCCTTCCCCTCATGCTCGACGATCCAAATCAGCCGAGACTTCGGAGGATCGAGGAGCTGCAGCTCGATGGTTCCCACGTCCCGGACGAAGCTCCAGTCGGGCTCAGGGCCCGTCGCCAACTCACCGGCGACGAGGGGGCCGCCCGCGAAGACCACGCTGGGCCCGTCGCCCATCCGCGCCGAAACCATCACCGCTGCCATGGCGACCAGGGGGATGAGGGCTACGAACACCAGCCCGGAAACAACCTTGCGGGTCGTCGACACCGCTCGCTGGTCATCCATTAGGCCGACATCCCACGCGCGGCGATGCGCCAGATGGCTTCGACTCGGTCGTTCCGGACGGCGTACATCTGGTCGTAAAGGTTCACGACGGGATCGCAGTGCGACACGATGACCTCGAGCTTGTCCCCGGTTCGATACGTGCGGGAAGGATTGTCGTACAGGAGCGTGCCGAACTCGTCCGAGCCGGACCGGTAGCTCATTCCGGTCTCGCCTTTCACGATCGGCCAGGGCTGGTTGATGGTGCACGCCTTGGCTCCGGCATCAGTCGTGGCCCGGCCCTCGTACTGGCTGTTCAACACGGTGGTCAGGATCGTGAGCGACGGCTGGAAGTCCGTGTATACCTCGTCGTCACTGGATCCGCCGATTGCCAGGTACTGGGCGTCCATGAACGCGTAGCTGCCCACCTGCACATCGGTCAGTCCGTGCGCTTCGTGATCGATGTTGTACGTCCCGGTACCACCCCCGCTGAAGATCTCCGTGTTCAGCCCGGAGCGCTGCATCATGTTGAACGTCTCGGACGCTGGCGCGAGTCGCTCGAGCGTCTGCGCCCTGCGCGCGCCGAACCCCTGCACGTGCTGCGAGCCGCCGTCGTAGCAGAGCATGCCGACCAGGCGGAGCCCCGGCAGCTGGTCGATCAACTGCGCCAGCTGGAGGGCCGGTTGACCCGGTGTGATCCCCGTCCGGCGGCCGCCCGGATCCACGTCCACGACCACGTCTGCGGTGACCCCAGCGGCCTGGGCCGCGGCCGAGAGGTCGCGCGCATTGTCCGGCGTGTCGGTGGCCTGGACGAAGCCCGGATAAAACCTCCGCAGCCGCATCGCCCGCTCGATCTTGAACGGTGTCACGTTCGAGGTGGTCATGAGCACCTGGTCGATTCCGTGCTCGAGCATCACCTCCGCTTCGCCGACTTTCGCGGTGCAGATGCCGACGGACCCGCGCTGAAGCTGCATGCGGGCGATCTGAGGGCACTTGTGCGTCTTGGCGTGCGGCCGGCTGGCGATGCCGTTTCGCGTGACCGTGCTCTGCATCGTGGCGAGGTTGGCCTCCAGCGCGTCCAGGTCTACGCACAGCGCGGGGGTGTCGAGCTCCCACTTCGAGATGTCTGCCTGGATCACGTCATCTGCGGCCATGGATCGCATCTCGGTCGTGGTGAAGCCTTTCACGGACGTCGGCACGCCGACGACCGCTGCTCCGGCGGCCTGGAGAAAGCGACGACGGGGTAGTGAGCGGCCCATCACAGAATCCGGAAGACGTCGTAGGCGACCTTGCCCTGCACCTGCTTGTTCTTGCCGATGGCGACGATGTGGTTGAGCCAGTCGTACTTCTCCGACGCAGTGTTGAACACAGGACGAACCCGCCAGTAGAGCCCGCCGTCACCTGACCGAACGACCCCGGTGTACGTCATATAGATGAGGGCGCCGTCGTCGGTTTCGAGCGTGATGCGCACGTCTAGGCTGCTGTGGCCGGAGACCTGCGTGATCCAATCGGCTCCACCTGGGTGCACGGTCCCGCGAATTCCCGGTCCGCTGAATGTCCCGCCCGTGATAGGTGCGATGCGGGTATGGCCCGCGTCGATCTGCGGATCGACGTCGAGCAACAGTTCGAGAAGGAACTCCGACTGCAGTGGGCTGGCGGGTGCCTGGGCAGCCGCCGGACCGGCGACGCCGACGAACGACGTCGCGAGAGTAAGAATGACAATTGGGAAACCCCTCATTACTACGCCTCCTGTAGTGTGCACATAACAGATCCTAGAGCTCGTGCCCGTCCCCGACCTCCCACACCGTCAAATGCCTCTCGACCGGTCCGGCCGTCGCGCCCGCTGCGCGCCAGGCAGCGATGTGCGGCGACTGGGTGTGTCGCTCGAGCGCCGCCTGGTCGCGCCAGCGCTCGAACACGATGAGCCTGGTGGGATCCGCGATGTCGATGGCGAAGTCGTAGTTGATGCAGCCATCCTCGCGGCGTGTCGCATCGACGAGTTTCTCCATTTCGTCACGCAACGCGTCGATTCCGCCGGGCGGATACTTCAGAAAGCCAGCAACAAGTATCAAGGATTCCCCCCATCCAATCGGCCGTTCGACCCATCATAGAGGCCGCGGCGCCGATGCGCACAGGTCACCCGGGGGAACCCTGTTGATCCTCAGGCGCATTTATGAGTCGTATCTTGGCTCAAATCGGATGACTGTGTCCGAATCCTTACGAGTGTGCGCTGTGGGCCTCCTGTGGGCGTTCGCCCTGGCCTGCACCCCAGCTGATCCGACCGGTAGCCTCGGCTCCGGCGGGGGCGGGGGGCCGGTGACGTGTGCGCTCGACACGCGCTATCTGTCGTTGACCGCGGCCGCGAAGGACGGCATCCCGGCCGTCGACGATCCACAGTGGGTTGCGCCGGATCATCCCACGGACCTCTGGTACCTGAGCGCCTCCGATCGAGTCGTCGGCTTCATGGTCGACGGGCAGACGTACGCCGTACCCATCAACATCCTTTGGTACCATGAGATCACGAACGCCTCGATCCAACATTCGGGCGGCACCGTGGACCTGGCGATCACGCACTGCCCACTCACCGGGACGTCGCTCGTCTTCGATCGGGCGCCCGCGGGCGGCGCGGAGTTCGGCGTCTCCGGCATTCTGTACCAGAGCAACCTCGTGATGTACGACCGGAACACGGAGGAGTCGTTCTGGCCGCAGATGTTCGGGGAGTCGCGTTGTGGACCGGCTATGGGGACGGTCCTTCCGCTGTACCCCTCGATCGAGATGACGTGGGACGGATGGGTCAGCCTCTATCCCGACACACGTGTCCTGGCCAGCCCGCGAGGTGCGGGAGGACCGTATGACTGGAACCCATACGCCGGGTACGACGCACCGAATGCGGAGTACACGTTCCCAATGCCCCCGCTCGACCAGCGACTCCCTCCCAAGGCACGGGTCTTCGGAGTGGCTGATAGAGCCGGCAGCCCGTGGGCGTTCTCCTTCAGCTCACTGACAGAGCGCGGTGCCTTCACTGCGTTGGAGCGGTCGTTCGGGGGCGGTGCGTCCGAGGCGGTCCTGTTCTGGGACCGCGATCGCCAGGCGGCCGGTGCGTACCAGCGCCATGTGGACGGCACGCCGCTGAATTTCCAAGCCGACGACACGTCGATCACCGATGTGGAAACGGGCAGCGTGTGGACCGTGGATGGACTGGCCATAGGAGGTCCCCTCGCGGGAACGCGCCTGGAACGGGTCGACTTCGCCTACACGGGATACTGGGGCGCCTGGGCCGCCTACTTCCCGTTCACCCAGATCTGGGGACAGCGTGGCCCGGCGATTCCGGGGCCGTAAGCCGGCATCACGGCGCCCAGTCGGGCGCGTTTTGGGGAACGCCATGGGATGCTTACTTTCAGGCGTTCTCGGGACGTGTATTACACGAAGTTGAGGCCCTGATGAGCCGCGATGAATCGGCGAGCCCGCCCTCCATTCTGGAGGAAATTCAGCAGTCGAAGCCGTTCCGTTCGCGGAGCCAGGAGGCCTATGTCGCGCTCCTGCGTACTGCGGACGACTCGAGGCGCTATATCTCCAATGTGCTCGAGCCCGAGGGGGTCACCCTCCAGCAGTACAACGTGCTCCGCATCCTGCGGGGAGCGGGCAAGAGTGGCGTCGCCACGCTGGCCATAGCCGAGCGAATGCTGGAGCGAACTCCGGGCGTGACGCGCCTCATCGACCGCATGGAGCGTAAGGGTTGGGTCGAGCGTTCGAGATGCACGGAAGACCGGCGTCGCGTCTGGTGCAAGATCACCGAGTCGGGGCTGTCGCTTCTCGAGAAGCTCGACCGGCCGGTCAGCGACGTCGACGACGCCTTCGGCGACGTGCTGGACGAAGATGAGCTTGGCACCCTCGTCGGGTACTTGGACCGGCTGCGGGTGCGCTTCAACCGATCGGGTTGAATGGGGCGGTGAGACCCCGCCCGTTGCGTCGAGCCAGTGTGCTGCTCGCGGCGCTGGCCGGCTACGCGTGCGGGGGCGGGCCCGTAGTCCCGGCGGTGGCCCCTCCGACTTCAGCGCCTCCTGGTTCGTATGACGTGGTCATCGAGGGCGGGCGCATCGTCGACGGCACGGGCAACGCTTGGTATCCTGGCGACGTCGGCATACGGGGAGACCGGATCGTCGCGATCACCCTGCCTGGGCGACTCATGGATGCTCCCGCGGAGCTCAGGATCGACGCGACCGGAAAGGTCGTGTCCCCGGGCTTCATCGACATACAAAGCCATTCCCGCTCCAGCTTTCTGGGCGGCGGCGACGGGCGCGTTGTGTCGAAAGTGACTATGGGTGTGACGACCGAGATCATGGGCGAGTCGACGACGAATGCCCCCTCGAGCCCCGCGATGCTCCAGGCCGCGGGCGATGCGGCGGGAGTCACGCAGTTCGCGACGTTCGGTATGTGGATGGAGGCCATGGAGCGGCACGGTGCGAGCGTCAACTTCGGTTCGTTCATCGGCGCTTCTACGCTGCGCGTTCTCGGGATGGGCGAGAGGATGGGGCCGGCCGGGAGCCCGGAGCGCCGAGAGATGCAACGCGCCGTGCGTCAGTCCATGGAAGAGGGTGCCTTCGGCGTCGCGTCCGCGCTGATCTATCCGCCAGGGAGCTTTGCCACGACCGACGAACTCATCTCGGTCAATGCCGCGGCCTCGCCGTACGGGGGCATCTACATCACCCACCTGAGGTCCGAGGCTGATCGGCTCCTCGAGGCCATCGACGAGGCGATCGAGATCGGCACCCAGGCCGGGGTGCCGGTGGAGATCTATCACCTCAAGGCCGCAGGAACGCGGAACTGGCCCAAGGCCGAGCTCGCTGCTGCAAAGATCGACTCGGCGCGGGCCGCCGGCGTCGACGTGCAGGCCAACATGTATCCGTACACGGCCGGCAGCACGGGACTGACCGCCTGTCTTCCGCCCTCGGCTTCAGCCGATGGTCGCCTCTATCGGAACCTCGCCGACCCGGCGGCCAGGGCTGAAATGCGCCGGGAGATCGAGAGCCCGACGGAGGAGTGGGAGAACCTGTGCGAGCTGGCTGGGCCCGAGGGCACGTTGCTGCTTGGGCTGGGGCGTCCTAGCAACCGACGCTTCGCCGGACGCTACCTCGCCGATATCGCTCGAGAGCGTGGTCAGGACTGGATCGGCACGGTATTCGACCTCGTCCTGGACGAGCAACAGGAGATATCCACGATCTTCTTCCTGATGAGCGAGGAGAACGTCCGCATGCAGATCGCTCTACCGTGGATGAAGTTCGGGACCGACGCAGGCGGGCGAGATCCTGACGCGCCGGGCGGGCTGGCCCACCCGCGCGCGTACGGCACGTTCACGCGGGTACTCGGCCGCTACGTTCGCGACGAGGGTGTGACCGACCTGGAGGATGCGGTCCGGAAGATGTCTTCCGCCGTCGCGACCAGGCTGCGCCTCGAGGATCGGGGGCTCCTGCGCGAGGGCTACTTCGCGGACGTCCTCGTCTTCGACCCCGTCGCGGTGGGCGACCCGTCCACGTACGAAGAGCCACACCAAGTGTCGACAGGCATGGAGTACGTCTTCGTAAACGGCGTCGCGATCCTTTCCGCCGGCCAGCACACCGGTGCGATGCCTGGACGGCCCCTGCGAGGACCCGGCTGGACCGGGGCCGAGATGAGGCCGTGAAACCCCCGCACCGCCCCTTCCGTAGTCTGGATGTGTGGGGTGGGGATGGGTGGGAGGCCCGGTCGCTTGTTGCGGCCGGGCTTCGGTCGTTCTGGGCCCGCGCGATTCTCGGCTCCAGCTAGACCGTGTAGCTTTACGCACAATCAATCCGGTCCTCTCAGACAGGTCCCTGAGGACCCCGACTCAGATAGGACGCGAGCATAATGAAGCTGAAGCGATACATACCGGTTTTGGCCATAGCCCTCGCAGCCTGTGGCGGAGGAGAGCCGGCAGACGCGCCGCCGCAGGGCGGTTCACAGCCTGCCGCTGCACCGCCGGCGTCGACTCTGGCGGCACCACCGACCGGTGCTATGACCACGCCGGCCTGGTACGTCGTCGACAACACAGCTCGAACAGTGCATTTGACGCTGATCGCGGGTGAAACCGCGGTGAACAACTACTGGAACTACAACGGCGCCACGAATGGGTCGCTGGCCATCACCGTGCCCGAGGGTTACACGGTGACCATCGAGCAGGTGAACCGCGATCCCAACATGGCCCACAGCGTCGGGATCCTGCCGATACCGGCGAACTTCGCGATGCCGCCTCAGCCGAATCCGGTGTTCCCCGGCGCCATCAGTCAGAACCCGATGTCGATGATCGACGCCACCATGCCGGGTGAGACGGAGTCCATCACTTTTGTGGCGAGCGAAGAGGGAAATTACGCCCTTGTTTGTCTGATCCCCGGCCACAGCGCAGTAGGGATGTGGCTCTACTTCAACGTCGCCGACGAGGGCGGGCCGGTGGGCGTTCAGACGCGCTAACACCTCACTGCACGCCGTAGCACGGAGCGCCGCTCCCCTCCACAGGGGGGCGGCGCTCTTTCGCGCTAGGCGTTGGGGGGCGTCACTCGGCGCTCGACGAACTTCGGACCCCTGAGGTGAACCGGCCCCCTCTTACGCTTCACGCGGAGGTTCAGCAGCTCGACGAAGATCGAAAAGCCCATGGCGAAGTAGATGTACCCCTTCGGGATGTGCTGGCCCATTCCTTCCGCAATCAGCGACATGCCGATCAGCAGCAGGAAGGACAGGGCGAGCATCTTAACGGTGGGGTGCCGGCTCACGAATCCACTGACCGAGTTGGCTGACACGATCATGAAGAAGCCCGCGATCAGTACGGCGATGATCATGACCGCGAGGTGGTCGGCGACCCCCACTGCAGTGATGACCGAGTCCAGCGAAAACACGATGTCTAGGAGGGCAATCTGAAAAATGACGCCCATGAACGATGCGGACCCGCCCGCTTCGTGACCCTCCTCGTCCCCCTCGAGCTTGTTGTGGATCTCCCGCGTCGACTTGAAGATCAGGAAGACGCCTCCCGCGATCAGGATCAGGTCACGGCCCGAGATCTCCCGGTCCAGCACTGAGAAAAGCGGCGCAGTCAGCCGCATGATCCAGACGATGGAGGCCAAGAGGAGGATGCGCGTGCCGACCGCGAGGCTCAGGCCCAGCTGGCGCGCTTTGGCGCGCAGTTCCGGTTTCACACGGTCGGCCAGAATGGCCACGAAGATGATGTTGTCGATGCCCAGGACGATTTCGAGAATCGTCAGCGTCAGCAGGGCAATCCACGCTTCGGGGCTGGAAATCCATTCCATGGAGGGCTCTCGAAGGTTCGCGGAAGTGGCGAGCCCCTTCAGGGGGCCCCGGGCGGCGCGGGTCTAAGGTATCCCTAGGCGGCGGGGGCCCCAAGCGCGCAGCCCCACGTTGCTTGTGTGGCGTACCTCCCCGGCCTGACGGGGTCACGAGGAAGTCTTTGGATGATAATATATTGATTAGACGAATCAAACTATATTATCATCTAGGCGTGTCGGACATCCAAACCATCCTCGCCGCGCTCCCGCGCATCCACGACGCTTGCCGCGCCCGGGACGTCCCGGGGGCCGGCGACGTGTTGCTGAGCGACCACCAGGCCCGCATTCTGGGATTCCTGGACGCGACCGACCCTACCATGGTGACCGAATTGGCCGAGCACATGAGTGTGACGCCGTCCACGATGTCCTTGAACCTGAAACGGCTAAGGGATGCCGGATTCGTGAGCAGCCAGCGCGATCCGGACGACCGACGGGTGATGAACGTCCGCCTGACGGAGTCCGGGATGCGTGCGAGGGAGGCATCGAGGTCGCTCGATCCCAGCAGAGTGGATGCCATGCTGCGTCGCTTGGGTCCCGAAGGCAGGCAGTTGGCCATTGCCGGGCTGCGGCTCCTCGCGGATGCAGCGGAGGAGGTTGGGGGGTGAGCGCCGGCTACTCGGGCACGCCACTAGCCAAGAAGCTCGGGATCAAGGAGGGGTACCTCGTAGCCACCATGGGCGCACCCGCACACTTCAACGCGCTGCTCGAGCCGCTCCCCAGCGGTGTGCGCGTGGGCTCTGGCCTACGCGGAAATCGGCTGTTCGACGTGCTGATCGTCTTTGCCCGCACCCACGGCGAGCTGGCGGACCGGTTCGAGCGGGCGAGTGAACGGATGCAGCCGGCGGCTGGGCTCTGGGTCTGCTGGCCGAAGCAGACCTCAGCTCTGGCCTCCGACTTACGAGATTCCGACGTGCGCGCGCACGGCCTCTCCACTGGGCTTGTCGACAACAAGGTCTGCGCGGTGGACGAGGACTGGTCAGGGCTGCGGTTCGTGATCCGCCTCGAGGACCGCTGACGCATCGTTTCCTGTCGGCGTTTGCCCGGCTGCAACTAAACCAGGCCTGACCTCGTCTATAACCCTAGCTGCTCCGTGAACGCGCGCATGACAAGTGGGGGGACCATGGCCGAAGGGCAGGCGCTCATCGAATTGTCGGGCTTGAGCAAGGTTTTTTACACGGAAGAGGTGGAGACACACGCGCTGTCGAACATCAACCTGTCGATTGGGAAGGGGGA
>JAOTVA010000149.1 GCA_029863645.1 Gemmatimonadota bacterium
CGCACCCATGTCACGCGCGATCTCGGCGACGAGCGGAGCCGCGCCGGTTCCAGTTCCACCGCCCATCCCGGCGGTTACGAAGACGAGGTCGGCTCCTTCGAGGGCGCGCCGCACCTCCTCCTCGCTTTCAGCGAGGGCTTGGCGGCCGACTTCCGGCCGAGCACCGGCTCCCAACCCACGTGTGAGTTTCTTACCGATCTGGATGGTAATCTGGGCCTTGGAGCTCTTGAGCGCCTGGCCGTCGGTGTTCATGGAGATGAACTCGACGCCCTCCAAGTCCTCGTCGACCATCCGATTCACCGCGTTGCCGCCGGCGCCTCCGACGCCCACCACCTTCATGCGGGCATTGCGGAGCGGGGTCTCCTCGAATTCGAAGATCATCATGTCAGTCCTCTCTGAACGGGGTTTGGAGAATCAAAAGAATTCCTTGAGCCAGGTACCGAGCTTCGTGAACACGCCCGAGGTGAGCGTGGACGCGCCTCTGCCGGTCTCCGCAAACCGGTCCGCGCCCCACAACGCCAGACCTGCGGCGACGGTGAAGCGGGGACGTCGAACGGAGTCCGCCAGTCCTCCGAGGCCCTCCGACGGTACGCCGAGACGCACGGGAGAGGCGAAGATCTGCTGGGCCAACTCGACAATGCCCGGAATGGCCACGGTGCCCCCAGTGAGCACCACGCCCGCTCCGAGCTTGTTGAGTAGGCCTTGGGCTTCCAGCTCCTGGTGCACGATGCCGAACATCTCGTCGAGCCGTTGCTCGATGATGTGGGCGATCAACTCGCGGGCGACGGCCCGCTTCTGTCCTGGGGACGGACCCGGTACCTCGATGGTCTCGCGCGGATCGACGAGTTGGGCAAAGGCGACGCCATATTGCTCTTTGGCGCGGCGGGCTTCCGCGTACGGGACGGACAGGCCTCGCACGAGGTCCGCGGTGAGGGTCGCACCTCCGAACGGAAGGATCGAGACGTGCTGCACCTTTCCTTCGTAGTAGGCAGCGACGTCCGTGGTCGAGGAACCGATCTCGATCATGGCGACACCGACTTCTTTCTCGTCCTCCGTCAGGACCGCGCGCGCTCCGGCGAGTGGCTCCAGCACGAGCTCCTGCACGCGATAGCCAGCGCGGTTCACCGCCTTGCGGATATTCGCCGAACCGGTGATCTGACACGTGACCAAGAAGACCTCGGCCTCGAGCCGCACACCGGCCATGCCGACTGGATCCTTGATGCCGCGCTGGTTGTCGACCCGATACTCCTGCGGAATCGCGTGGATCATCTCACGGTCCGGCGGCAGCGCAACGGCCCTCGCGACGATGTGTACGCGCTCCACGTCGTCGGAGGTCACGTCTTCCTCGGAGATCGCCACGACGCCCATCGAGTTCGAGGCCCGGATGTGGTCTCCGCCGATCCCAGCGTATACACGGTCGACCGAAACTCCTGCCATGAGCTCGGCTTCTTTCATGGAGGTTCGGACGGACTCGGTGATCTCGTCGATATTGGTCACCATGTCGCCGCGGAGACCACCGGTACGGGCTTGACCCACCCCCAGAATCGTCAGGCCGGGTCGACGTGGGTCCCCTGTCAGTTCCCCGATCACCGCGCAGGTGTTCGCTGTCCCGATGTCGAGGCCCGCGATCAGGTTGGCACGCATCGTCACTGCCCCCTGCCGGTCTCACGACGCACGACGACCTGTTCGGCGAAGCGCAAATCGATGACCTTGGGCGGTTGGTTGGGCGTCTTCGCAGCCGCGTCGGCGAGGGCACCCAGACCTTCGCGAAGGCGTGCAGCCGGCGACCTCGGGGCCAGGAGGAAGTCGACCGACGGTTGAGTCCAACTGACGACGATCGCACCGCGCTCAGTCCATGCCACGCTCGACACGCGTTGCAGGAAGGCCGTGTCCGAAGTCATGAGGTGCTGGACCTCGCTCGCGAGACGCCTCACCTCGTCGGGGACCAGGAGAGCGCCAGCGGGTGGCACGCGGGTGGTGTAGATCACCGGTAGGTCGAGGCGATATACGACGGGATCGAGCGGTAGCCGGTATCCCTCGGCATCGATCGGCTCCAATGTGGGGGTCGGAGCGAGTGCGATCGGGGTCCGTTCGGTGACTTCCACCAACAGGCCATCCGGAAGACGGCGTGTCACGCGGGACGTCTTCACGAGGGGGTGCGCCAGCACCCGGTCGTTCCACACCTCGGTGTCGCTCCAGACGGACGACTGGGGCGTGAGGTCGAGCAAGGCGACCACCGTTTCCTCGCTCAAGTAACGAACTCCACGAACTTGCACGTCCGTGACGAGAAACGTGTCCATCTTCACAGCGGCGTCGGCGAACGCCCCACCCCAGATGGCGACGGCCCCAAGTCCGGCGGTCGTGAGCAGGATCTTCACGTCTCTACGCATGGACTCCCGCCCCCATACGTTCGAGCACGTGGTGCCCGACGGTCTCAATCGAGCCTGCACCCATCGTCACCAGCATGTCGCCATCCTGGAGACCTGCAACCAATGCGTCCGGGAGGGTCGCGAGGTCCGGATGGTAGTGCACCTGGGTGGCGCCCGCGGCGCGCGTCGCTTCCGCGACGAGCTCCCCGGTGACTCCTTCGATCGGCGCTTCGCGAGCCGGAAAGATCGAAGTGACCCAGACCACGTCCGCGAGTGCGAGTGCGGACCCGAACTCAGTTGCGAAGTCTCGCGTGCGCGAGAAGAGGTGAGGCTGGAAGGCCGCGACGAGACGCCGATCCGGGAAGCGGGTGCGAGCCGCATCCAGGGTGGCCCTTACTTCGGTCGGATGGTGCGCGTAGTCGTCGACCACTGCCACGCCATCATGCTCGCCGAGGCGTTCAAATCGCCGTCCGACTCCCGCGAAGGCCTGCAGGGCCCCGAGGATGTCCGGCCACTGCGCTTCGAGCGCGCGGGCGGCCGCGGCCGCCGCTAACGCGTTCAGGAGATTGTGCCGCCCGCCGACTTGAAGGGAGAGGACGCCTACATGTCGGCCTTCCTCGTAGAGCGCGCTTTTCGTCTCGTCTGCGGTGATGGAGACATCGGTCGCCCGCAACATGGAGCCGGCGGAGGTTCCGTAGGTGTATCCGGAGCGACCCAGGCCCGCGAGGAGCGACGATGCACCGTGGTCGTCCGCACACACGATGATGCGGCCGTCCGCGGGCGTGCCCGCAGCGAAGTCTGCAAAGGCAGCCTTCACGCCTGCAAGGTCCCCGTATATGTCGAGGTGATCGGCCTCCACGTTCGTGATGATCGCCACGTCGGGTAACAGCGTGAGGAAGGAGCGGTCATACTCGTCGGCCTCCACCACGAAGAGCCGATCCGAGCCAAATCGCAGGTTGCTCTGCCAACCCGTCACGCGCCCACCGACGAGCCCGGTCGGATCCAGTCCCACCCCCGCCAGGATCTCTGTGGCCATGGCCGTCGTGGTCGTCTTGCCGTGCGTGCCGGCGACGGCAACCACCGTCCCAGAAGCCACCCAATCACCGAGTGCGCGAGCGCGCTTCACGACAGGGACGCCGGCACTCCTCGCCGCCAAGAGTTCCGGATGGTCGCTCGGTACCGCCGACGTCACCACGAGCACCGACGCGTTCGTGACATGGGCCGGGTCGTGGCCGATGTGTACCGTGGCGCCCAGGGCCTCCAAATCGCGGAGTGCCTCACCGTGCTTGGCATCGCAACCGCTCACGCGCCCACCGTGCCGTAGCACCAGCTCAGCCAAGGCGCACATCCCCGCGCCGCCCATGCCCATGAAATGCACGGGCTTCTCCGCAGCGAGCGAGCGCAGGTCCAAGGCCTCGCGGCTCATCGCCCGACTTCGGGCGTCACGAGAAGCGAAGCGACATCGGTCGCGATTTCGTGCGCCGCGTGGGGGCGCGCGAGTGCGAGCGCCGACTCACGCATGCGAGCGAGTAGGGCCGGCTCGGACAGCAGGCGAGAAAGCTCACTCCACAGGGCCGCGCCCGTGAGATCGGACTCCGGCGCGACGACGGCCACCCCGGCTGTCTCCAGGGAGCGCGCGTTATGCATTTGATGGTCGGCTGCAGCGAACGGGAACGGCACGAGAATGGCGGGCAAGCCCTGGTTCAGAAGTTCGGCAGTCGACATCGCGCCGGCCCGGCACACGGCCAGGTCGGCCGCGGCGAGCGCATCGGGCATGTCGTCGATGTAGGGCACCGCGTGGACCCACTCCGGCGAGTCACACTCTCTGAGTAGAGACGAGACGACGTCGATGTGCCTCGGACCGGTGGACCAGAGCAGCCGCACCTGCGGGGGCCGCAGCAACTCGCCGCGAGCTACGGCGCGCACCGCCTCACTCACGACGCGATTCAGCGCCAGCGACCCCTGACTCCCTCCAGCAACCAACACCAGCTGCGCGTCCGCTGGGATGTCCCAGCGGGCTCGCACCACCTCTCGGCCCCCACCGGAAGCCTCGCGCACGGGATTTCCGGATACGACGGCCAGGTCTCGGGCGACGGGCAGGTGGTCGATCACGTCGCCGAATGCCACGTGCACACGGCACGCCCAACGCGTGAGCAAGCGAGTGACAACGCCAGGCACGGAGTTCTGCTCCTGCAGCACGAGCGGCACGCCCGTCAGGCCGGCCATGATTCCCGCCGGTGCACCCGCATACCCCCCGGTCACCACGACCACCTCCGGGCGATCTTCTGCGAAGACGCGCGATATGCGAGCGAGTGACGTGCCGAGACCGGTGAGTGCTCGCCAGCTGGAGAGCGGGTGAGCCCGGTCCACCCCGTGGACGGGCAACAAGACATGGCGTTCCCCGCGCTCGGGCAGAACGCGTGCTTCGAGGCCGCGCTCTGCACCAATGAAGAGCGCTTGGACGTCCGGTCGGATGTCACGGAGCGCGTCTGCGATGGCCAGAGCCGGGTAGAGATGGCCGCCGGTGCCACCACCCGAGAACACGACCACCGGGCCCTCATGCACGGGCCGCCTTTCCGCCCGGCGTGGCGCGCGCCACAGAGATGAGCATACCCATGGCGACGAGGGTCATGATGAGGTTGGATCGGCCGTAGGAAACGAGCGGAAGCGCCAGCCCGGTAGCGGGTGCGAGCGCGAGGCCGACCGCCATGTGTAGGATCGCTTGCAGCGCGACGAGGCTCGAGCAGCCGATTGCGAGTAGCTCCCCGAAACGATCAGGGGCACGCCCTGCGATGCGGAAGCCCACAAGGATGATCGCAGCATACATGCTCACGAGAAGCAGCACACCCAGGAAGCCCCACTCCTCTCCGATCATGGCGAAGATGAAGTCGTTATGCGCTTCGGGGAGAAACCCGAACTTCTGACGCCCCTCCCCGATTCCCACCCCGGAAAGACCCCCGGAGCCCAAAGCGAGCAGTGATTGGTGCACCTGAAACCCTGCGCCGGCCGGATCGGCGGCCGGATTCAGGAACGCCTCGATGCGTTCAGCGCGGAAGCCTACCGCGAACTGACGCCAGAGCAGCGGGGCCGCGAGGAGCGCGAGAAACGCGAAATGGGCGAAGCGTGCGCCGGCCGCGAAGACGACGAGCGCGCCCATCATGGCGATGACGATCGCACCCGAGAGGTCGGGCTCGAGGGCGGTCAGCAGAATGACCAGGCCCCACACGGCAAGGAACGGACCGAGACCTCGGCGTAGGGAGCGGAAGTGGGGGGCCTTTTTGACCGCGAAAGCGGCTGTCCAAACGACGACCGCGACCTTGGCGATCTCCGACGGCTGCACTGAGATCCCGGCAACGAGCAGCCAACGCCGCGCACCGTTCGTCTCGGGCGCGATGCCCTGCGTCCACGGCAAGATGACCAGAACGAGCCCGATCACGCTCGCGGCGAGTAGCGGCCACGCCAGGGCTTCCCAGATCCGGTAGGGGAGCCATGCACACACCATGAGCGTCGCCAACCCGATGCCCGCCCCTGCTGCCTGGTTGAGGACGTAATACGTGTCCGGATAGTCCTGTCTGACCGCCAGCACCGACGACGCCGAATACAGGAAGACCAGCCCAAACGAGAGCAGGAGCACGGTTAGCCCCATGACCGCGGCCGCCTCCCAGCCGCGGCCCAGGCCGGCGTCCGGTAGACGAACCGGGCCCGCGGGCGCGATGTCGATCGGGCGGCGGCTCATGCCAGGGCCTCAGCGAGAGCCGCGAAGGTCCTCCCGCGGTGCTCGTAGGACTCGAACATGTCGTAGCTCGAGCAGGCCGGAGAAAGGAGGATCATGTCCCCGTCCTCCGCGAGCTCCGACGCGCGCGTCACGACAGCGGCGAAGTCATTGCCCAGGAGCTCGGTGGGGACCGTGCCACCCACCTCTCGCGCGATACGAGGGCCGACTGCGCCGTATGCAAGCACCCGGCGGACACGAGCCCTCAATCCTGGGAGGAGCGGCTTGAACGGCTCCCCCTTATCTTTGCCCCCCAGCAGCAAGACGACCGGGCGGTCGATGCTCTCCAACGCGCTCGACGTCGCAGCGACGTTGGTGGCCTTCGAGTCGTTCACCCAGAGAACGCCCCTGGCTTCCGCCACGGGCTCCATGCGGTGCGGCAACGACCGTGCAGACCGCAAGCCCTCGGCGATTGCCGGGGTACTCGCGCCGGCCAAGCGCGCTACGAGGCCGGCCGCCAGGGCGTTGCTCACGTTGTGCCGTCCGAGCAACGGGAAATCGGCCAGAGCCATGCACGGCTCCTCACGCCCGCCGATGCCGAACCACATCTCGCCGTTCGCTACCCAAGCGCTGGATCCGTCAGCTTGGTCCCCACCGAAGTAGAAGCGTTCGCCCGGTGCCTCCCCCACAAGCTCGCGGACGGCATCGTCGCCACGGGGCAGTACCCAGCGGCTGCCGGACGTCGCGGTGCTGAAGAGTCGCTTCTTGTCCGCGAAGTAAGCCGCGACGTCGCCGTAATGGTCGAGGTGGTCGGGCGACAAGTTGGTGACCACGCCGATGTCAGGACGGAACGTCTCCACGCCGGCCAGCTGAAACGAGCTCATTTCGAGCACGTACCAGTCCGGTGGCTCGTCGAGCAGCGCCAAGTCGGACGCCGCGGGCGCGAGCCCTCCGCCGACGTTGCCACCGGCGGATGCACGTAGCCCAGCCTCCGTGAGGAGGTGGGCAATGAGCAGTGTGGTCGTCGTCTTTCCATTCGTTCCGGTGACCGCGATCAGTTGACCCGAGTAGAACTGAACGGCGAGCTCAGGCTCGCTGATCCAACGCACTTGGCGTTCTCCGAGCGCCCGGAGCACTGGAGCGTCCGGATGGATTCCGGGACTGACCACGACGATCCCGGAGCGTGCCACCCGGTCGATGTCGTGTCCTCCCAGCTCGACGGTGATCCCCGCGGCACGGAGATCGGCTGCACGAGCTGTAGCTGCGGCATTAGTGCCCGAATCCGAGACATAAACATCTCCTCCCTTAGCGAAGGCCAATCGCGCAGCGGCGACACCGCTGACACCCAGGCCAATGACTGCCACACTCTTTCCTTCCAAACGCTGCATACTTGCTCACCGTGCACCTGAGCGCATCATATACGCCTCACCGAATCTTCAACGTGGACACGGCGAGCATCGCGAACAGGACGCCCATGATCCAAAACCGGACCACCACCTTGGTCTCGGGCCAACCCATCTTCTCGAAGTGGTGGTGAATGGGCGCCATCAAGAAGATCCGACGCCCCTCTCCGAAGCGGCGGCGCGTGTACTTGAAGTAGAGGACCTGCGCTGCCACGGAGAGCGTTTCCAGTACGAAGACGCCGCCCACGATGACGAGGAGGAACTCGGCCTTGAGCAGGATCGCCATGACGCCGAGAGCACCGCCGAGTGCCAGAGACCCGGTGTCGCCCATGAAGACCTGAGCGGGGTGGGCGTTGAACCAAAGAAAGCCGATCGCGGCTCCGGCCAGCGCCACGGCG
>JAOTVA010000150.1 GCA_029863645.1 Gemmatimonadota bacterium
TTCCACGCAGCACTTGCTGGTTCGGAGGTCCCCGCCCACACCGATCTCGGTCGTCGCCGACGCAAGCAGGAGCTGCTCGTCGACCAGCCGACGGAGGTAGTTGCGGAAGTACTCTGAGGACTGTCCGTGGTGGAGGATGCACGCGACCTGGATCTGGTGCATCGCGTAGACCATCGCCGTCGAGGCGTCGTATATCGCGAGCACCTCACAGATGCGACAGATCTGGGTCATCGTGAGTCCCATCCCGCCATACTCAGGCGTGACGTACGCGCTCAGAAGCTGCTCCTTCTTGAGCGCGTCAAAGGCTTCGCGGGGGAAGCGGGCCTTGGCATCGACATCGTCGGCAGAGGGCGCGATGACGCCCTTCCCCAGCGCGTGGACTCCGGCCAGAACGGCGGCAAAGTCGGCGGCCGGAGCTGCCGTGGTAGCTGTTTCCATCGAGGCTCTCTCTGGGGGTTGGCGACGTAGGGATTCTACTCGACGAGGTCCTCGACCGCTTCGGCAAGCGCACCAATGCTCTGGAAGGTCCGCCTACTCAGGAGCTCGTCAGGGAACTCCACATCGAAGTGATCCTCGATCGCTAAGAGGAGGTTCACAGTAATCAGCGAGGTCAGGCCTGCATCGTAGAGATCACTGTCGTCTTTGAGCTCGACGATGTCGACGCTCAGGCGGCCGTGGCTCGCGATAATGTTTCGGATTTGGTCGTGATACATGCTTGGTGTCGCTCGCAGGAGCGCTTTGAATGACTCTCTGGGGAGTGAGGACCGGACCGGCCTCGGCGGAGCCCCATAAAATATAGGGTACTCCCCTGCGTGGAACCTATCAGAATCTCCGCAATCCGGTCGTGACCTCCTCGATCCGGGATTCAAGGAGCGCCACCCCTATCAAAACGGCCACACCACCGGAGCCAGCGTGCATGTCACGGTCCACATGAGCAGGTTCATGGGGATGCCCATCTTCAGGAAGTCTGACAGCCGGTACCCACCGGGGCCGTAAACCATAAGGTTCGTCTGATAACCCAGGGGCGTTGCGAAGCTCGATGATGCGGCAATCATCACTGCGACGACGAACGGCATGTGGTTGACGTCGAGTCCGGCTGCAGTAGACAGGGCAATCGGAAAGACGATGATCGCCGCGGCGTTGTTCGTCACCAGCTCCGTCAAGAGCATGGTGGTTCCGTAAATCATGACGAGGGCGAGCAGAGGATTGGTACCCGCCTGCGCGAGCAAGAGGTCAGCGACCGCGCCAGCCGCCCCGGTGCTTTCGAGAGCGCTTCCGAGGCCGAACGCCGCCCCAATCGCGAGCAGCAGCGGCCAATCGACGCTCTTCTGAGCGATCTCCTCCGAGCAGCAGCGAGTGAGTAGCATAGCCGCCGCAGCGACGAAAGCGGCCTGGAGCATGCTGAGCAGTCCGGTCGTCACGATTACGATCATACCGACAAGGATCGCAAGCGCGATCGGCGCTTGGGCCGTGGTCGGTGGCCCCTCGCCATCGAGTCGGCTCACGAGATAGAAGTCGCGTGAGTTCCGTTGCTCCTCCACGAAGGCCGGCAGTGCCTCTAGGAGTAGCGCATCGCCCGCCAGCACTTTGATGTCTCCGATTCGTCCCGGCACGCGCTCCCCGCCGCGGGAGACGGCGATGACGACGGCGTCGTACTTGGTGCGGAAGCGCCCCTCCCGGATTGTTTGCCCAACGAGTGGGCAGGTGCGGGACACCACCGCTTCGGCAAAGATGCGCTCGGCTCGATGGGAGTCGAGCTTGAACACCTGACGAGTCGCGGGCTCAAGGCCAGGTATACGCTGGACGTCCAGGATTGAGCTGACGACGCCTACGAACACGAGATGATCCTCAGCCTCGAGCCGCTCTGTGGGACTCACCATCGCCAAGAGCTGGCTCCCGCGGTGGATCTCCATCAGGTAGAGGCCTGGGAGGTGACGTAGGCCGGCTTCTTCGATGGACTTGCCGACGAGCGGGCCCGTCGCGGACACGGCCATCTCCACCGTGTACTGGCGTGGATCCTCAGGCTGCGCCAGGTCGATCGTGCGATCAGGGAGGAGGATCCCGCTCGCGACCAGCAAATAGCTAATTCCAATGACCGCGCAGGGCACACCCACCCAGGCAATGTCGAAGAGCCCCATGCCCTCTAAGCCTTCTGCCCGGAGGAGTCCGTCTACAACGAGATTGGTGCTCGTCCCGATCAACGTGCAAAGGCCACCGAGGATCGCCGTATAGCTGAGCGGAAGGAGGAGCTTGGAGGGACGGATGCCGACGGTCTTGCACCAGTCCATCACCACCGGCACGAGCATCGCCACGACCGGCGTGTTGTTCAGGAACGCGCTGCCGAGCACCACCGGAGGCACGAGCCTGACCCGGGCCAGGCTGGCGGACTTAGGTCTGCCGAGCGCTCGCTGGACGAAGTAGGCGAGCGCGCCGGTCTGGCGGAGCCCCCCGGCGACCACGAAGAGAACCGCCACGGTGATGAGACCTGTGTTCCCGAAGCCCGCGAAAGCTGCCGCGGGCTCGGCGATACCACCGACGAGGAGGACGGCCAGCCCCGCTAAAAGGATCTGATGGGGAGCATGGCGACCGGTGGCCAGGAAGAAGAAGACGGCCCCGATTACTCCAACGGCGATCCAGGCGTCGGTGCTCATACGTCGTTGGAACGCGGAGGGCCAACCGGAGGCGAGCCGTCGGCGGATCGGGTTCTGTCATCGGAAAGGGACTCCACGGCGTACACTTCGACTTCGGAAGAGAAGCCCTTGAGCGCCCGTCCTCCGAGCGGGGGCGCCTCGATGCCAGGCCCTACCAGCCGCAGAGTGGCTCCGCTGATCAGGATCTCCCCAGGCCGGGCGACGCCGGTCAAGCGCGACGCGAGGTTCACCACGTCTCCCACGACCGTATAGTTCATCCGGTTGGACGAGCCCATGTTGCCCGAGACGGCCACGCCGCTATTGATCCCCACCCCTATGGCTAGCGGCTGGTCGCCGCGTGACCGCCTGACCGCGTTGAATGTCGCCATGCCCACCCTCATGCGGACGGCGGACGCGACGGCGCGACGCGCGTGGTCGTTCTGGGTCACCGGAGCACCAAACACAGCCATCACCTCATCCCCGATGAACTTGTCGACGACCCCGCCCTCTGCATCAATCGCCTGACTGAGATGCTCCATGCACTCGTTGAGCAGACCGATGACTTCTTGCGGCTCCATTCCCTCGGTAAGCGGCGTGAAGCCACGGATGTCGGCGAACAAGACGGTCACGAGCCTACTCTCGCCGCCGAGCTCGACATCGCCCCTCATGAGCTCCTCGGCCACGTCCTGCGACACGACCTTGTTGAGGACCGCGCGGTAGCGCTCTCGCAACAGGAGTCCCCGGGTCATGTCGTTGAATGCCTTGGCGAGCGTGCCCATCTCATCCTGCGACGTGACGTTCACCTCGGCGCCGAAGTCGCCCTCGGCCACGCGCCCTGTCGCGGCGACGAGATCTCGCATCGGGCGAGTTAGGCTGCGGCTCAGCGCGATCCCGATGAGCGCGGACAGGAGGAGCGCGCCTCCGCCACCGAACATGAGGGCTTGCTGGATACGCTCGAAGGGTACGAGAACGTCGTCGAGGGGCACGGCGGTGACGCGGAGCCCCTGGAAGGGATCAGTCGCGTCCAGCAGCTCCGGGGTGATGAAGATCTCTCGCCCGCCAGCGCGAGTCCGCAGCGGTACCCCGGAACTCACCGCCTCGTTCATGAGGGCAGTCAACTCAGCGTCGACGCCAGGCGTGCCCACAACGCATCGACCCTCCACGTGGAAGCACGCCTCGAAACCCCCGATCGCACCGATATCCTCCACGTCCGTCGCGTCGATCGGAAGTCCGAAGGTGATCGTCCCGACGGCGCGGCCCGCGAGATCCTCGATGTAGAGTGACGTCACGCTGTATAACCGCCCATCCACCAACCTGTAAGCGGTCGCGTCGATCTCATCGCTGGCGAGGAGCTCTTCCGCGATTGGCGCGATCCCGGCCGGATCAGCGCCGAGAATGCTCTCGCCCTGGATGATCGAGAGGACCGGCTGACCTTCAGCGTCGGTGAAGACAAGAAGCGCGTCAGGCAGCCCCGCGCGCTGCATCTCATAGTCGACCTCGAGCGCCATCAATACGAAGTCGTCGCCCTGGATCTGGGCGTCCAGTCGGAGGATGGCCCGCTGTTCGGTGAACGGCCTGGCGAGCTGCGCTGCCTGCTGTCGTTGCAGCTCCGTGAGCTCGGCGAAGAGTCGCTCCGCACTGGAAATCGCACGGGTGGTCACGATGTCGACTTGCCGAGCAGTCTCCCGGCGAACGACGATGAACGTGATGATGAGCAGGAGTAGAACGGTCCCGCCGAGCGCCGCGAGCAGCTTGGCCCCGAAGCTCTCTCTGAACCAGGTCACCGCCGCAACTGGACCTGTACCGTGGCTGTGCCGCCCCCCGTGACCGTCACCGTCTGCTGGAGCGGCTCATGCTCGGACTGCCAGAAGGCGATCGTGTACTCGCCGGCTGGGACGCCCGCGATCCGGAAGGACCCGTCCGCCCCTACGATCGCGCCGTAGGGGTTTTCCGACACCACGATCGTGCCCCGCATGAAGTCGTGCACCTCGCAAAACACCTCCAGAATGCCCGGCTCGGCAAACGTCTTCGACGCTGAGGAGCCCGGGTTCTGACGACCCAAGTCGAACGTTCCGATACTCGAGTACGAGTAAACGTTGTGCTGGAACGGATCGTCATTTGGGAACGAAACCGAGCCGCCGGCCCGCAGGAACACCACGGACGGCACGAAGGTCGTGTCGCGCTGCGTCATGACGGCGCGGGCCTCGGAGTCGGCGCCCTGCCCGGCGTTGATCGGTCCTACGAGATAAGCGACGGCCGGGAGCGACTGGATCGCGTGCGTCTCCGCCGAGCCGCCCGGATAGCGATTGGCGCTCCGCCGTCTGGGAGGAGGGGCCTCCAGTTGTACACGCCCTTGGATCACGCCCGTGGCTTGAGCGGCCACCGGATGCGTCGGGGCGAGCCAGGCTGACGCGACTAGCAGGGTCACAACGGCAGCTTGAGCCCGGGAGCGGGGCTGATGCGAGATAGGACGGGGCATTCCCAAAGATACGGCACAGGAAGCGCGGGCATCAAACAGGCTCGTCTGGATCAGGCCGAGAATGTGGTACTCGCCTACGCTCGGTCCAACAGCTGTCCTAAGAAGCCCAGCACCCGACCCTCCAGCCAAGCGCCATCAAGCTTGGCTGTGGGGATGCTCTCTTGGCCAGTGGGTACCTCGGAGTGCGCGCCGAGCCAGAAGCGAAGGGAGATCCGCTCCTCGCCTTCGTCCTCGATGCCGAGCTCCAGTCGGCCATCCGAGGCTTCATGTGGCGTAAATGGAGCCCGCCAGGGGCGAACCGTGAGTTGCACCCTAGGCCGTGAGGCGTCGAGCAGATCCTCAACGACGGCGTCATGCCGCGCCAAGACGAGGCGCTGAGCCATCTCCTTGAGCCGCGGGACAGCCATGGTTCGAAGAAAGCCCGGGGTCCCGACGAGGCGGGCGCGCGGAGTCGGTATCGCGGCGCGATCAGGCGGTCCTGGTGCGGGCGGCCTAACCGGTGCCGTCGGCTTTCCCGAGCTCTGTGAGCGCCATCTGAGGGGAGTCGGAGCGCCGGGAGGAGTCCGTTCGATGTCCAAGCCCCAGGGGTCGAAGATCGGGTCGTCCACGATGCTACCTAGGACAAGTCCAAGGCGTCACGAACGAACGAGAGCAGCTGCTCTCGTACCCACAAGTCGTCGACATCAACCGCCGGCACCGATCCCTGATCCTGCGCCTCACCGAGACCATCGGCGGTCCAGCGCCGGGCGAAAAGGCGATCCGGGTTCGGGTCGCCCCAGATGAACTCGAGCGTCATTCGGCCGGGCTCCGACAGGTCCATCGGCCCCCCGGTCGGATAGACGTGAAGGCGTACATTGGGCGGATATGAGTCCAGGAACTCCTGATACACCACCCGATGCCCCGCCTGCTGGAGCTTGTCAGCGACCTCACGGGTGTGCGGGAGCGCGAATTGACGAAGGTGCTCAGCGCCCTTCTTGCGGGCGTTCTCCAACTTGAACGCGCGCTGGACCATACGGCGCGTTTCGTCCTGCTGACGGCGCTCGTACGCAGAGAGCAGGGATTCGAGAGGGTCGGTGGGGTCGGTGGGGGTCGTCACGGTGGAAGCGCCGGGGGGTGGTCGACTCGGATTCTACAAATGTAGCGCCGGTCCTTCCGTCATGCCCGTGTTTTGGCTGCGTAGCCTTGCAGCCGTGCGATACATACGCGCGCGACCTCATCTCGCCACTCCCGACGAGAGAAGGTGTGGTCCGCATGTTCGATGAAGCTCAACGAGATGGTGCCGTCGCCGGTCAGCTTGCGGAGGGTTCTGCCGGCCTGGGCGGTCAGGATCCCGTGACCGGGATCGGAGGTGGAGAAGACGAAGTCCGCGCGCCGCCCCGACCCCTGGTACCGGAGCAGGTCCTGCGCCAGTCGCTTGGGGGCACGTAGACCGAGGCCCTCCAGCGTGTTGTCTACCATCCGCTTCGTGGTGTTGGCGGCGTGGCGCAGCAGGAACCGGGCGATGTACGGCAGATTGGAGTTGCCCCGCAGCAGGCCCAGCCATTTCCTCGGATCTCGTGCGGCACCCTCGTAGTACTTGGCGTCGGAGATCGTCTGGAACGCGCGAGGCATGTCAAGCGAGAGCCCCTCGTGCCAGTAGAAGGTGAGCGGGTTGACGATCAGTGCTCCAACCAGGGCAGGGTTCTCGAGCTCGAGTCCTGCCTGAAACGCGCCGTAGGCTCCGGAGCAGATGCCGCCGATCACCACGCGCCGGTACCCGGGCTCCTCCTGAGCCCACTCGATCGCCAAGCCGATGTCCTCCATCGCGGTCTTGGGATACGGATGGTTCTCTTCCTCCGGCCCCCGCTGAATGCTGTCACCGAGGTTGCGAAGGTCGAGCCTGAGGGACGGGATCCCCGCACGGGCCAGCGCCCGTGCCAACTCGACATAGACCCGATTCGGCCCCACTTGGTGGACCGAGCCGGAGTTCGGGAGGACCAAGAGCGGATGTCCTCCCGTGGTTCCCTCCGCCGGGGCGGTGTAGACGCCGAAGAGCCGGGTGGGCCCCTCGATCTGCACGAGCTCCTCGCGTCCGAACTCGTCCAATCGGACGGAGCCCCGGTCGGCGCGTGCCGGCGCCATTGTCGCGATCGAGCCGTCCCCGTCGCCGGGCGCCCGTGCCGAGAGCCAGTCGGTGATGACAGCGAGAGACGCGTCTGGGACGATGGTCTTTTGCGGCTCGTCCATCATCTCGGCGTATCCCTGCGCCTCGAGGATGTCGACGTGGACGCCGACGGCCGAAAGCCTCGACGCGAGCGCCGGCGAAGTCGGGAGGTCGTCCCGCTCCAGGATCAGTGCGTCCCCACGGACCCGGTAGTCGAGCCGGGTGAGGTCGATCGCCTTCAGGTCCTCTGCGGTTTCGTCTGCGAGGACGAAACCGCCCGCCTCCAGATAGTTCGCCGCTTCGGGGCGGGTGGCGCCAGCGATCTTCGCCATGGCGTCCAGCTCGCGCACGAAGCTCCTGCCGCTGACGACCGGCGCCCAGGCGACGAAGTGATCGACCTGGAATCGGGCGGCGGCGACGCCGGCCAATGTGGCGCCGAGCCGCAAGCCGAAGAGGCTGACCTCACGATTCGTGAGTTCCTCCATGACGCGGATGCCCGAATGCACGTTCTCGATCCACTTCTCTACGAGGCCCGGTGTGAGGGCGTCGCCCGGAGAGGCGCCGGAGCCGTGGTAGTCGAGCCGGAGCGCAGGCAGG
>JAOTVA010000151.1 GCA_029863645.1 Gemmatimonadota bacterium
CGTCGATCCCGAATCCACCCCACGCCAAGACCGTGGCCAGCTGAAAGGTGTTGGCGATCACCGCGACCGAGATCCAAGAGAGGTAGAGGCCGAAGGGAAGCGCCACGACCAGTGCATCGCGCCAACTCAGGTCGGCGGAATTACCGATCCGGAGATGAATCGCCACGAGGTTCGCCAACAACGCGAGCATGACAAGCATGGCCAGCAGGAACCGACTGAAGGAGAAGGCGGCAATCCAAGCCACATTGAGCGCCCCGTTCACCGGCCACAGGTAGCCGAGTCGCCGCAGCAGGGGGTCCACACGTCGAGAAGGGAGTGCTTGGTCAATGCAGAAGAACATGAGCGCGAGGTAAATCAGCCCCCAAATACCGAACACATAGTCCGCCGGAAGGAAGGCAGTGGGATATCGGTTCGCGATTGTTCCGATCGATTCCCCGCTGAGCTGTCCCGAGCCGGCAAGGCCGTTCAGCACGATCACCATGATGAACGTGACTACGCCGGCCGCTTGTCGCGCGGCGTCCCTCACGGTGACCCCAAGTGGTCGCCGCTCAGCGCGGCTGCAACGTCAGCCTATGCGCTGCGCCCGCCTCCACGTCCTCACGCACGAACAGGAGCGGGAAGTACTCCCCGTTGCCCAGGTTCTCCGCGAGGTTGCCGTAAAACGGACTCCCTGGCTGTGCGGACTGACCCGGAGCGTTACTCGCCACGGAGTTGCGCAGGTCGGATAGGTCGATGATCCGTCGGAAGTTCGCTCCGTTGGCGTTGACGGCCCCAAAACCTCCCGGCCGCTCCACCGCGGGCAGGTCGAACGTCGAGACCATCATGTTGGGAAGCGCGCTCAGGTGGACGCGCCCGTGGCGCCACTGGCTGCGGTCCGGTCCGAGGTCGCGGGTCAACCGAGTGATCGCGGCCTGCAGTCCCGCTTCGATGAGCGCACGCCGCTCGGCCTGAGGCGTCGTGGGGTCCAGCGCGCGGTCATCGACGGCCGACTCCCATCGCACGTAGATCGCGCCCGCGGTGCTCTGCTTGGTGAGCTGCCCGTCCCAAGCGGCGACGAGCCCTCGCGCCCATTCGACATCGGCGTTGGTCGAGGTCCAGTCCTGAAACGCCGGAATGTCCCGGACGGCGGCGAGGCTCATCACGTCGTGCTGGATGCGTTGGTGATCTTGGATGCTGAACTTCTCGCCGGAGCCGAGGATCTGATGCAGCCTGGCGATACGCGACGTCTCCACGCCCCTCGAGGAGTGGTAGAAGACCGGTCGGCCCGTGTAGTCCGGCGGGTGCACGTTGTTGTTGGCCGTCGCGATGTAGCCGCGCGCAGGATTGAACTCGCGTGGGAGGTCGTCCCGGAAGCCCTGCCACTCGTATTCCCCGGTGCCGGGCACGGGAAGCCGGCCGTTCCACCCGTCTCGATCGGGCGTGAGGCCTGTCACCTGGAGGGCGATGTTCCCATCGGCGTCGCCGCAGATGAGGCTGTGCGTAGGCACGAGCCAGTGGTTCGCGCGCTCGAAGAAGTCCTCGCAGCTGTTCGCCTGCGCCATCTGGAAGCTGCCCTTGTATGCAGCAGTACCAGGGTATTGCACGACCGACTGCACGGCATAAGCGCGGCGGTTCACCAGGTCCTCGTAGAACACCGGGCCGTGGCGGCTGAACTTCAACGTGACTCGTTCGGGTGCTTGGCCTTTGACGCGGATCTCCTCCTCGATGACGCGCAGCGGCTCCCACTCACCTCGCCACAGGACGAGGTTCGGGTCTTCGGGGTGCATCTCTTCGACGAAGACGTCGACCATGTCCGTGCCGGCGAAGGTGAAGCCCCACGCCATGCGCTCGTTGTTGCCCGCATCCACTCCGGCGAACGGCGGTTCGCCGCCCCCGATCACGTTCCAGCCCGGGGCGTTGAGGTGCACGAAGTAGCGCAGCGCAGGCATCTCGATGCGCCGGTGAGGGTCGTTCGCGAGGATCGGGATACCGGAAGGCGTGAGGGCGCCGCTCATGACCCAGTTGTTGCTGCCTTCGACCACGAGTTCGCCGGAAGACACCTGAGCGGTTCGCACAGCGGGCATCAACGCGCGATACCCCTCCACGACCTCCAGCGCTGGCAGGTTGTCTCCGGAGAACGGGTCGCCGTCCCCGGCGCGCATCGCATCGATGATGTCCTGCGTGATGATGCTGACGTCCAGGCCCTCAGGGACCTCGAGGTCGTCCCATGGATCGGGCGTCGACCGGCGGTTCGCCTCTTCCGGGCCGTAGCGGGCCACGTTCATTGCGAGTTGCATCTCGCTGATCGCGTGACCCCGCGTGCTCGAGACTGCGAGCTGGGCCCACCTCAGCACGACCGTCCTGGCCGTCCATGGCTCCGGGACCACCCCGGTGAGCTGGAACTCCAAGGGGAGGTTGTCCCAATTCTCTTCCATGTAGGCGTTGACCCCCTCGGCGTGCGCCGTGAAGAGCATACGCGCATCCGGGTGATAGCTCGTCCATTCCGTCTCGTCGAACGGTCCCCGGTACATCATCAGTCGGGTCCGCTGGTCGTAGGGGAGGGCCTCAGGCCCGAAGATTTCAGCGAGCCGACCCTCGTGCCAACGCCGCCACATCTCCATCTGCCAGAGACGGTCCTGTGCCATCACATAGCCCTGCGCGAAGAACAGGTCGTGGTCGTTCTCAGCGTAGATATGAGGCACGCCGTACTCGTCGCGAATGACCTCGACAGGCGCCCGAAGCCCGGGCACCGACAGCTCTCCGTCGATCTCCGCGAGTGCCCGGTCGGCGAGCTCGTCCAGCGACGCTGGTGGGGCAGGGGCGGAGCAGGCGGTCAGGGACGCTGCGAGAGCCAAGATGACCAGGTGGGCGGGGGCCTTCGGGTGGGAGGACATGGCATTTCCAAGAAGGGTGTCGGGCGCCGTCGTGGGACCGGCCCGGTCAGAGTGGTTTGGACGACGCACGACGTCAATCGATGAATGGCGACTGACCCGTAGCCTCGTCGAAAGATTCATCCTAGGATGCTGCTGGACGCTCGCGAATCCGAACTAGGACACATCATGCGTTTACGTCGCTCTCGGTCGATGCACCTGGGCCTCATCCCGCTACTCGCGCTCTTGGCGGGCTGCGAGGTGCAACCTGGGGTTGCCGCGGCGGGCACGCCGGCTCTAGAGCGTGCGGCGCCCGAAGACGTCGGGATGTCGTCGGAGCGCCTGACCAGGCTTCACGACGCGATGCAGGCACTCGTGGACGAGGGGCGGCTCTCGGGGATCACGACGATGGTGGCACGGCACGGGCGAGTCGTCGACTTCCAGACGTTCGGTTACGGCGATATCGAGGCCGGCACTCCAATGGAGGAGGATGCCATTTTCCGGATTTACTCTATGAGTAAGCCGATCACAGGCGTGGCACTCATGATGCTGTACGAGGAGGGAAAGTTCCGTCTATCGGATCCCGTGCAGCGCTACATTCCCGAGTTCACCGACCTGAAGGTCGCCGCATCGTGGGGTCCCGGCGGCCCGGTGCTCGAGGACGCCGATCACCCGATGACGATTCGCGAGCTGATGTCGCACACGGCCGGGCTCGCATACGGCATCGGGGCACCAGGACCTACCGATAGCCTCTATTCCGCGCGTGGCGCGCTTTCGAGGAATCAGACGCTCGCCGACATGGTAGACAAGCTTGGCGCGATGCCGCTGCGCCATCAGCCCGGATCCCAGTGGTACTACAGTATTGCCGTGGATGTGCAGGGCTACCTCGTCGAGGTGCTTTCAGGTCAGCCCTTCGACGCGTTTCTCCAGGAGCGGATCTTCGGGCCACTCCGGATGCCGGACACGGGTTTTCACGTGCCGGAGGCAGAGCACGACCGGTTCGCTCAGATCTACACCTACGATGCGGACGGAGCGCTCGTCGCGCCCACGTGCGCGGCCGACGTGCTCTTGTGCGAGAGCTTCCACGAGCCCACGACCTTCTTCTCGGGCGGCGGCGGCTTGGTGTCGACCACGACCGACTACATGCGTTTCTCGCAGATGCTTCTCAACGGCGGGGAGTTGGACGGCGTTCGCGTTCTTTCACCGACCACGGTGGCGCTCATGACCCGCAACCAGATGCCGCGCGATCGACCTGAATTGAGTCCGGGGGTTGGCTTCGGTCTCGACTTCAGCGTGGTACTCGACGCGGTGGGCAAAGAGTTCGTTTCGGTTGGCGAGTACGGCTGGGGCGGGGCGGCCGGGACGTGGTTCTGGATCGACCCGGTCGAGGACCTGATCTTCGTGGGCATGATTCAGCAAACGGGCGGTGGTCGACCCGCCGTTGGCTCGATCGCACGCCAGTTGACCTATCAGGCGATCACGGGGCCGTAGCCGTCGCACGCTCCAACCGCCCAAACTCCTCTTGGACCATGTCTGCGAGGTCCCGCAGTAGCCTCAGCTGATCGTCCGACAGCTGGCGCGCCTTGTCATCGAGGACACAGAGCGTCCCGATGCCGTGTCCATCGGGCAGGACCAGCGGGCACCCCGCGTAGAAGCGGATGTGCGGTGGCCCCGTGACGAAGGGATTGTCCGCGAAGCGATCGTCCTCGAGCGCGTTGGGAATGACGAACGGACCCTGGTCGAGTATGGCGTGCGCGCAGAACGACGACTCCCGCGGGCCCTCGCGCAAACCGACCCCCACCACGGACTTGAACCACTGGCGATCATCGTCGATCAGAGAGACGAGCGACACTGGGGTGCCCAGAAGGGCGGCTGCGAGCCGTGTGATCCTGTCGAACCTGTCCTCGGCGGAGGTGTCCAGGATGTCCAGGCCGTGTAGCGCGTCCAGGCGCTGAGCTTCATTCTCGGGCAGCGGCGGGCGGGCCCATCGAAGCGGTGTCCGCTCGAGCCACGCGCGGATTCGGGCCCGGGCGTACTCCACCGAAAAGGGGTGGACGAGCCAGTCGGTGACCGCGGGGTCGTCGCCACGCTCCGCACCTACGAGAATGATCGGTACGTCCGCCGAGTCGTCGTCATCGAGGCTCCGAATCCATCGGCAGGCCGCACGTCCCTGGGCCGAGTCGTCGAGGATGACTAGGGCCGGGTGGCCCGCCACGTAGCGCAATGAGATCGATTCAGGGTCTACGGCATCGACGTGGATGCCTTCCGCCGCCGCGGCTTCGGCGATCAGTTTGGCCCATGGAGACGCGGCCATCCCGACCAGGATCGGACCGCGCATGGCGCTCGAGTCCCCATCGAGTGCAGACCTCACGGGTTCGTCAGGAGAGGGGGACGCGTCCTTGTCGCACGTCAACTCCAGCACCTGGCCTTCCGCAGCCGCGAAGATCTCGACCGGGGGGCCGGCTCCGACCTCGGCTCTGAACGAGTCCACCAATGCGTCGAGCGCATCGTCTCCGCGCAGCGGATCATGGTGCGTGAATGCCAGACGTTCGACTCCGGCGGACCTGCATACCTCGACAGCATACTCGTGCGTGCTGTGCCCCCAGCCTCGCTTACTCGGATACTCGTCTGACGTGTACTGCGCGTCGTGAATCACGAGGTCCGCGCCGGCCAAAAACGCTGCGTGGGCCTGGTCCTGTCCGCCGATGGGCTCCGTACCTTGCGCGGCCCCCGGCGTGTGCGGCTCGTGATCGCACGCATAAACGATTGCGACACCGTCGGCCTCGAGCCGGTATCCCAACGTCAGCGCCGGGTGGTTGAGATAGCGCGTCCGCACGCGGATGTCCCCAATCTGGAACGTGCCCTCGCCGAGGTTGTGATACCGCACCGTCGCGCCTAGGGCGTCGAGCGTGATCGGGAAGTACGTGTACTGCATCTGGCCGGCGAGCGTCTCCTTCAGCGACCCGCCGAGCCCGTGTGGTCCATAGACGTCCCACTCGCCCCCGGGTACGAACAAGGGTGCGAAGAAGGGGAGGCCCTGGATGTGGTCCCAGTGGGTATGACTGATGAGAAGGTGCCCACGCATGGGAGCGCCGTTCGCGACGAGCTCTTGGCCGAAGGCATGCGCGCCGGTCCCGCAATCGAGGACGACCTGGGTACCCGACGCGGACTCGACCGACACGCACGAGGTGTTGCCGCCATACCGCACCGTGTCCGGTCCCGGCTTGGCCAGTGAGCCTCGGGTTCCCCAGAACTTCACCCGCATGTTTCGTCTATCTCCCCGGTCCCAACAGCACGGCGTTGATGAAGAGAAGCTCCGTGGCCTCTGCATACGCGCGGTAGTTCGGATCCTCAGCGAATGCGATGAGCTGGCCGCGCCCCACCGGCTGATGCATGAGGAAGGCCTTGTTGGCCAGCTGAGGCTCGGCTTCGTCCCACACGATTCCACCGAGCACCAAGCCCGACTCTTCGCCGTATCGGCCCACGTTCGTCCCCTCGTCGAGGCGAATCGGGGTGAAGATGCGCGTGCCTTCGACAATGGCGCCGATTTCGCCGTCGGTGCCGGCGGAGAGCCAGTGATCTGTGTCGAGGATGACACGCAGGATGGCACCCGGTGTGCTCTCCGGCGCCTCGTCCTCCGGTGCGATGGCTTCGAGATAGTCGATGGGCTGATTAGGCGTGCCCCCCGAGGGCGGCTCCTCTCCGGCGGGCCGGCCTCCGCGCCGCTCCGTTGTCGTAGCGAGTAGGCCGACGTTCTCCCCCGCCGCCCACTGCGATGAGGCCGCCATCGTGATCAGCGTGCCTCCATCTCTCATCCAGGCCTGCAAGCGCTCGACCATCCCTGACCCGACCGCCGACCCGTAGTTGCCGCTCGGAAAGACGATCACGTCGTACTCGGAGAGGATGACCTGCCCCAAAGCGGACGTGCGCACGACCGACGTACGCTGCCCGTAGCGACGTTCCAGGACGTAGCGCGCGAACCCGACCGAGGCTGACGAACCCGGCTCGTCATAGAGGAGGAGGACGCGGGGCTCGCGCAGACTGCGCGTCCTGTTGCTTCCGAGCGAGATGCCCTCGCGTACATAGGAATCGTCGATCGGGACGACCTCGGCTCCATGGCGCGCCGCGATGGTGGCCAGCCGCTGCGCGAGGTCGGGTCCGTTCTCCGACACACGCACGACCGCAGTGCCGATGCCGTATTCCCTGTCACCAAGCGTGAACGCCCCACCCGCGGCGTGCACGCGAATGCCTTCGCGGAGCGCCTCTGCGGTCGCCGCGGCGGCCTTCGTCCCCCAGGGCATGAGGTATCCCACCACGGCCGGAGGTAGGGTCGCTGCGGCCACGGGGGTCGTCGAGGCGTTCGCGGTGGAAAGTCCTTCGCCGGCGAGCCGCTGGCCCGCGGCGCCAGAGGCGTTCTGGCTTGTGAGTACCTCGACGTCCCAGAGCGCTGACATGCTCCAAGCCGTGACGTCGTAGATCTCGTCGGGCTGCCGCAGCGCTCGGCGCTCGTTCTGCCGCCGTACGAAGGCCGTGTCCATTTCCGTGTCGGCGTCGAGGAGATTGCGCACCATGCGGTAGGCTGGCTGCGCAGAGGGGATGATGAAGGCGCTCTGCGCCGGGAGTGTTCGGTTGCCTATACGCACTGGTTCTGCGGCCGCATAGACCTCGATGCCGTTCAGGGCGAGATGCTGCGCCAGCCGTTCGGCCATGCCCGGGTCGCGCTCGGAGGTCAACACGTACTCCGCTGGTCCCTGACGCCCCAGGGCGATCGCCTCTTGGCGAAAGGCCAGATAGTCCCGGAGGATGCGCTCGCGGTTGAGCGCCGCGGTCTCCGCGGTCTGAATCGCGGCCGCGAAGTGATGCAGCACGCCGTCGCCGTACGTAAGGAGGTCTCCGTCGTCGCGACGCAGGACGAGCGCCCTCGCAGATGCTTGCTCGTACGTCATGGCCAGCGCGCCATGGATCATCGGCCACATGTCCATGTAGC
>JAOTVA010000152.1 GCA_029863645.1 Gemmatimonadota bacterium
GCGCGCCTGGAGCGTCGTATCGCCACGCTCGAGGCCCGGGGAGAACGGTCGTGGATGACTCGTCTGCTCGGCGCCGGCCTGGTCGCGACGCTCGTGACTTTCGGCGTGACCCTCTGGACGGTCATGCCGATGGACGGGGCCTGGGCCATGGACAGCGTCTCCACCGAAGAGATCGTGTTGCGGGACGCCGATGGTATCGAGCGAGGCCGTTTGGCGACCGATACCAACGGCCGCGCCCAACTCACGCTGTCCGACCGAGAAGGCCGCGAGCGCATTCGCATGGCTGTGCTCGCGGACGGCTCACCCGGCGTCACCATCAGCGACCCCGAAGCCCGACCGCGGGCCGTGCTGGGCTATCTGCCGGACGGCACCACGAACCTGGTCTTCGCCGACGCAGAGGGCATCAGCCGTGCGGTCTTCGGCCTCGAGCCCGACGGATCGACACAGGCGCTGTTCGCCGACCGGTCCGGGGCGATCCGAACACTCGTAGGCGTGGGCGCCGACGGTGTGCCGGCCGTATCGATTTTCGAAGCAGCAGATGGAGGGTCGCCGGCACCGTAGCCGCAGCAGTGACTGTCCGGTTCGTTTCCTGGGGGGGAGACATGCTTTCCATACATAGAACGAGACACATAATTGCCGTAGCCGTCGCCGCATGCGCGTTCACCGCGTGCGTCGAGAGCCCCACAGAACCGCCCGATGGCGAGTTGTGGGAGGACTCCACGTTCGACTTCACGGGCGACCTGATCGCCTTCGAGTCCGAGCGCGACGGCAACAAAGAGATCTACGTGATGATCCCCGACGGCTCAGACGGGATCAACATCACGAATCATCCCGCCGCGGATGGCGATGCTGCATGGTCGCCCGACGGCGAGAAGATCGCGTTTGCGTCCACTCGTGACGGGAATACCGAGATCTACGTGATGGACGTTGACGGCTCCAATGTGATTCGCCTGACCAACGACCCCGCCATCGACCGGTTCCCGAGCTGGTCACCCGACGGCAGCCGACTCGCCTTCTCTACGGACCGCGACGGCGACTCGGAGATCTACCTGATGGATGCCGACGGATCGAATCCGGTGCGACTGACCAACGACCTGGAGGTCGACTCCGAGCCGGAATGGCTCGCGGACGGGTCGAGGATCGTCTTTCTGTCGACACGCTCGGGCAGCGGAGACGTGTGGATCATGAACTCCGATGGGTCCGGTCTCGTGAACCTCACGAACGACCCCTCGTCGTTCGACTCGTCGCCAGGCACAGTCCTCGTGCCGTTCGGCGCCTCCGAGAGGATCTCGTTCGTGAGCGACCGTGCCGGGGGCAACCAGGACATCTACACCATGAACGTCGACGGCTCCGATCCGGTCAGGGTCACGACCGAGCCCGGGTCCGACTTCGACTCGTCCTGGGCGCCCGACGGAGGAAGGCTCGTCTTCGACTCCAATCGGACGGGCAACTGGGACATCTACACCATCGAGACCGCGGGGACGAACACCGTTCGTCTCACCACCCACTGGGCCGACGACGAGTCGCCGGCCTGGAGGCCATAGGGGGATCCATCATGTCGCAATCGAAGACATTCGCGGCCATCGGTCTGATTACGCTGAGCAGCCTCGCCTGCGGAACCAGTGACGGACCCGGGACGGAACCCGAGCTTCCTGGATCGATCGCAGTGACGACCGAGACGTCGGGCTTCGCGAAGGACAACAGCTACGATGTGCTCGTCGACGGAACGAGCGCCGGCACCATGGGCGCGAACGACCAGTTCATGGTCTCGGAGCTCGACCCGGCGACCTACGAGGTGAACCTCGGGGACGTGGCGTCGAACTGCACGGTCGACGGCATTACCGCGACCGTCGCGGCCGGCGAGACGGCCGACGCGACGCTGTCCGTCGTCTGCACGGCCGGTGCGTCCAGTCCGTATTCGCTGAGGGCCAGCCGGGACAGGCCGAATCTGGAGGACGGCACCATCACGGAGTGCACGTTCGGAATCTGTCCCACACAGCAGGGCTGGGACCTCTACGTGGAGTTCAATTCGTCGGCGAACCCTCAGGCCGTCATCCGAGTGAATGAGACGACGGCGGTCGAGATCGCGCACCTGCCCGGGGTGACGCTCGAGGACATCACGGAAGCCGATGTCCTGGGCGCCACGTTCACGACCGGCCCCGTGGAGGATTCCTTCGACACCGGGCGCGTGATCCTCATCAAGACGGACACGGGTAACATCTATGCGCTCGGGCATCCGGTGGAGAGCACGCTGCTGCTGACCTTGGGCTTCGACGCAGTCTTGCTCGTCGCGGGGCCGTGAGGTTGCTGCTCCGGGCCGTCCGGAGGCGGTTCCGGAGCGTCTGGCCGCGTGCCAAACGCGAGCGGCCCATCATTGAGCCGCTGCCGCTCGACGGGCACGAGCCGAGCGTTCGGGCGCTCCCCATCTCCACCGACGCGCCGCGCATCCTGGGTCTGCGACGGATTCACATCGTCAACCGCGGCCATGGAACGATGTTGAGCAACTGGGAAGTGTGGACGAGCGTGCCGGGTCGTGAGGGATTGACCCAGGCGCGCGTGGTCTGCGCGGATGAGTGGGACCCCATGCGTGATGCCTTCACGCGCAAAGGCGACGTGCCCGTGCTGTGCAGCGAGGACGTTCTGAGCGCCCCTCGGCACCGGCGCATCAAGCGGGACATTGTCTTCGTTGCCGAAGGTCTGATGCCGGATGCGTTTTCCGCGCATGAGATCGACGTGGAGGTGCGGTTCCGGGACCGTGGACGGAGGAGCTGGACGGCGTGACGGGACGCGGAAGCTCCCCACATGCCGACCAACCGACTCCCGACCGCGGGTTGCGCGGCGGCGAACGAGCTGTAGGCTTCGACCCCTGGCCGCCCGCGTTTCTGCCCTAGTCCCAGGAGGACCCGTGTTCCGATACAGTCGGCACGCTCGACTGCTCGTTCTCTTCACCGTCATGGCACTCTATGGGTGCGGGGGCGGAGACCCGACGAATCCGGATCCGCCGACGATTTCGATCTCGATCGACCCGTCAGCCGGAACGACCGACCCAGGCGGATCGCTCGTCGTGACCGGGACGGCCACGATCGGAGGGAGCTTCAGTGGCACCACGACCTTCGCGATCACCGGGTTGCCGGCGGGCGTCACCATCTCAGTCGGGACGATTCAGCAGAGTGGGAATACGTTCACGGCACCCATCACCGTAAGCGTGGGTGCGGCGGTCGCGCCGGGCGTCTATTCGGGCACGGTGACCGCGTCCGGGTCGGGCGTGTCGGACACGGCCGCCTATTCGCTGACGGTGACGACCGCACCGGGCTTCACGCTCGGCAGCATTTTAGCCGTGACACTCGAGCAGGGAGCCTCGGCGTCGCGTGACGTGGACATCCAGCGCACCGGTGGCTTCTCTGCCGACGTCACGATCGCGGTAGAGGGTGCTCCTACTGGCCTGACCGTGACGCCGAATCCCGTGACGACTGCAGGCGCGGTCTCGGCGCTCACGATCGACGCGGGTGGATCGCTCGCTGCAGGGACGTACTCGCTGACGATACGGGGGACGTCTGCCGGCGAGCCGGATGCGACGACCGGCCTCTCCGTCACCGTCACGGCGGCACCAGGCGGCACGCAGTTCAATGTCGACTTCTCCGTGTGTCCCACGGATCAGCGACCGGTCTGGCTGGCGCTCAAGGATGGGAGCGGGCCCTGGGCCACGGAGACGGGTGTCAACGACGTCTACACGTTCACCATCAACTCGAGCACGGTGGGCGTGACGTCGGTCACTTTGTTCTCTTCGGACACGGACGTTTCGGTCGACTACTTCGCCACGGCCGAGCTTGCGGTGCTAGCCCAGGACCCGTGCGATTCGGCGGGCAAAGCCATCACGGGGACGACCGTCGGTCAGGTGGGACTCACGAACCTCACCCTGGGCGGGGCGTTCACCGTTCAACCCTTCGACGGCATCTTCGGAATCACGGAGGTTCCGGCAGGTGCGGTGGATCTGATCGGGTACTCCGACAACGCCGGAGCGGGCTCGGACCGCATGCTGATCCTGCGGGACCAGGACATCACCGACGGCGGCGACATCGGCACGATTGACTTCACGACCAACGGCTTCGACCCGATCTCTGCGACCATGACCGTCACAGGGCTCGTGGGCGGGGAGCTGGGAGCCGTCGGCATGTCCTACGCGACGACTTCGGCGGGCGCGGCCTGTGCGGTTGCACCGCTCCACTCGGAGCCTCTCACCGCGTCGTTCACGGGCTGGAGCGCCCCCGCGCTCAACCAGGCGAGTGGGGAGTTCCATGTCGCCGGGGTCGCCATCGTCTCCGGCGACATGCAGAAGTCCGTACTGCAGTCGTTCCAGACGATGGCGGACCAATCCGTTGCGCTGCCCGCCGACGTGCCGACCCCGACACTCAGCGACGTGACAGGCGGCACGAGCTACCTGCGGCTGATGGCCGACTACACGCTGCCCGTCGAGTACAACGGGGTCACGTACTTCGACTATTCGTTCGGGTCGTGGAACATGACGGTGGGCGCCACCGCCGCCGTACAGTCCGGGGGCATCTCGTTCGCCATGCCCGACTTCTCGGGCCTCTCAGGCTGGGACAACAACTGGGGCATTCCGGCCAACAGCACGGGCGTGGACTATGCCATCTTCGCCACCGGAGACGCTCTGCAAACCGCCGTGTGCGTGAACGGGGGCCGTAGCGTCAGCGGCAGCGTCGGAGGGTCGTACAACTAGACGGCACCCGACTTCCCTGAGGAGCTGTAGAGCCCCCGCGGCCGACCGGTCGCGGGGGCTTTGCGCCGTTAAGCCACCCTTCCGCTGGTATCTTCTGGCATGGCAAAAGCTAAGTCCAAGACTGGCCAACGAATCGCGACGGCTTGGGTGCTGATCATTTTCGTGGGGTCCGTCGGATGGGCCGCGGGCAGGGTCTACGCGGCCGTCTACATGGCCGGCGTGGACCGGGACGCCGTGTGCGCGAATACCGGGGTCGCGCTCGGGGACACCGTGCTTCGCACGGTCGAGAGGGCTCGCAGCGACTCGACCGCGTTAGCCGACCGGAACTGCCTCCGTCGCTACCAGCTCGCGCGACAGGGGCGTGAGGGGAGGGTCCACCTGCCGGTTGGGATCGTGGTGGCGTTGAGCTCGCTGGTGATGGGGCTGATCACGATGGGTTGGGGGCTCAGGCGGGGGGTGGGTTGGCTAAGCGGGCGAGGTGGGTGATTCCGGCTGCCATCTTAGACAACGAGGGGTCCTCGGAGCCCAGCGCCTCCAGCGCTGATCTCGAGCACGACCTACTGATTAAGAGTTAGCGCGCAGTATATACGCTGAGTGGTCCGGAGTTATCTTAAGTGTTTGTGAGTTCGGGTGTTAGGTGGGCAGCTGTTCTCTTGAGTCCCTGGCCGAGTTGTGGCTCGGTTCGTAGCGCCCTTCGAGCGCGGCCTTCAAGCGTGTTACGGCATGCGACATCGAGCGGTCCTCGGGTTCAGAGGGTCGGACCGAGGGCAGTATCCTACCCGCAGCGCGGGGCGGCAAGCGAAATCGGAGCGAGAGAATGTGTGAGTGCGGCTCTCTAAGCCTGGGTCCCGCCCACCTCCCCTGACCCAACCGGAGTTCTCGGGGCGTGCGTTGGGGCGTCACGACCCATTCTCGAGGTAAAACTCAGAGCAACGAGAAAGCCGGACACCCAGATCCCGCCTGAGTTTCCGGCCTATGCCCCGCCAGGGCCTCGAACCCCGAACAACGACGCGACCACCGCCAAGAACCCGAGTGTCTCCCGCACGGCCTTGCCCGACCTACGTCCTCCTTGTGGATGCTACGGGAGGGTGGGGAGGCAATGGACGGGCCTATGAAGTCAACCCACTGTGCGCCACACCCTTGAAACCGACAGACTGACACGGGCGTAAAGACAGGACAGAGACCTGAGACGACCGAGGCCCCATGGACGCGTTCCTCACGGATGTGAAGTACGGGATCCGCATGCTCGTGAAGACCCCGGGATTGACCGTGGTCTCCGTGCTCACCATCGCGCTCGGTGTCGGGCTCACCACGCACACCTTCAGCACGGTGTACGGATCGGTGATTCGAGGCCTGGACTTCGACCGCGGCACGAAGCTGGCGTCGCTCTCTGAAGAAATCGTGGCGGCGGGCGAACGCGGCAACGGCGTACCCTACCTGGACCTTCTCGATTGGCGGGAGGAGCAGACCTCGTTCAGGGGGCTGGCCGCCTACTCGCAGGGCACAGTGAACGTCGCCGATGAGGGCAACCCACCCGAGAGGTTCGACGGCGCCTTCGTCTCGGCGAACCTGTTCGAGCAGGTCGACGGCGTGCCGATCATGGGCCGAGTCTTCAACCAGTCTGAGGGCGATGGTCCGGGCGAGCCCGTGATCATACTCGGCTACGACGTCTGGCAGAACCGCTACGCAGGCGACCAGGACATCGTCGGCCAGAGCATCCGGGTGAACGGACGCCTGGCAACCGTGATCGGTGTCATGCCCGAGGGCTTCCACTTCCCCTTCCAGGAAGACATCTGGCTTCCCCTGGGCATCGACCCACTCCAGGCTCAACGAGGCACGAACCGAGTCGGCATCGTGGGCCGGCTGCTCGAGGGCGTCACCGTGGAGCAGGCCGACGTCCAAATGGACCAGATCGCCGCCCGCGTCGCCGCCGAGTATCCCGAGACCAACGAAGGGGCTTCCGTCTGGGTACAGGCTTACGAGGAGGCGGTCATGCCGCCCGCCATCGTCGCAGCGCTGTGGACCATGCTCCTCGCGGTCTTCGGAGTACTGCTGGTCGCGTGCTTCAACGTGGCGAACCTCCTTCTGGCGCGCGCGACCGTGCGGTCACGGGAGGTGGCGGTCCGCTCGGCCTTGGGAGCCGGCCGCGGCAGAATCGTGCGGCAACTCCTCGTGGAGGCGGGGCTCATCGCCGTTCTCGGCGGCACGCTGGGCGTCGCGTTCGCGTACCTCGGCGTCGAGGCCTTCAACGCCGCCATTCTCGACATCGAGAAACCGTACTGGATCGACGTCCGCCTGGATGCGCCCGCCCTTCTCTTCACGCTCGCAATCACCGGGTTCGCCGCGCTCGCCGCAGGATCGTTGCCCGCCGTTCGGGCCTCCGGCGCCAAGCTGCACGAGGTGCTCCAGGATGAGAACCGAGGCACGTCGAGCCTGCGCATGGGACGCTTCAGCACTGCGCTCGTCATCGGCGAGATCGCGCTCTCGTGCGCGCTCCTCGTGTCGGCGGGCATGATGGTCAAGAGCGTGATCAACCTGCGCTCCCTCGATATGGGATTCGAGCGGGACCAAATCTTCACCGCTCGACTCGGTCTATTCGAGACCGACTACCCGGACCCGGAGTCCAGCTGGCGATTCTACGACCGGCTGGTGGAGGATCTCTCGGCCGAGCCGGGCGTGGAGGCAGCTGCGCTCACCACGAGCCTGCCAGCGACGGGATCAGCCATGTCCCGTCTCGCGCTGGAGGGTGCCGTCTATCCCGAGGAGCGAGACCAGCCGCTCGCGTACTTCACGTACGTCACGCCGGCTTACTTCGAGGTGCTGAGGTCGAGGTGGTCGACGGCCGACCGTTCAACGATCAGGACGACAGGAGCTCCGTGGACGTAGCCCTGGTCAACGAGAGTTTCGCTCGCACACACTTCGGCTCCGACTCCCCGCTCGGGAGCCGGTTCCGGGCGGGCACTTCCGGCCCCA
>JAOTVA010000029.1 GCA_029863645.1 Gemmatimonadota bacterium
TGGCTTCCAGAATCCGATCGTCGACGATCGAACCGAAGAAGTCACCCTCCGGATCGACCCCGAGCGTGGATACCCAAACTGGATTGATCGGGTTGGGCCCCGGACCGGAGCGGTCGGCGGACTCCGAGACAATCTCGTCATGACGCTTTGAACGCTCTCTCCCCCTCAGGAACACGTTCCGGCAAATGGTAAACAGCCAGCTCTTCGCTCGGGTTCCCGGCTCGAACTGGTCCCATGCCTTGAAGGCACGGAGGAAGGTCTCTTGCACCAGGTCCTCGGCCTCGGCGGCGGAGCCTGTCAGCCGCAGCGCGAACCGGTACACCGCGTCGAGTTGGGGGAGGGCCTCTTCCTCGAAGCCCGGCTTCGGGCTCGACGCATCCACCGGATCTAGTCCGGGAACCGGAATGTTCGAGCGGCTTCGGCGGACGGTGGCTCGCCCGTCACCAGCTCGATCATCGCCTCCATCTCGGCGGCTATATCAGAGATGCGATTCGACACGGTGAGTCCGTGAGCGAAGTCGAAGTACGCCGACACAGCGTCCTCATCGGCGGCGTGGGTCGCCAGCACGGTCGTCTCCATGAGGATCCGCAGGCTCTCGACCAAAGACTCGACCGCGCCCTGAACCGCGCGGAGCTCCCCGAGTGTGGAGAATGAGAGGTCCCCTTGTAACCGCGGAAGAAGCGCTTCGACACGGGCTCGGCCCTCCGCAGGCGCGAGGACCGCCGAGGAGGATGGTGCACGCACATCCCCCAAGTACGAGCGGGCCCCAGCCCTCAGGGCCTGGATCTCTTCGTAGTTGAAGTGAAGGATCACTGAAATATCCTGCGCCAGGTGTCTCTATCCCTTACTTAGGGACGGCGGTTCGGTTCCTGCAAGCCTAACCTCGCCCGCGACCTCAGGCGTGCGCGGTCGACTCCGGCCCATGAACCGTGAGGGGAATCGTGACGTGGTGCTCACCATCGACCCTGACGTCGAACGCATAGCGCCCCGCCGCCGGGAAGATCAGCCCGTCCATGTTCAATACGTGAGGCACAAGAATGGCTCCCCCGGATCCGCTCGGCCCCGGCGCCAGGTTCATCTCTCCGTCGATGCGCACGAGCTCCTTGCCGTCAGGGGCCTTGAGCTTAATGCCCACCTCGTGCTTTCCCACCTCCTGAAGCCCCGCAGCGAATCGCAGGACGAGGCTCAGGCGGGGATGCCGTGTCGGAAACGAAGACGTCGTCAGGCGGTCGAAGATCCCGAGGATGTTCAGCTTCCCCGAACCGTCGATCGTGGCAGCGTCGGCAAGCAGTGCAAGGTCGACTTCCATGGAGGGTGAGGCTCAGGGCTCGAGAGGAGAGATGTCGGGCTCCGATACACTTGGAGCGTGTTCAGGTGACAAGAGCTTGTCGCCCAGCCACAGTCCCGCGACGAGGTCGATCAGCGTGTGAGCGATGATCGGTGGCCACAGGCTGCCGGACGACAGGAAGCCCCAGGCCAGCATGCCCCCCATCGCCCCGGTCCGGAGGATGCCCAACGCGCCCTGGTACCCGTGGAGCACACCGAAGACCACCGACGTCAGGACGGCCGCACCGGAAACACCCAAGAGGGGCCCGAGCACTGGAATGGCGTACCCCCTATACGCGATCTCCTCACCGAAGCCCGCCGCGACCGACAGCACGCCGAACGCGTGTCGCTCTTCGTGCGTGCGTGGTAGCAGCTGGCGCAGCATGGGACTCTCACCGATGCCGGCCACCACCCCGATCTGGCGAAACACGAGGATGGTGAGGAGCCCCCCGAGTGTCAGGCCGACGGTCCAGAGCGCCAGTGGCACCCATGGAGTCCGCACCAAGCCGATCGCCCCGGCGCCGCCCTCCCGCGTTCCGACGAACCAGCCGGCGGTGCCCAGCAGCCAGAGCGTCGCAATGGAGCTCCAGTACGCGGGGAGCCGCTCCAGCGGTGCGTCTTCGATGAGTGGGAGCTGGGCAACCGACAGCCCCGGTACGGCGACGAGCAGGACCGCGAGGAGCACGCCGTCGAGCAGCGACAGCCCGGCCACGTACGTCAGCATGAGGAGGACCACCCAAAAGAGCACAACGCTCGCGCCCGCGATCCGACGCACAGCTGGGGGCATTGGCGGCCGTGTCGGCTTCAGACGCGGCTCCGGCTCACTCAATTGGCGAGCTCTTCCTGTCCGAAGCGCTCGATCGCCTCGAGGGTCTCACGGACATGGGTCCACTCGGTGTTGTGATTGAGGATGCAGAACCTCAGAGAGTAGAGGCCACGCAGCCGGGTCGACGACGTCATGGCCGTGCCCGTCGAGATCACCTTGGCCTGAACCGCCTTGTTGATGGCCTCGAGCTCCTCGTTCGACAGCCCGGAATCTCGCGGGTTGAAGCGAAAGCACACGACGCCCATCGACGCCGGATTCGCGACCTGAAGCAGCTCGGACTCGATGGCGTAAACCTCCGCCCGCTCGGCCAGCTCCATCCCTTTCGCCACAGCGCGCCGGAACGCGGCGACCCCGAAGGTCTGGATGGACATCCACACCTTCAGCGCCCGGAACGAGCGGCTCAGCTGGAGCCCTCGGTCCCCGAAATTCGGGTGGCCCGGGCCCCACTGCGTGTCCTGAAGATACTCGGGCTCCACGGAGAACGCGGACTCGAGGCGGCGGACATCCTTGACCATGAGGCATCCTGCCTCGAACGGCTGGAAGAGCCATTTGTGGGCATCCATGGCGATGGAGTCCGCCCGCTCCATCCCCCTGAGGAGCGCCTTCCCTTGCTCGGTCAGTACCGCGAAGCCGCCGTAGGCCGCGTCGACGTGGAACCAGATCGACTCGGCCTCACAGAAGTCGGCCAGTTCGGGCATCGGGTCGACCGCTCCGGTATTGGTTGCACCCGCGTTGGCGCACACGGCGATCGGCGTGAGCCCGTCCGCCCGATCCTCCGCCACGGCGCGGGCGAGTTCCGCCATGTCCATTCGGAAGCGTCCGTCGCTCTTCACTTTGCGGACGTACTCCGGGCGGACGCCTACGATGTGGGCTGCGCGGCTGAGGGCCGTGTGGCTCTGGTCGCTCATGTAGACCGACGGCCGTTCGGGTCCGCCGGCCGCTTCCCGAGCTGCGACGAAAGCGTCCAGGCTGGCGGCCGAACCCCCGCTCGTGAACAAGCCACTCGCGGTCTCGGGATAGCCCACCCACTCGCGGAACCAGTCGAGAACGACCAACTCGATCAGGCTGGGCGCGCCCGCGCCGAGCCAGGTGCCCTGAAAGACGTTGTACCCGCTGCTCATGTAGTCGGCGAGCACACCGGGCCACGTGGCACAGGACGGCACGAACGCGAAGAAGCGGGGATGGTCCACACGGCTGGCCCTGGGCAGGATCTCGCGAGCCGCGAAGTCGAGTACCTCACGAGCCGGACGTCCCTGCTCGGGCGCGGCACTCCTCAGGAGGGGCTCGAGCTCTTCCCTCGTCCCACCTCGCCACGGTGGGTCGGCAGAGAGGCCGGAGATGCGCGCAACGAGCAGCTCCGAGGCCCGACTCGCGAGCGCCAGCATCTCCTCGGGGGACAGCTCCAGTTGGCTTCGCTCGGCGTCTTCCGCGGAGGCGGTCATCTCGATACCGTTCCCCTCATGGCTACTGAAAGCACCACTGCAGGCGTCGTCGTTTTCCGCGTTCTCGACGCCATGGACGCCCCGCATTCCGGCCGTATTCTACGCCTTAGACTGCAGTCGGGTGAAGCCCCGTCCATTTCGACCTTGAAGGGGGCCGAGCTGGTGGCGACGTCACCCGAGGGCGGGCAATGCCGGCTTCGCGTCACCGGGTTCGCCGTCTTCGGCGGGAAGCCGAGCACCGATCGGCTGATGCGAACCGGCCGCGTAGACGTCCAGATCGACGAGCTCGACGACGGCGGCCCGGTGGGACTTCGGTGGGAGGTCACCGGGGCATAGCCGCGCTGCGCGGCATAGCCGCGTTACCCAGCCTCAAATCGGTCGTAGCCCGGGTGGCTCCCGGCTGAAGGTGTCGAGGAACCACTCACGGTAGCGTGCCATCTCGCCCGGGTTGGCGCGTGCCCACTCGGCCCGCCTGACGGCGAAGTCGTCGGGTCGCGCCGTGAAGATCAGCGCGTCCAAGAAACCCGCTTCCTTGGCGTAAGCCAGTTCGTCGAGTGGACCGTACGGGGATGTGCCGAAGACGGTCCTGCCCAGGATCCACGCATCGGCCGTTCGCGCCACGATCGCTCGCTCCAGGTCATATCCGACCGCATCGGGCGCCTCGGGCAGCCACTCCTCCTGCCGGCCCATGCGGGTCATGAGGTGGAGGTGTCCGTAGATGTGGAAGGGGAGCCGGGCGTCCGGGTACGCCGTGGGGATCGTGACCCAGACGCTGTCGGCCTGGAGTCGCATGTTCTCCCAGGGGTACACTTCGGCCCTGACCAGCTCGTCGTAGACCCAGAACGAAGGATCGTCTCGGATGTTGAGATCCTCGGCGCTGACCCACCGATTGATCTCCTGCATTCGTTCCCGGTCAACGTTCAGCCGAGCACCCGAGTAGATGATCACCGGTCGGGGAGGCGGAATGGACTCCAAACCAGACCCACACGCCGTCTGGATCGCGACGAGGGCCAAAAACCCAGCGCGGACGCCGATTTTGCGGGCAAAATTGGCGAGCGAGGCCACTCGGGCGGCCGATCGGGTCGGATGGAAGAGAATCGTTAACCTTGACACTGTATGGTCCATGCTCCGAATTGATGTTACATCAACCAAGGATCCTGGGGAATCCGACCGTGCAAACCACCCTCATTGACGATACCCGCGAGTTCAGGCCGCCACAGACTATGACGCCTGCCGAGCTGGCAGACAGCCTCGCCCGCCTGGTATGGGAGAGCTTCTCCGACTTCCTCTCCAATGAAGATGGAGTCGAGACGCCCCTACCCGACGTCGACGCACTATACGACGACGAAGCCGCCTCGAGTCGCACAGCCGAAGAGACGCTCATCTTCTTCATGTGGGCACACACACGCGGCGCGCAACTCGCCTTCATGGGACGCGCCCCCGACGAGCTCATCCGTAGCGGCCTAGATGCCATGCACCAAGCTGTGTTCGAGGACATGGTCCAAAACGGGACGCCCTCGGAGCAACTGCCCAAGTTCGAAGAGCGCGTGAGCATGCGGTATGCCGAGTACCACCAGGCCGCCGAGGCGTCCGACGACCACCTTGGTCGTGCTGTCGTGCGACATCTGGTCGGCGACTCGAAGCGTCCGGCCCTCGTGGAGGCGATTCGCGAAAGGGCGGTCGCCGTCGCGAACCCGCTCAGAGATTTCCTCGAGGATGTCGACCTGGTCGTGAACTGACCAACATCGACGTTCCGAAGTGACGAAAGCACCGGCCCCGCGAGGGTGCCGGTGCTTTTTTCGCTAGGGGCGCCCCTAAAGACCCAGCGAGGCCCGGATCAGTGGGCTCATGCGCTCCGGCGTCCATGGAGGGTCGAAGGTGAGCTCGACGGTGGCGCTTTTGACGCCCTCTACGCCCTCGATGGCCTGCTTGGCGTCCTCGACGATCTGCCCCGCTACGGGGCACATGGGAGACGTCAGTGAGATCGTGGCTTTGACGTCGTCTTCCTCAACTTCGATGTCGTAGACGAGGCCCAGCACGACGAGGTCGAGGTGTAGCTCTGGGTCCTTCACGCCTTTCAGCGCGTCGCGGACCTGCTTCTCGGTAATCGGCATGGGCTTCCTATCCCCAGAGGAACCGCTTCGTGCCGCGCAGCCCTAGAGGGACGGCTTCGTGCAAGTGATGACCGCACCGGTGAGGTCGTCGCCGGCAGCGGGTCCGGCCGGCACGTGGCTGAAGCGCCCGAACAGTTTCGAGAGGGCGTCCCGAGAACTCGATGTGTACCCGCCTGTCAGCACGGATGTGACCAGCTGGACCAGGTTCGGCGGGCTCTCCGAGATACAGATCACCTTGTCCCGAGCGCCGAGGTCCACCACGGTCGACTCGTATACGTAGTCGGGCCGCTCGCCCGCGGCTGGCGTGCCCCGGTTGAGATCCTTACTCGCACCCCCCGCCCGGACGACCATGCCCGCAACGCTTCCCGCCCCGACCCACTCTGCGCTTCCTTCGGCCAAGGCCACCAACCCACAAGACACCGAGCCCGACAGGCCATCGACCCACCCCGACCGCAGCCCCCGGCTGACCCGGGTCAGCAAAGCGCCCAGGGACTCATGCGCTTCTGCCGACGCGCTGCGAAGGAGCGTGCGCAACATCGCAAGTCGTTGAGCCGAAAAGATATCGGCGCGATCGGCCTTCATGACGAGAAATACCGGTCGCCCGTCTGTCATGAGGAACCAGTCCCAAGAAGATGAACCCACCCCTTGCCGCGGTGTGAGCGTCGATGCGGCCAGGTCGAATCCGCTGACCCTGGGCGTCACCCGGGGGAGCAGCCTTGTCCGTAGCAACCTGTTGAAGTCCGCAAGCGCCTCGTGGGGTGTGTCGGACCGGACCTGCTGGGCCTGCTTGGCGGCGAGTCGCACCGAGGTGGCCCACAGCGCCTTGGACAGATTTCGGAGCAACCGTACCGCGAGCGAATCCCCTCCGAGGATCTCTCCGAAGGCGTCGCGGGAGACCGAAAGCATATAGGTGTCGACCACGGCGAACGCGGAAGCGGACCGGGGCGTTTGGTTGAGCAGGGCCATCTCTCCGAAGGCTTGGCCGGAGCGCAGCAGCGCAAGTCGTTTCATCCCGCCGCCTGAGACCTTCCTGAGCTCGATCTCGCCTCGAACGATGATGAAGAAGTGATCGCCGCGATCGCCCTCCTCGAAGACGTACTCGTCCGCCTCGACGAGGACCGACTCGGAAATGCGCAGGATCTCCTCGAGATCTCCACCCCCGAGCCCATCGAATAGCGCCACCTGACGCAGCTTCTCCCTCACCTGGTCTTGCGTGAGGGAGTCAGCCGCGTCGGCGTCGACGTCTGAGGTGTGGTGTGACTCCATGTGCCTCGAAGAGACCTCGGGCGTGGATGGTGCTGTCAGAAAAGCTACTCGCTGGGACTCGGAGCCGCGAGAATCGCCTACGGCCCCGGATCCTGGGGACCCTTCGACCCGTAAAAGTGCTCGCGACCTCGACGTTCCCCCACGTACATTGGTTGAATCGCCAGTCGCGACGCCACACCCCTTTCCTGGAGCTCCTATCCTTTGGACCCGGTCACTCGAGCCCAGCCGGCGACCGTGGAGGCGCTGACCCAGGCCAAGGGCGTGAGCCTCCGTTGCTGGGGCACCCGCGGGTCCATCCCGACACCAGGTCCTGGAACCGTGCGGTACGGCGGGAACACGACGTGTTTCGAGCTTCGCCACGGCGGCGCCCGCCTCATCTTCGACGCCGGCTCCGGCATCCGCCCGCTCGGCCTCGACGTCGTGGAGAAGGGCCCTGACACGATCCACATCTTCCTCACGCACTTTCACTGGGATCATATCCAAGGCTTCCCGTTCTTCGCTCCGCTCTACGACCCTGAGGACTCGATCAAGGTCATTGGGCCGAAGCAAAAGGACATCGACGTCCAGAACCTGTTCGCCGGACAGATGGGCCCGATCTATTTCCCGATCCCGTTCAGCGTCGTCGCAGCGGAGATGGAGTTCGAGCACCTCAACGAGGGCGCCTACGAACTCGGCGACGTTCGCATGGAGGTGATGCGGGTCAGGCACCCGTCCTTCGTCCTCGCCTACCGCATCACGGTGGGTGAGTCGACCATCTGCCTGGTCCCGGACAACGAGTTGGAGGGCGACATGTATGATCTCGGCGCCGGCTGGGAAAAGCGCATCGTCGACTTCGTGGGTGACGCGGACCTGCTCATCCACGATTCGATGTACACGGACGAGGAGTACGCGTACCGAGTGGGTTGGGGGCATTCGACCTTCTCGCAGGCCGTGAGGCTCGCGGAGGAGGGCGGAGTCGGGCGACTGCTCTTCTTCCACCATGACCCCAACAGGACCGACGAGGAACTGGACCGGATCGTGGCGGACGTGCGTGACGAAGCTCTCTCTCGGGGAAGCAGCGTCATGATTGACGCGGCCGCCGAGGAGATCGACATACCGCTGGAGAGTGGGACGTGAGAAGACTTGCATCGGTGGCGGCGGTGGCTGCGGTTCTCCCACTGCTCGCCTTTGGACCCGCGAAACAACCCGCGCCGACGCACTGGGCGCTGTTGGTCGGCATCACCGACTACATCAACTTCGGCGACGTCGAAGGCGGGGATCTGCCGGGCGCCGAGCACGACGCTCGCAGCGTGAGGGACCTTCTGGTCATGAAGTTCCGGGTACCGGAGGAGAACATCCGGCTCCTGCTCAGCCGCGACGCCACGCGTGCGGCCATCGAGGAGAGCATCACGGGCTGGCTCGCGAGCAACGCACAGCCCCAGGACCAGGTGACGATCTTCTTCGCCGGGCACGGGTCGCAAATGTGGGACGAATCTGGTGACGAGGACGACGGGCTAGACGAAACCCTCGCACCGGCTGACGTCTTGGCGACGAGCACTGAGAACGACATCAGCGACGACACGTTCAACGAGTGGCTCGGAATGTTGCGGACGAGCAACGTGGTCGTGACGCTCGACAACTGTAATTCGGGCACGGGTACTCGCGACGTCACACCATTCAGTCGGGGTCGACTTCTCGCGCGCGACATATCGGCTGTCGAGCGGCCGGTCACGGCGTCACGTAGAGCCCTCCCGGGAGCTGAGGACGCGACTGGCTTCGACGCCACACAGACACGCGTGCTGGAGTTCGCCGCGGCCCAGCCCCATCAGGTCGCCGTCGACGCGTTCTTCCCGGCCACGGACGGTTCGGAGTCGTTCCATGGCGGAGCGTTCACGACTTTCCTCGTGCGCGAACTGTGGAAGGCTCCGGCTACCGCGACGTACCAGGAGGCCTTCGACGCCGCGCACGAGGCCCTGAAGAGGAACCGGTTCCAGCAGGATCCGTACCTGTCGGAGGACGTCGCGCTCAAGGACCAGCCGCTCTTCTTCGTCGAGGGCGGCGCCCGGGCCAACGAGATGGCTCTTCCCGTCACCAGTGTTTCGGGGAGCGTGGCTCAGCTCGCGGCGGGACTCGCTCTTGGAGTCACCGCCGGGTCGGTCTTGGAGACCGAGTCCGGGGCGCGACTCGTGGTGGCGTCCGTCGGCCAGCGTAGCACGGTCGCAAACGTGACATCCGGTTCCGTGCGGGCTGGCGATCAGGCTCGCTTGGTCGCGTTCCGTTATTCGGTGAGCCCGCTGCTGGTCAACGTGGCTGCCGTGGACAGTCGGATCGTCGCGGGCCTGAGGTCCGCGTTGTCGGGCTCTGATGAAATCAGGCTCGTGGAGAACGAGGATGCATTCGCGCACCTCATCGTACGCCGCGGAGGAGACCAGCTGCGGGTGGTCGGCTCCGACGGCTTTGCTCGTCACACCGACCTGGGCGTCGACCAGACCGGCATCTCCAGGCTTGCAGACGCGCTTCGCAAGGAAGCCGCGTCGAAGTACCTGGGCGACATGGACAACCCCACCCAGGGCTTCGGAGTACACCTCGAACTGCTGGGTGGAGGGACGTCTTTCGGATTGGGCGAGGAGATCGGCTTCGCGATCGAGTCAGAGCGCGACGGCTACCTGACGCTCGTCGATCTGGGCACGGACGGAACGGTGGCCATGTTGCTGCCCAATGCGGAAACGGCCTCGATCCGTGTGCGCGCCGGCCAGCGGTTCCAGTATCCGGACCCGAACGGGGACTTGCTCTTCCAGGCCCAGGAGCCGGCTGGAACCGGCCTCGTACGGGCATTCGTGACGTCGGAGCCGCTAGACATCGCGATTCCCTCGGGCGAGGACTACGCGTTCGGAGGTGCAGCCTTCGCAGCACAGGTGGCGGCCGCCCTAAAGGCCATCGCCGGTGAGATCGACGGGGCAGTGCGTTTGGACACCTGGGGGACGGCGTCGATCGTCTACGACATCACCAACTGATGTCGTGGTCTCCCACGGGCTCGTGGGAGCCTCCTCGCCCGCGGTGACCGGGGGCGCACTGTGAAGCGATACACGCGGGCGCTCGCTCTGGCGGTGATCGTGGCGGCATCCGTCGTCTTGGCGGTCGCGTTCGACGCGGCTGGTGGAGCGACAGGTGTCCAGCAGTTCGAGGACTTCACGCTGGACCTCCGGCAGCAGACCACCCCCGAGTCGTTCCAAGCCGGCGTGGGGGAGCGTGAGAGCGACATCGCCCTCGTCCTCTTCGACGAGCTCACCGTGATGGACCCGGATATGGGCTGGGCCTGGATCTCGCCGTTTCCCCGCGCACACCTGGCCGAGCTCATCGACGCGCTGTCGGCTTCGGGGGCGAAGACCATCGGCGTCGACGTGTTTCTGGACCGACTCTTCCCCGGCCTCAACGAGATCGATGGTGGAGACGACCTCCTGCGCGACGCCATCGAGCGCGCCGGCAACGTGATCCTGGTCACGCCGGTGCAGCAGACGGACGAGGGTCCGGTCGCGAGCCCACCGCATCCGTTCTTCGCCGAGGTCGCGGCGGGAGTCGGATCGGCTGAGCTGCCCTCGTCCTTCGAGACGTTTCGCGACGGCACTTTGGCCGTTCGCTCGGGGCAAGAGCTCGAGGCCTCCTTCGCCCTCGCGATGTACGCGCACTTCCACGATCTCGACGGCGACTCTCTGCTTCGGGAGGCGCGCGGTACGGGACGGATGACTCTCCCAGGCCTGCCTGATGCATTCGGAGCGGTCCCCGCCGATTGGTTCGGAGGCGAGGGCACCTCGGGCAGCTCAATTATCCCGTTCCGTATCCGCTACGTGGGTCCGCCATCGAATGTCGACGCCGAAGGGCCTCCCGGCACGTTCCAGGCTTCGGCCTCGGGTACCACACCGGACATCGCGCGCTTCCTGCCGGATCTCTTCAAGGGCAAGGTCGTGCTGCTCGGCACCGGCTTTCACGGCGAGGACCGATTCCGGACTCCCTTCTATTCGTACACGCATTTGGCGTCCGGTGAGGAGGGCACAGCAGGCGTGACCGAGCCGTACGGCTGGATGTACGGGGTCGAGATCCACGCCAACGCGCTGCAGAACATGCTCGACGGCGAGTACGTGAAGCCGATGGGTACGCTCCCGCGACTCCTCTTCTTGCTCATCGTCGGGCTGATCGCAGGCGGGACCGCCTTCTGGAAGGGGGCCGGCTGGGGGGGCGCGGCCTTCGTCACGGCCCTCCTCGGCACCGGGCTCTATGCCTGGTGGGCGTGGGCCGGCGTCGTCTACTTGCCGGGTGCAGAGCTCTTTTCGCTCGGCGAGCGGTTCACGTGGGTTCCGGTCGGCGCCCCGTTCCTCTCGGGACTCTTCGCCTACGGCGGATCGGTCGCGTACGTCGCCGTCGTAGAAGAACGGGAGAAGCGCTTCATCAAGGGCGCCTTCGGGAAGTATGTGTCGCCGGAGGTCGTCAATCGCATCTCGCAGGACCCCGCGGCCCTGAAGCTTGGCGGCCAGTCGCGGCCGCTGTCGATCCTGTTCTCGGACCTCCGAGGCTTCACCGAGATGTCCGAGCGCATGAAGCCGGAGGAGCTGCTCACACTCCTCAACGAGTACCTCGACAACATGACGGCGATTGTGCTGGAGGAGCAGGGCACCCTCGACAAGTACATCGGCGACGCCATCATGGCCTTCTGGAACGCTCCGGAGGACGTGCCGGACCACGCGGACCGGGCCATGCGGACGGCAATCGTCATGCAGAGACACATGGAGCAGCTCAACCGACGTTGGAGCGTGGAGCGACCCGACCACGAGACGATGGAAGTCCGCATCGGCGTGCATACCGGCGAGGTCGTCGTGGGAAACGTCGGCGGAAGCGCGCGCTTCGACTATTCGGCGATCGGCGACGCGGTCAACCTGGCCGCGCGACTCGAGCCCGCCAACAAGACCTACGACACCCTGACCATGGTGTCGCAGGTCACGCTCGAGACCGGCGACCCGAGCCGCTACCGGGTCCGTGAGCTGGATTACATCGCCGTGAAGGGCAAGGAAGAGCCCGTGAAGGTGTATGAGCTCTTGGAGTTGACGGGCGTCGAGCTTCCTGACGACAAGGAGGCTGCGCTTCTCGAGTACGAACGGGCCATGGCGGCGTACAAGAACCACGAATGGGCTCGCGCGAAGGAGCACTTCAAGGCCGCGGTGGCGGCCTGTCCGGACGACGGACCGAGCGCGCTGTACGCAGAGCGCTGCGACGCCCACATCGCGTCCCCGCCGCCACCCGACTGGGATTTCGTGGTGCACAGGACCGAAAAGTAAGACATTGAAACAATGGGGTCGCGCTCCAGCCCGGCCCACATCGTGTCGGAGGTTGTATGAGAAGGCTCATCGGAATCGGCGTCTTTTCGCTCGCCGTGGCTGCGCCGCTGGCCGCGCAGAACGAGCCCGCTGCGCTCGTCATTCGCGTCCAAGGCGACGTGGATGTCAGGCATGGAGAACAGGCACCCGCGCCGGCTTCGATCGGCGAGCAGATGTTCGTCGGTGACGGCGTGATTCCCGATGGCGGCTCGCGCGCCATTCTCATCACGCGGGCTGGCGCTCAGCAGGTCGTTACCGAGCGCACGACCATCGCCGAGCCGCGCGGCGCCGGGAACCCGGACATCTTCGAGCGGGCGCTCGCCACCCTGGCTCAAGCGGCGAGCACCGATGCGTCGACGGGCGGCCGCCAGGGAATGATCCGGCCGATCCCTGGGCAAACTGCGCTCGTCTCACCCCGCAACGAGCTGACCGTGGCGAGCCCCCGGCCGACCTTCCGGTGGACCGCCACGCCCGGTCAGCGATACGACCTGATGTTGCGCAACATCGAGGGCGGTCGGCCGATGTTGTTCGAGGTCGGCAACGACACCACATGGACGCTTCCGGACGATGTCGACGACCTGGAAGCAGGAAGCCCCTATCAGTGGACCGTCTTCGTGGGCGGGCGTCAGGGTGGGCGGGCCATGCAGCCCCAGAACTTCCGCGTCATCGGCCTCGAAGAATCCGTGGATCTTGCTGATTACTTGGACGAGATCGCGGTGTTCGGCCTCGATCCGCAGGGCGACGGCCTCTTCCTGACTGTGGTGGCGTACCGCGACATGGGGCTCTTCTACGAAGCACGCGAGGCCATGGAGGTCGTGGAGCGAGATGCACCGCTCAGCTGGGAGCTCCACCGGTTGAAGGGTGAGATTCTCGCCGAATTGGGCCACGAGGAAGAAGCGAGACGGGCGTTCGACAGGGCCGACGAGTTGGAGCGATGACCCAAGAGGCGGGGATCGAGAGGTCCCTCGAAGCCGAGCTCGAAGATGCTCGGCAGGAGCTGACGCGAGCCCGCTCGGCTCTTCAGGAGCTCAGCAAAGTAGGAATGGCGCTCATGAGCGAGCGCGAGCCTGCCCAACTCTTCGACCTCATCCTGACGCAGGCACGCGCGCTCACCGTCTCCGACGGCGGAACGCTCTACCTCGTCGAGGAGGAGGACGGCGAGAGGTTCCTGCGCTTCCTCCACAGCCAGATCGACACCCTTCCGGATCTGACGTCGCCGAACTTCAAGCTCCCGCTCAACGAGAATTCGATCGCCGGGTACGCTGCCACGACGGGTCAGCCTCTCGTCCTGGAGGACGTGTACGAGATTCCGGGCGACATGCCCTTCTCACACAACAAGGCGGCGTTCGACGAGAAATACGGGTATCGGGCGAAGTCGATGCTCGTGGTGCCCATGATCGACCACAAAGACCGCGTAGTGGGCGTTCTGCAGCTGATCAACCGGAAATCAGACCGGACCGCGGAGATCCGCACCGACGAGGACTCGGACCGGTGGGTGCTGCCGTACACGGAACGCGAGGTGGCGATCGTTTCTTCGCTCGCCGGGCAAGCGGCCGTCTCCATCGAGAACGGCATGCTCTATCAAGACATCGAGAACCTGTTCGCCGGATTCATCAAGGCGGCTGTTACCGCGATCGACCGACGGGATCCGACCACCTCTGGTCACTCGGTTCGCGTCACCGAGCTCACGTGTGACGTCGCTGAGATCGTCTCCCAGCAGACCGAAGGGCCCTTCGCGGACAAGCACTTCAGTGAGGAGGAGATGAAGCAGCTCCGCTACGCCGGACTGCTGCACGACTTCGGAAAAGTGGCGGTTAAGGAAGAGACGCTGATCAAGAAGAACAAGCTCTCGCCGGTGATGGGGGCGCGCGTCGAAAGTCGGTTCAAGCTCATCCGTAAGACGCTCGAGACCGACGCCGCGAACGGCCGGACAGAAGCGGTCTCCGAGAAGGGGAAGGAAGGCGCGGCCGAAGATCTCGCGGCCATCGACGCCAAGCTCGCGGAGGACCTGGCCACCCTGGCCGAGTACTGGGAAGCCGTGAAGGAGGCGAACGTCCCGCGTATCCTCGACGAGGAGGCCGCCGAGGTCCTCCAGGAGATCGCGCAGCAGAGCTTCGTCGATCCGGACGGGAAGGAGCAGGCGTACATCACGCCCCACGAGCTGCACTTCCTGCAGATCAAGCGTGGCAGCCTGGACGAGAACGAGCGGAAGCAGATCCAGGCGCACGTCGTGCACTCCTACGACTTCCTGCTGAATATCCCCTGGACCGAGGAGCTGTCCCGCATCGCCGAGATCGTGCGCGGGCATCACGAGAAGCTCGACGGGTCAGGCTACCCCGATGGCGTGACAGGTGACCAGCTGTCGCTAGAGACCCGCATCATGACGGTCTGCGACATCTTCGACGCGCTAACGGCCTCTGACCGCCCGTACAAGAAGGCCATGCCGCTCGAGAAGGCGCTGCAGGTCCTCCAGTGGGAGGCCAAGGACGGCATGCTCGACACCGATCTCGTCGACCTGTTCGTTCAGAGCGGCGTCTACAAGAAGGTCCTCGAACGCGACTGGCGCGAGTTCTAGCCCTCGACGCCGACCGGCTCCACTGCGTGGGGCTCGTCCGACGTCCCTCTTCGCGCAAACGCACCGAATAGGCCCTTCAGGACCCACGCCGTGCCGACGATGATCAGCGCGAGCATGAGCCAGCGCAGCAGAACCACCCCGAAGGCCGCGTTAAGCACCGGTGCCCTGAAGTTGTACTGCATCAGTGTGGCTCCCCGCTCGGTCATCCAGTGCCATCCGGTGTGAGCCAGAAACGCCGACAGGACGATCGTCCCCATAACTTCAGGAAGCCACCGTCGAAACAGGAAGTCGAGCACGGGCACGGTGATGGCGAGCACGAAGAGCTGTCCGAGCTCGACGCCGATATTGAACGACAGCAACGACGTCAGCAGGTGCGCGCCGGCGAACTGCAGGGACTCGGACAGGGCGAAAGAAAACCCGAAGCCGTGAATGAGTCCGAAGCCGAACGCGATCATCCAGCGCCTCTGTAGCTTGGCCCCGATGATGTTCTCGAACGCCATGAAGACGATCGACAGCGCGATGAGTGTCTCGATCAGCGGTGGAAACCACAGAGCGTTCGGGGCCAGACCCATCGCCGACGCGATCAGCGTGATCGAGTGTGCGATCGTGAAGGAGGTCACGATCGGAACCAGGGCGCGGATACTCCTGAACGGCACGATCAAGCAAAACAGGAAGAGCAGGTGGTCGATTCCGTCCAGGATGTGCCCGAAGCCGAGGACGATGAAGCGAAACGCGGCCTGGTGCCATCTGGGGTCCAGGCGGACGAGGCCGGGCGTCCCCGTATACTGGAACACCCGCTCGGAACCGCCGGCGGGCAGGAATCTCAGGACGGTCAAGGTCTGAATGCCCAAGTGTGCCCAGCCGGGCACGATCGTGAAGTCCGCCGATTCGTCCGAGATCTCCCACTCGAGGAGCACGTCGAGCATCGCTTGCTGGAACGGCAACTCGATGTCAGGGGCGAGCGGCGCCGACAGAACGTTGGCCAGGGCGGTCTCGTAGCTCCGAAAGGCCCGGTCTCCCGGAATCGCGATGCGCACGGCCTCGACCGTCGGGAAGCCAAGATTGACGCCCCCTTCGAGCATCTCGACGTATTGTGCGATCCATAGCTGCGCGGCGTCGCGGCTCATTTCGGTGGCCTCGGGCAGCTCGAGATAGCCCGGTTCCCTGATCGCATAGTTGAAATCGCGCATCGACTGCAGCGGAACGCGCACGAGGGCCCGAAGCGTGTTGCCTTCCGGCCGAACGAAGGCCTGGACGGTGACGTCGGACGGAATTTCGTGCGCCTCGCCCGACCACGTGGGAAGCAGAAGAACGAGGGCGACGACGAGTGCGGCGGTGCGCCGGAGACGCTGCGGATCTGTCATGGCGGGAAAAGTATCGCTGGCCGCCGGGCGGTGGCCACCTCGAGGGGGGATTGGGGGCCCGACGGTTCCCTGGCTGCCAACGATTGCAGGAATCGCCCGCACGCTGTAGGCTACCCGTTCGGGCCAACATGGCCCTGCCTTTTCTAGACCACGGAGATGTGCGATGCAGAAACGCAACGTGACTATCGGGCTTGCTCTGGTAGGCATCATCACGATCGTCGCCTGTGCTGCCGAGACGCTCGATGGGATGGCCTCTGCTCAGTCAGGCTCGGTACCGCTGTTCGAGGTCGATCCGTTTTGGCCGAAGCCGCTTCCGAACCACTGGCTTATCGGTCCCACGATTGGCGTGACCGTCGACCCAGATGACGGGATTTGGATCGTACAACGGAACACCCCGGACCAGTTCGCCGCGCGGACCGAGATCGGTCAGGCGCAGGACCCACCGCTGAGCGAGTGCTGCCAGCCGGGACCGCCGATCATGCACTTCGATCAGGACGGAAACCTGCTCCACGCGTGGGGTGGCCCAGGAACCGAGACCGGGAACTACACCTGGCCCGGCTCCAACCACGGAATCACCGTGGACAACATGGGTAACGTTTGGGTCGGTGGTAACGGCGGCGACGACCGGCACATCCTGAAGTTCACGTCGGACGGTCGCTTCCTGGCTCAGTACGGAGAGCCGGGTGTACCGCTGAACAGCAACAGCCAAACGACCTTCGGCATGGTCGCCAAGGTCTCGTTCGACGAAACTGGCAACGAGATCTTCGTGGCCGACGGGTACGGCAACCGGCGCGTGGCTGTCCTCGATGCCTCGACGGGCGCGATGAAGCGCTTCTGGGGCGCGTACGGCAACGTTCCTTCGGACGACCGTACGCCTGCGTACACCCCAGGTGAGACGCCCCCGCAGCAGTTCCGCACCCCGGTGCACTGCGCGGACCGGGCCAACGACGGAATGGTCTATGTTTGCGACCGCCCATCGAACCGCGTCTCCGTCTTCACGACGGCTGGCGAGTTCGTGAAAGAAACGATTGTCGCTCCGGCGACGCTGTCACAGGGCTCGACGTGGGATGTCGCATTCTCGCCCGATCCTGAGCAGCGCTTCATGTATCTGGCCGACGGTCAGAACATGAAGGTGTACGTCATGGAGCGTGAGTCGCTGGACATCCTGTACTCCTTCGGCGACGGCGGCCGTCAGCCAGGGCTGTTCTTCGCGGTGCACTCCATCGCAACGGACACACAGGGCAACATCTACACGACGGAGACGTACGAGGGATCACGGCTCCAGAAGTTCCGCTACATGGGCATGGGCGCGAACCCGGGTGGTGACACGGGTCCGGCCTGGCCGGCAGATCGGAAGAGCGGCGGGTTCGGCTGGACGTTCTAGTCAGCCTCACCTCTTCCTAGAGGGACCGACGGCCCCACCCAAGAGGGTGGGGCCGTCTTTTTCGTCGGTCCTAGTTGCCGGCCATGCGGCGACGGATCAACTCGATCCGGTTACGCGCGTCCTCGATGGCAGGCTGGACCTGGGGAGGCACCGGCTCGATGCGGTCCCCGAAGTCGATAAAGCCCTGGAGCTCGGTGATGGCCCGGGAGCCCGTGCGCACCCGCTCCCGGGTGGTCTGCGAACGATCGAACTCGGCATGGGAGCACAGGCCCCGCTCATATCGAATGAGCGCGCCAATGAGGAGCTGGTCGTTCTGGGAGCGGCGGTTCAGGCCCCGTTCCAGTTGGGCCAGCGTCCCGCGGCCCTCTTCCGTCCGGCCAACGGCACACTGCGCTCCGGACAGACGCAGGTAGGTTTGGAAACCGGGGGAGCCGTACCCGGCGGCTGCCTCGAGTACCTCGAGCGCTGCCCCGTATTCGGCGCGGTTCATGTGGGCGACCCCACGACGAACCAGAGCATCCGAGTACTCACGACCGTAGTCGCTGGCCGGATCGTCGGGGAGCGGCATCCTGGCATAGGCCTCCGTGGCCTCGAGCCAGCTCCCGCGCTGAAACGCCTGGTTGCCCGCCAGGAGGGCCCGTCGGTCGGTAGTAGCGCCTGTTGTCGGCAGCGACCCGCGTCCTCCACCGGCCGGCCGGCCTCCGAGCTCGGGTTCAGGCTCGGGGTCGGGCGGACTCACTTCCGAGGCCACCAGGTTCAGACGACGCGACATACGCATCGTCAGGGGACCGGCTGTCGCGCCGCGAGGCACCGAGAGGACCGTATCGAGGCGGAAGTACGAGTCGGCCTCGAGGCGGACTTCGAGTACAAGCGCATCAACCTGGATGACGTGCCTGATCTCGTAGGGCTCGATGGAGGGCACGCGCTGTACCGAAGTCTCGTCCAGCGTGACGGGCGCACGCACCAGATACCGAACCGTCAATTCGTCGTCGGAGAGCGCCGAACCGGTTCCGGCATCGACCGCCTGGAAGACCACGCTCGAAAGCTCCGGCGTGGGTGGCAGTTCGGCCAAAGGCAGGTCGGGCGGCCCATAGCAGGCCGCAAGTCCAGCCAAACAGAGGAGTGAAGCGGGGTGGAGCGGTCGCATGAATGCAAAGAAAGACCGCCACTCTGTCAGGGCAAGAGTCGTGAAGAGAATTGACCATCGTTCCGCGGGATACCTACGTTCCAGGGAGAACGAACCCCGGAGGACGGCCCGAGCGTGTCCAGCCCCGACGACCCAAGCAAGAAACCGCCACCACAGCCTACGATGGCCTGGAATCCGGAGGACGTTCCGCCGCAGCAGCCTACGATCCCCTGGAGCGCCGACGAGCTCGCCAAAATGGCGGCTGACGAAGCCGCCACCGAGGCAGCCAAGACCCAGGAAGACCCCCTCGTAGGCACCCTGATGCGCAACAAGTGGCGCATCCTGAAACGCCTCGGAGCGGGATCGTTCGGGACGGTGTACAAGGTCCAAGACGTAAAGGGCGGCTGGATCGAGGCGCTCAAGATCCTCGGAGTCGACCGGCTCACGGGCGCCGAAGCCGAGGAGATGAGGAAGCGCTTCCTGCGCGAGGCGCAGATCATGAAGCGCCTCGGCACCGACTCCCAGCACATCGTCGGGCTGGCAACCTACGAAGAGGATATCGAGGCCGGGCTGATCTACTTCCTCATGGAGTTCGTCGAGGGGAAGAGCCTCGGGAAAGCCCTGGAGACCGAGGGTCCGTTCCCGGTCGACCGAACAGTTCGGCTGGCGCTACAGGCTTGTGACGCACTGATGGCCGCACACGAGGGACCCGAGCCGGTGGTGCACAGGGATCTGAAGCTCGAGAACCTGATGCTGACCACGGATCGCTCGGGCGAGGAGATGATCAAGGTACTCGACTTTGGCATCGCTAAGATCGCCGAACGCGAGGCGGACAGCCGACTCACGACCGTCGGCACGTTGGGCACTCCGGGCTACGCTGCACCAGAGCAGCTGCGTGCGGAGGAAGTGGACGGACGCACTGACCTCTTCGCGTTCGGCGTGATCCTGTACGCGCTGCTGACGGGTCGGGATCCGTGGCTCGGAAAGCTCGCGCACGAGCCGACCGACCAGATTTACGAACTGATGGCAGCGACGGATCGCGCCGAAGTGATTCCGATGGCGAAGGCCGGGATGTCCGTCCCGGCCGGCATGACCAACGTCGTCATGCGACTGCTGCAGCGGGATCCGGCCCGTCGGTTCCAATCGGCGCGAGACCTCCGAGACGCACTCCTCAGGGTGGCCGCTGGCGACGAGCACGCCGCTGCCGACATGGCTCCAGCGGCTGCCCCGAAGCCCAAGACCGCGGCCGCGACGGCGAGACCCGTCGCCCGCCCCGCACCGAAGCCCAGCCGCAAGGGCCGCCTTCTCGCCCTGGCCGCTGTTGCGGTGCTGCTCCTCGGTGGGGCGTGGTACGTACAACCGTGGGGCCGCACGATGGATGCCGCGACACTGCGCTCCTCAGTGCAGGCAGGCGTCATCGACCGCACCTGGTTGGATGACGGCGGGCTGGGGGGGTACGTGCAACTCGGTCCGCTGGTATCGCCCTTCTTCTTGAGCGTGCCTGAGAGCGAGATCCCGCAGGCCGTCGCGGAGCTCCGCGAGGCCAATGTGTTCGTGGATACGACGTGGGAAATCCAGCGGCTGCGAGACCTCGTAATACGCGCCCAGTCGCGCACGCAGTACTACGGCATCGCCGGGGGCGACGTGCAGAGCTACGCGCTTCGTCTCGCCGCGGTGGAGCCCGAGAGCGGCGAAGCTCGGTCTCTCCTGTTGAAGGTCGGGGAACGCATGGCCTGGGATGCATCGGCAGCGCTGGCCGACGGCTCCGCCGACGAAGCGGAAGGGCTGGTCCGCCAATGCCTGGTCTTGGTCCCCGATCACCCACGCTGCCGCGCCGTATCGCAGGAACTCCAGGGCGCATAGCCGACGTCGAGCACGCTGGACCCGACGGACTTCGCGGGACATAATAGCTGGGCCGCCGAAGCCGGCGGACGCAGCATCGGATCGTAAGCAACCCCAGGGGATCGCCCATGCCGAAGCTCACGCTGCTTCTCGGCCGCAGAACGATGCAGGTCTACGACTTCAAGCAGCCATCGATCGTCATCGGACGCGACGAGGGCGTCGATGTCCTCATCGACAACCCTTCCGTGTCTCGCCGCCACGCCGAGATTCGCCTCGGCGACAACGGGTGGGAGGTAGAGGACTTGGGTTCATCCAACGGAACGTTCATTGGCGGGACCAAGATTCAAGGAGCCCACTCCCTCGGACTGGGCGACGAGATCGGCTTCGGGAAGTTCTCGATCGTCTTCGGCAAGGTCCTCGGGGATGGGGAGCAACCCAAGCCGGTCGCGGCGCCCGAGACGCAGGCGAGGCAGGCGCCGATGGGGGGCGCCCAGGGGACGATGCACATCAACCCCCATGAAGTCCGGGAGCTGCTCAAGGACTCGGACCGCAAGAAGCGCGCACACGTCTTGTGGGAATCGGGTGGTCAGCGCGGCACGCACTATCTCTCCGATGCGCCGGCGGTGCTCATCGGCACCGACGATTTGTGCGACCTCCAGGTGCCGAAGGCGCCGAAGCATCACGTGTTGGTGATCAAGACCGAGGGCGGCTGGGATGTGCGCTTTCTGGCGACCTTCGGCTCGATGACCGTCCGGGGGCGCAGCAAGAAGCGGGCGAAACTCAAAGACGGTGACGTGGTCGAGGCCGGCGGCCTCAAGCTCACCTTCATGGACGACGTAGCCTAACGCCGGTCGGTCAGCCCCCGAAGACCAGGATCGCCACGAGCGCCCCTACCACGAGCACGATCGCGGCGAGCGCCCCGACCGGCAGGCCTCCGACCACCGAGCTCTCCTCGAGAACCGCGCCTAGGGGCGTGTCCGCCGCGCTGGACGGTTCGGATGGGGCCGATCCTGCGACGGCATCAGGCGCCTCGTCAGGCTCGAACGCGTCCATAACAATTGTCGATGGCGCGGCCGTCCGCGGCACCGTCCCATACTCCGCGATGGCAACGGAGATGTTGTCATCACTGCCGTTGTCGAAGGCCGCCGTCACCAGAGACTGCGCCGCTCCCCTCGGTCCGCTGGAAGTCCCAAAGAGCTCGCACAGATCGTCGTCGGACAGGGTCTTGTACAGGCCATCCGAGCAGATCAGGAAGGCCGAATCGGGCTCGATGGGAAAGGGTCCAAAGACGTCGACTTCGACCTCTCCATCGGTGCCAATCGAGCGGGTCAGCGCGTCCCGCCACGGGGTGGCCATCGCCTCCTCTTCGGACTGGCCACGCTTCATGGCCTCTGCCACGAACGAGTGGTCCTCGGTGAGTTTCCGCATGCCGTTGGCTGAGATGAGATAGGCCCTGCTGTCGCCCACATTCGCGACGGAAAACTCCCCCCCATCGACGAGAATGGCCACGAGGGTCGTCCCCATTCCCTGCTTCCCGGGCTCGCTCGCCATCTCGTGTACCCGAGCGTTCGCCAGACGAAACGAGTCGCCGAGCGGCTTTCCTTGCCCAATCGCATCGGTGAGCGTTTCGAGCGCCAGCGCGCTCGCGACTTCACCGGCGGCATGCCCTCCCATTCCATCGGCGACCGCCACCAAAGTGCGCCCGTCTGCCAGCGTTTCGGCTAGAACCGAGTCTTCTTGGTAGGGCCGCTTTCCGGCGATCGACTCGACCGCGAGCCGGGGCTGGTTCGGCACTCGCTTACCTCTGAGGTAGAGCGAAACATGAGCAAGTACCTACAGATAGGCCCGCCCGGGGCAGGGAGCAAGCTTCATTAATGAGGTGGGAGAAGCTGAGAACGCGCCGCGGATCGGGGTCAGCCTGGAAGCTCGCCCTTCATGATGACGGTCCGGATCGGGAACGGTATCTCGATTCCTTCGGCACCATAGCGCCGGTGTAAGCGCTTGATGAACTCGTGGCGCACCGGTCCCTGGCTGCGGAAGTCCTGAACCTTCAGGCGCACTTCGAAGTCGATGCTAGAGGAACCGAAGGCTCGGTATACCATGACCGGCTCCTGGTCCTTCACACCACCGTCCAGCTCGGCGAGAACCTTGCGGGCCACATCGAGCGTGACCTCCTCGACATGGACAAGGTCGCTCGCGTAGCTGACCCCCACATCGATGCTGACCCAAAGCGCCTGAAGGGGAAACGTGTAGTTCTTCACGATCGAGGACGCGAGCACGGAGTTCGGCACCGTAACCAGGTTCCCGTCCGGGAACGTCTCGATCGTGGTGTGACGGGCTCGTACGTCGCTGACGAACCCCTCCTCGCCCGAGCTGAGCTTCACGTAGTCGCGCGTCCGCACCATGCGAGAGAGGATGATCTGCACGCCCGCGAAGAGGTTGCCCAGCGTGTCCTGGAGCGCCAGCGCGACGGCCAAACCTCCGATCCCGAGCGCCGTGATCAGCGGCGTGATCTGGATGCCGAGATTCTGAAGGATGATGAACGCCCCTAAGATCCCGACCGCGAGCTTGGCGAGGTTCACCACGAGCGTCGGCGACTGCATCGTACCTGCCGCCTCGGTGGAGAGGATCTCCACCGCACCGCCGGCGAGTCGCACGCCGGCAAGGACCCCGGCCGCTATCGCCACGACCGAGAGAACGGAGTACGCCACGGAGGTCAGGCGCGGATCTGGGGCCCCGACGCCGAGCGCGAAGTACGCGCCGGCCGCCCCGAGCCACACGGTCGGCAGCCCCTTGAGGGCCTCGAGAAGTAGGTCGTCCCACTTGAAGCGTGTCCGTTCCGCGAACCGCTTGACCCGATCGACAGCCACGTACTCGAACAGGAGGCCGAGTGTCAGCCCGCCCAGGCCGAAGACGAGGCGCTGGACCCACGGAAGCTCGAGGAATTCGATCACGGATGCAGAGTATGGAGGCGCGATGGAGCCGAAGTACTAGGACGCCTGCGTCACCCGCCTACCAGGGCCAGCGGGATATCACCCAAGCCGCTCATCTGCGGGTTCTGCCGTCCGTTCGTAGCCCCCCGCACACCCTCGCTCACGTGCCCGAAGAGCTCGGTGAACGTGACGATGCCGTCGCCGTCGAGGTCGCCCGCACCCGCCAGGCCCTCGAGCAAGTAGTGCGTAAAGACCCCGTGGCCGCCCCAACGACTGTCCTCGAGGCTGAACTCGTTCGTATCGGCGGCGGTCATCATGAGGCGCCGCGACGGCGTGAAGAGCTGCTGGAAGCCACCGGCGATCTGGTTGGTGTCCCCGCCACCGACGGTCTCCCCGTCAACGGTCCCCGCCGAGTGACAAGCATCCGCGATGACGAGCACGCGCTCCGCAGCGATCTGGCGCCGGAGCGCGGTCTTCACATCCCACATCGGGAAACCGGTCGCGGCCAGTGCATCCAGGTTCGTGTCCGTGGGGAGCAGATACAGATTGTCCGGCCTACCGGGGTCGGGCGCGCCATGCCCCGCATAGTAGATGACCACGAGGTCGTCCCAGTCTGCCTGCTGCAGGAAGACGAAGAGCGCCTCGCGCATTGCAGCGCCGGTAGCCTGCTCGTTCTCGAGATAAAGCACCTCGTCGAATGGACCGGCCGCGTCGCTCAGGAGGAAATCCCGCACCGCGCGGGCATCGTCCGGCGCGAACTCCAGGTCTGGGATGTCGTCCGACTCGTATTGGCCGACACCGACGACGACCGCCCACCGCTTGTCGATGCGAGGCGCGGCGAAGGTCTCGACGGTCTGTCCACCGGAGCCCCGTGCAACGACCGAAACGCTGTCCTGGCTGACCGGAAGGGTGAACTCGCGGGAGAATTTCCGCGCATTCCCTGTACCGAGGCCGAAGCGCGAGGCATCATCACCGCTCAGCGGTTCGATGAGCGCTGGTGCACCATTCACCTCTACCGAACGCGCATCGCCCACGACGACGCCTTCGAGCCGAACGAGGTTCTGTACGTTCGAGAGGCCACCCTCGTCGCGTCGCACCACGCCGATGCCTCGCGTCGCTGATGCGTCCCCTGAAGGCAGCACGTCCGCCCGCGTGATGGCGATGCCCGGGGCGCTGCCCGTCGATGCCGTCTGTTGCGTCGCGAGCTCCTCGACCGAGCCTGGATCGGGACGCCAGTAGGCCGTCTCCTCCCAAGGCCTCCGTTCCCAATCGTTGAGGACGGGTCCGATGAAGGTCCCGATAACCTCCTGGGTGGCCGCGCGGATAGCCTTCGTGCGCGCGGCCTGGCCCGTCGCGTCGATCCCGCGGGCGTCGGCGGTCGCGTCGGACACGACCTCGCCGAGGTCCAGCCGGAGCGCCCGCACCGCGACGTACGTCGTCGCAGTGATGAGCGTACCGCTCACGGGATCCGGCACGGTTTCATAGTCGGCCACGCCGAGGATAAGGAGCTGTGCACCCCAATCGCGTCCGAGCTGCGTAGCCGCACCGTCGTTGCCGTTGGTCGCCGCGAAGACCAGCTCCTGCGACGACTGATCGATGGCGAGGGCCGGATCGATCACGGGGAAGCCAGCCTCCAGCAAGAAGGACGTCATTTCCCGCGCGGCCACCTTTCCGCGCCCTTCTTCATCGATGAACACGAGGGTCCGCGGCAATTCGCCCTCGAAGACGATGGCCTGAGCCTCGAGACTCGGTACCTGCAGAAGCAGAAGGCCGGCGAACAAGACCGCCGGCCCAAATCCGCGTGAGAAGTCGTTGGGTATCATCTATGTCTCTCCCCGAAGGCGTTCGAGCGCGCGCTGCGCGTCCCGATGGCTCGGATGGATCTCGAGCGTCCTCTCGTAGAACTCGATCGCCCGTTCGGCCTCGCCCCGATCCTCGAAGGCAACCGCCCGACTGAAGGCGATCGTGGCCGACACAGGAATCGATTCCATCGCCGGTCGCGCCGACGGGGGCGTCAGGTTGAGCATCTCCCCGAAGTCGTCCGCGAGGTCGACGATGATGGAAAACAGTTCGGTGGTCAGGCCGGACATCTTCAGCACCGCCAAGATTTCCGAGGTCTCGACATCGACGGCCCGGATGTCCATCCGGAGGTTGCCCACGATGTCCGTCGCCTGGCCCGTCAGGACGTACTGCGCCCCGAGCAGTTTGCCGATCTCGATCGCGCTAGACTCGTCGACCCTCCCCGAGAGCGCGAGGTCCTGCTCCCTAAGCATGTCGTTGAGTTGGGCCCGCTCGATGACCTGCATGCCAGGACGGCCGCTGAACTCAGTGACCAGCATCGCCGCCACCGTCTTGCCTAGCGGAACCGCGGCAGCCCCGTCACCCATCATCAGGCCCGAGAAGTCGAGTACGGCCACTGTGGGCAGATCCTGGGCCGACGTAGGCTTTGCCCAAACGCTGCCCATCGCCCCTAAAGCGATGACCATCAACGCCATGGCTTGCCTACGCATTCCGAGATCCTCCACGCAGGAACAGGTCCCTACGAGTGCCTGGATAGGCGGCGCGTAAGTCAGGCGCGGGGTAACTTTTCCTTTGCCCGTCATCCGACCGCATCCTATAGTTTAAATGGGTACCAGCGGGGAAGCGAGCGGATCGTTATTCGCGTGCCTACCCGCGTTTTGTCTAGCGATGTCCCGTCGCTCCACAAGGAGCCTGTCATGACGTTTCCCTCCCGCCGAAGTGGGGGACGCTACCTCCCCCTCCTCGTCGCTTTGGGCCTGGCCGCCTGTGCTCCTGGCCTGCCAAACGTCGAGGCGGTGGACGTGCCGAGACTCCAGCAGGAGGTCGCGGCATCCCCTGACGACACAGATCTCCAGGTCCAGCTGGGCATGGCCCAGTTCAAGGCGGGAGACTTCGACGCCGCGCAGATCGCGCTCGAAGGCGCCATCGAGGCCGGCAACGAATCGGGCGCTGCTTTTCTCTACCTAGGGATGGTACAGGAGGAGCGTCAGGATTGGTCCGCGGCACGGGAGGCATACAACCAGTACCTCGTCGTGGGCGCCTCGGCGGATGCCAGGGACGAGGTCCGGAAGCGACTCACGCTCATTGGGCGGAATCTACTCCGCGCACAGGCTCAGCAGGCGTTGATCCAAGAGGCGCAGATCGCCGGCTCTGCAGATGTCACGCCCCAGTCGGTGGCCGTGCTCCCCATGGCGTTCAACTCGGACAGGGACGACCTCGAGCCGCTTGTCTACGCGCTGTCGGACATGATGACCACGGATTTCGCCGTATCGAACGCTTTGGTCGTCCTCGAGCGCTCTCAGATTCAGGCGCTCCTCGACGAGATGTCGCTTACGTCTTCGGGCTACGCCGAGCCGACGACAGGGGCGCGTGCCGGGCGGATGCTGCGCGCCGAGCACGTGTTCCAGGGCGTCCTGACGACCCTCGGGGACACGGATCTGCAGACCGACGCGGACGTCCTGAACGTCCCCAGCACGGCGTCCGCCGGGCAGCTCACTGAGTCCGCGCTCCTCGAAGGCCTCTTCGACATGGAGAAGCAGATCGTCATCCGAACAATCCGGGAGGTTTTGGGCGTAACTCTGACGCCCGCCGAAGAGCAGGCGATCCTCGAGAACCGGATGAGCAACGTACTCGCCTTCCTGGCCTACGGCCGGGGGCTTCGCTTGATCGACCAGGGAGACTACGCGGGCGCCCAGGCCGAGTTTCAGCAATCCGTCGAACTCGAGCCGGGAGGCTACGCCTCGCGGACCGCCGCGATGGCTCAGGTCTCGGGCCTGTTGGACGCCGCTGGGATGACCACGGCCGACCTCTCGGGGCTGGCGGGCGCGACCGGCGAGTCGGGGTTGGGTGCACTGGGGCCCCCGATTGCCAGCACCACCCAAGACTTCGGGAACACCTCCGTCAACGGAACGCTGGAACACGTGACGCGGGGCGTGGCGCCGAGGCCGACGGACGGGCTCCTCAACAAAGGCCCGACGGACACGGGTACCGGGTCGGGCACGAAGACGGTCGACACGAGCGTCGAGAGTACCGGCACGGAGGGTCTGCCCGGAAACGTCGAGGCGCAGATCACGATCGTCATTCAGCGGCCGGGAGGTGAGGAGTGACCCGCTCGCTGCGCGCCGCCGTCTTTGCTCTTGCGTTCGTGGGGGCCGCGGTAGCGCCCGCCACCGCGCAGTACTCGGTCGGTACTGGCATCGAATACCAGAGCTACGACTTTGACGCCGGGCTCGGCGCAGACGGTGCGTCTCTCTTCATGATCCCGGTAGCTGCGCGCATCCCCGTCTCTTCCGTCGAGGGGCTGATGTTCGACGTGTACTCGGCATGGGCCGAGGGTCGTGTGCAGACCGGGGACAGCGTGTTGAAGCTGTCCGGGCCCGTCGACACGGGCGTTCGGGCACAATACCAAGCAACGCCCTGGGCTTTGGTCACACTCGGGTTCAACATCCCCACCGGTACCGCACAGCACGATAGCGAGGAAGCCTTGGTGTCCTCGGTGATGTCTACGGAGCTCTTCGCGTTCCGCGAGGCTACCTGGGGGCGAGGCTTCGCGGTCACCTCCTCGGTCGCCGTGGCGCGGACGTTCAACGGCTTCGGCCTCGGATTGGCCGCTTCCTACTCTCTCCGCGGCAAGTTCAACCCGCGCACCGATGTGGCCGGGACCCCCGGCGACGAGTCCTCGTTAGAGTACCAGCCGGGAAGTGAGCGCCGAATGCGCCTCGGGGTCGACCGGAACTTCGGCAACAGCACCATGACCCTAGGTGCGACGTTCATCAACTACTCCGACGATAAGGCCGACGATCGCAATCTCTTCCAGGCGGGGAATCGCTTCCGCCTGGACGGGACCTATGCGTTCCGGATGGGCGGAGGCGTCTGGACCGTGTACGCGGCTGATCTGATCCGCCAGAATGGCGACCTCTCACTCATCGTCCTGGACAGCCAGGGTGACAGCGTCGACGTCGCCTCTGCCGACACGCCGCGCCAGAATCTCCTGATTGGTGGCGTCACCGGGCACGTCGCGCTGGGCGGGGGCTTCGTCTTCCGGCCCCACGTCGACGCCAAGATCCAGAGTCGCGAAGCCTCGAACGGCTCGACAGCCGGGTCGGGCTGGCTGTTTGGCGTGGGGGGAGACATCCCGGTCCGCATCTATGGGCACGACCTCTTCCCGAAGGCTCGGGTGCTGCTTGGCAAGATGAAGGATCCGAACGAAGAATCGGTGAGTGTATTCGGCCTGGAGTTCGGCGGGACCATGCGCTTCAACTTCTGACTTTGTCGCCACCCCTGTAGCGCCATATTAATGGGCGTCCGGGCTTTCCCCGGACGCCCATTCTTCTGAGGGACTCCCTGAGCCAATGAGTGCCGACATTCGACGCATCGCCGTCAACACCGGCGGGGGTGATGCCCCTGGTCTGAACGCCGTGATCCGGGCCGTGGTCCACGCGGGGATCCGCCGCGGATGGGAGGTCTACGGCATCGAAGACGGCTACGACGGACTCTTCCGAGAGGGCGGGGTCGTACGCCTGGACCGCAAGGCCGTGCGCGGCATCACGCATCTCGGCGGCACCATCCTGGGCACGACGAACCGTGGCAATCCACTGAAATACCCCGTCAAGGCGGATGACGGGTCGATCACATACGTGGACAGGTCTCAGGAGGTTGTCGACCGGATGTCCGACCACGGCATCGACGCGCTGGTCGCCATCGGCGGGGACGGGGCGCTGGCGGTCGCGCATCAGCTGTCGCTGAAGGGGCTTCGGGTCGTGGGCGTGCCCAAGACGATCGACAACGACCTGGCTGTGACCACGCTCACGTTCGGCTTCATCACCGCGGTCGAGACCGCCACGGACGCCATCGACAAGCTGCACTCGACGGCGGAAGCGCACGAGCGGGTCATGGTTGTCGAGCTAATGGGGCGTCACGCCGGGTGGATCGCGCTGTATGCGGGCCTCGCCGGGAGCGCCGACGTGATCCTCATTCCGGAAATTCCGTACGATATCGAGTTCGTGTGTGACAAGATCCGAGGCCGGTGGGAGGAGGGAAGGGAGTTCGCCATCGTGGTCGTCGCCGAGGGCGCGTTCCCGCGTGGAGGCGAACCACTGTTCAAGCAGACCGGAAAGGGTCAGCAGCGGCTCGGTGGCGTCGCGCACCTCCTCGCCGAGCAGATCGAGGAGCAGACGGGCCACGAGACGCGGGACCTCGTCCTGGGCCACCTACAGCGCGGGGGGGCACCAAACGCCTATGACCGCCTTCTGGCACTCCGCTTCGGGGCGGCAGCTGTCCGACTCGCAGCCGAGGGCTCCTTCGGATGCATGGTCGCGCTCGACCCACCCGAGGTCCTCGCCGTCCCGCTCGATGTCGCAATCGCGACCACCAAGACGGTGCCGCTCGACGGAGACGTTGTCGCCACCGCCCGCGCGTTGGGGATCTGCCTGGGCGACTGAACGGCGGTTGCGCTCGCTGTACATGTGCGGGACCTTGGCGCTGCCTCCAACCCCGCCGACCCCATGCCTCCGAACGGCTCCAGACCAGACCAGAACCGGACGCCATTTCGCACGACGCTGATCCGCGTTCTCATCGTGCAAGCCGTTGCGCTGACGCTGCTCGGGTTGCTCCAGTTCGTCTACAACGTCTGACGCATGCACTGGATCAACTGGGCCATTGTTGTCGCCTACCTCCTGTACGTCGTCGTAGATGGCATTCGGAAGTCGAAGGACACCGACACCATTGCCGGCTACTTCGTAGCCAATAAGAGCCTCGCTTGGTGGGTCGTGGGACTGAGCGTCATGGCGACGCAGCTGTCGGCGATCACGATGATCGGCACGACGGGCCAGGGCGCGACCGACGGGCTTCGCTTCGTGCAGACCTACCTCGGCTTACCGCTCGCGATGGTCATTCTCGGGGTGACGATCGTCCCGATGCTGCACGGCTCTGGCGTGTATACCGCGTACGAGTACCTCGAGCGGCGATTCGATGCCAAGACGAGGTCTTTCACGGCGTTCCTATTCCTTTTG
>JAOTVA010000030.1 GCA_029863645.1 Gemmatimonadota bacterium
GGCGTGACATGCTGGAGGCGGTGCAGGCCGCGACGGCCGAATCGGACGTGCTCGTGGCGACCACCGGCTACACAGGACGCGAGCTCTACGACGTGGGGGACAGGGACAACCAACTCTACATGGTCGGCTCGATGGGATGCGCGCTCAGCTTCGGGCTGGGCCTCGCCGTCGCGCAGCCCGACCGCCGCATCGTGGTTCTGGACGGCGATGGAGCCGCCCTCATGCGCCTGGGATCCCAGGCGACCACGGGTTACGAGTGTCCATCCAACCTGGTGCACATCCTGTTCGACAACGGCATGCACGAGTCGACCGGGGGGCAGTCCACGGTGTCCCGGTCGATCGACTTCTGCGCGATCGCGGCCGGTTGCGGTTACCCCCGCATCTCGAGCGCGTCCGAGCCCGAGGAGCTCTCCAAGCTTCTCAGAGGCAGCGCGGGCGAGCTCCACTTCATCCACGTGCCGACGGTACCCGGAGTCCCCAAGAAGCTGCCCCGCCCGACCATCCGGCCTCACGAGGTAGCCGACCGGCTCCGGTCCTTCCTGGCGAGAGGCTCGTGACGCCCTCCCACATCCTGCTCAACCCCGGGCCGGTCACGCTCACCGAGCGCGTCCGCTCCGCCATGTCTCGCGACGACTGGTGTCATCGGGAGACGGAGTTCGCGGAGCTGACGAAGGAGATCCTGGCGGCGCTCGAGCGCGTGTACCCGACGGCCCCCCGGATGCGCGCGGTCCTCCTGACCGGCTCCGGTACCGCGGCGGTCGAGGCGATGCTGGCCACCCTTTCACCGCCCGACACCAAGACGCTCGTGGCCGAGAACGGCGTGTACGGAGAGCGCATGGCCGCGATGCTCCGGGCGCACGGCCGGGACGTCGTCTTGGTGTCCAGCCCGTGGGAGAGCGGCATCGACCTCGACGGGATCGCTCGACGACTCGAGCAGGACGGTGACATCCGTACGGTGGTCGCGGTCCATCACGAGACCACTACCGGACGCCTCAACGACATCGCCGGCCTGGCGGCGGTCTGCCGCGAGCACGGCAGTCGGATCCTGCTCGATGCCGTCAGCAGCTTCGGGGCGGAGGAGCTCGACTTCGAGGCCTGGCCCATCGCCGCCGCGGCTGCCACCGCGAACAAGTGCCTCCACGGCGCGCCCGGACAGTCGTTCGTGCTCGTCCGCGAAGAGGTCCTCGAGAGTGTCGACTGGGACGTGGGGAGCGTGTATCTCGATCTGCGCCGCTACGCCGAGCCTCAAGGCGGTGACGGCTTCTCGCCGTTCACCCAGGCGGTCCACGTGGCGTTCGCGCTGCGAGAGGCGCTCCTCGAGCTCGAGGACGAGGGCGGCCAGCCGGCGCGCCTGGCGCGCTATCGGTCCGTCGCGGATCGCATCCAGCAGATGCTGGCCGCTCTGCGCGTGGACCCGCTCCTGCCCGACGACTCGTGCTCCGCCGTGCTGCGGGCGTACCACCTTCCCTCCGGCGCGGACTACGAGACTCTTCACGACGGTCTCAAGGATCGGGGCTTCGTCATCTACGCCGGCCAGGGCCGGTTGCGTCCGGGTGTCTTCCGCGTCGCCCACATGGGCGACATCGGCGAGGCGGACCTGGAGCGGCTGTCCGGCGCTTTCGAGAACGTGCTCGGGAGCCACCGTTGACCACCGGCGTCGATACGGCGGTGATTCTGGCGGCGGGTATGGGCTCCCGTCTCCGCGAGGAACTCGACGACCGACCCAAGGGACTCCTCGAGCTGGGAGACAGGCCCATCGTCGAGGAATCGATCCTCAAGCTCGCCCAGGCCGGCGTCGGGCGCGTGGTCATCGTCACCGGCTACATGCGCGAAGCGTACGAGCAGCTGGCGCGCGCCTACCCGGATCTGGTCGTCACCACGAACAACGACGTCTACGACAAGTCCGGCAGCATGTACTCCCTGTACTGCGCCCGGGAGCACCTGAAGCGCGACTTCCTCCTGCTCGAGTCCGACCTTATCTACGAGCAGAAGGCGCTGACCGAGGTGCTCGCCTGCCGGTCGGACAGCTGCGTGCTGCTCTCCGACTGGACGCACTCGGGTGACGAGGTCTTCGTGTCGACTCGTGACGGGCGTCTCGTCGACATGTCGAAGGACCGAAGCTCGCTGGCCGACGCGCCCGCGGGAGAGCTCGTGGGCATCACGAAGGTCTCGGTCGCGCTCTTTCGCCAAATGGAGGACTTCTCCGGGGACGCCTTTCAGCGATCGCTGATGGTGGACTACGAGACGGATTGCCTCGTGGGGGTGGCCTCGATCCATCCGATCGAATGCCGTGTCGTGGAAGGCCTTCTGTGGGCCGAGATCGACGATCCGGCACATCTGGTTCGGGCTCGCACTACGGTTTATCCTGCGATTCGGGCTCGTGACTCCCTGTCCATCCGCTAAGACGTCGACCCTTGCCGGGCAGTGTCACCCCACCGTCGCGCCTCCCGCCGGCGATTCTCGTAGGCCTCGATAGCCTCCAGGGCCTCCAGGCCGCCCGCATCCTGCACGGACACGCGATCCCGGTCATCGGGGTGGCCAGCGACAAACGGCACGCCGCCTGCCGAACGAACGTGTGCGAGCGGGTGGTGCTGGCGGACACGCGTGGACCGGCCCTGCTCGAGGCGCTCATCGACCTGGGCCCGAAGCTCCCGGAAAAAGGCCTGCTGGTTCCCTGCCAGGACAAGAGCGTGCGTGTCGTATCGCGGAATCGGGACCTTCTCTCGGAACACTTTACGATCGTGCTGCCTCCCCCTGACGCGGTCGAGCTCCTGATGGACAAGGACGCGTTCCACGCTTATGCGACCGAGCGGGGGCTCCCGGTACCGACGACCGTCGAACTCCTCGACCGCGAGGACGCCGTCCGAGCCGCCGAGGAGCTCACGTTCCCGTGCGTGATCAAGCCGCGATTGCGAACATGGGAATGGGACGAGCACACCAAGCTGAAGGTCTTCAAGGTCGACTCCGCCCCGGCGCTTCTCGACGTCTTCGATCGATGCCGACCCTGGGCCGACCGCCTGATCGCGCAGCGGTGGATCGAAGGCGGCGACGATTCGCTCTATTCCTGCAACTGCTACTTCGATCGGGAGTCCCGCCCCCTCGCCACGTTCGTCGCCCGCAAGCTCCGTCAGTGGCCTCCCGGGGCGGGATCCAGTTGCCTGGGGGAAGAAGTACGTAACGACCACGTGCTCGAGACCACACTCTCCCTCTTCGGCGGGCTCTCGTATAAGGGTCTGGGCTACCTCGAAATGAAGCGCGACGCACACACCGGCGATCACTACATCATCGAGCCGAATGTCGGCCGACCGACCGGTCGCTCGGCGATCGCGGAGGCAGGGGGTGTCCCGCTGCTGTACACGATGTACTGTGACGCGATGGGCTTTCCGCTCCCCGAGGAGCGAACGCAGCGGTATTCGGGAGCCAAGTGGGTGTCACTCCGTCATGACGTGCAGTCGGCCTGCGTGTATTGGCTTCGAGGCGAGCTGAGCCTGCGCGAGTGGATGCGCTCACTGCGAGGGCGCAAAGCGTATGCGGTATTCTCCCGGAGCGATCCCGTCCCCTTCCTGGTGGACCTGTGGCAGGCGGTGGGAATGGCGGTAAAGCGCGTGGTGTCTCGCATCCACCCCGACCGAACGCGGCGGTCATGACTTCGTCGGCTACCTCGGGCGTAGCGTCGGGGACCGCCGCGGGCCGCGAGGGGAACGCGTCCTCCACGGCCGCGTCGAGCCTCTTCGTCATCTGGAGCAACGGCCGTCACATGGAGGACCGCATCGTCGCGGACCTCGCACGTCGCTTCGAGTTGGTCCGCCTGTACGAGGTGGCCTGGAGCCCCGATCACGCGATCCACAACTTCCGCCGCTTCTACGCGGACCTCCCGGTCAGGGGGGTCTACCACGCCCTCGCCAAGGGTCGCGGGCCCTTCCTGGCGGCCCTGGTGGTCGATCCGCATCCATGCGTGACGGAGTGCGATACCTCGCGGGGCCCACGGCTCGTCAACGCGCATTTGCTGGAGGCCAAGACCCGGTATCGCCGGTGGGCGGGCGAGCTCACGATCCACTGCACCGAGACGCCCTTCGAGACGCGGCGCGACCTGACGATGCTGTTCGGTACGAACGCTCCCACCCCCGAGGGGCTCTCCGCCGCCGATCGACCCAGGGGACCCGAGCGACTCGCGCGGAATCCGGTCGGCGCGGCGGCGTGGACGTCGGAGGCCGAGCTCTTCGAGGTATTGAACCGCTCCGTGGCGTACGTGGTGACGGGAGGGGCCGGCGCCGACGGACCGGACGGCCTCCTGCGTGACCCGCACGTGAGCCTGCTGACCGACGACTACCTCACGCTGCACGCGGTGCTCGGTGCACGCCCCCGCCTCGCTCGTCCCCACGGCGGTCCCTTCAAGATCCGCATCGGGGACGAGTGGGTCGGTGTCCGACTGCGATTCGTGGGTGACGGCTTCTACGACGCGGCATGGGCCCAACACCTCATGGCTTCGCGACGGAAGGACGCAGCGGGCCGATCCCGTCCCCCGGATGACGAGGACTTCGCCGCCCTCGTGTACGATCGATGCGCCCATGCGACCGGCCGGCCCGCGTCGGATGTGGCGCGCCTTTCCGACCTGGCCTCAGATCTGGGGATCTCGGAGTGGCCACCCGAGGCGCGAACGTCGCCCGGCGCGGTCGACACGTGGATGGAGGGATGGCTGAAGGCCCGGGGCTACGCCTCCGTCGAGCCCAAGGACACGTCGGTGCCGTACGACGCCTCGTTCGCCGCCCCGCCCGAAGGGACCGTTACGCGAAGCCGAAGCGCCCTGGGGAGAAGGCTTTCCTGGTGGAGTTACCGCGTCCGGCAGGCCGTCGGGCATCTCTATTGGACCGCACGGGACCGACTGCTGCTCCGGATGCCTTGGCTCCGGCCCAGCGGTTGGCACGGGCGGCGAGGGCTCGCCTCCGAGGCCAAGCGCTTGGCGAGAAGCCCCGAGCTCTTCTTCCCGAGACGCATCGCGATGCTGGGCCGCGGCTTGCTCTTCGTCGGTCGAGCGTTCCGATGCCCCTGCTGCGGCTGGTCGCTCCGCGGCTTTGTCGGCGAGTGGGGGATCCTGGCTTCCAACCACGACGGCTACTGCCCGCGATGCAACGCCAAGGCCCGACACCGCCGCCTGTGGATCTACCTGCAGGAGCACATGAGCCTGTCGGAGCGTGACCTGCGGATCCTGGAGGTGGCGCCCTGGTGGGCGATCTCACGACGACTCATGCAGGCGCCCAACATCCGATTCGTCGGGATGGACATCGCGAGACAGGGGCCACACGTGACGGTGGTCGGCGACGTCACGCGGGCTCCGTTGGCATCGGACTCCGTCGATGCCGCGCTCTGCACCCATACACTGGAGCACATTGAGGACGACCGGATGGCCCTACGCGAGCTGCATCGTGTGCTGAAGCCCGGTGGGTGGGCCATCGTCAGCGTACCGCTCGACCTGGACGCTCCGACCTACGAAGACAGCTCGGTCACGGATCCCGACGATCGAGAGCGTGAGTTCGGCGAGCGGGGCCACGTCCGTCTCTACGGGTTGGACATCGAGGACCGGTTGAACGAGGCGGGCTTCAGCGTCGAGCTCGACCGGGCGGAAAAGATCCCCGATGCCACGCGCACGCGCTTCGGTCTCAGAGACGACGAGAACCTGTTCGTCTGCCGCAAGGTATGACATCCACTCGCATCATGAATCCGCTGCGGATCCGCCGCGTCGAACGCCGGCGCGTGTGGTGCCCTGCCCTCTGAAACCATATGTCGTCAAAGACCTACCTCACGCTCTCTCTGATGACCGTCGTGATCGTCGTGATGGCCATCGGGGTCATGACCAGCGGCAACACCATCGACGCGGCAGGATCGCCGCCGCCGGCGCCCCAGACGGACGGGTCGGTGAAGTTCTTCGTGGACGCCTCGACCAGCTTCGACGATTGGACGAGATCCCCCACCCCGGAACAACGGGCGTGGATGCGCGAGCACTACTTCCGCATGCAGACCTATTCCAGCTACTTCGGCCCTCGCGTCGAATGGTACCCGAACGCCTGGGTCTACAAAGACAGCTACGCCATCTATCCCGACTCCGAGGTCCGACGGACGCGTCCGGAGTGGATCCTCCGCGATGCCGACGGGAACGAGCTGTACATCCCGTTCGGTTGTTCCGGGGGCACCTGTCCCCAGTTCGCGGCCGACATCGGCAATCCCGAGTTTCGTGGGTGGTGGATCGACGCGCTCCGCGAGACGCTGGCGGACGGGTACCTCGGCGTCTGGGTGGACGACGTCAACATGGCGTGGCGAGTCAGCGACGGAGACGGAGAACGTGCCACTCCGGTCGACCCGCGCACCGGTGCCGGCATGACGCTTTCGGACTGGCGTCGCTACTTCGCCGAGTTCATGGAGGAGATCCGAGCCGAGTTTCCCGACATCGAGATCGCCCACAACGTCATCTGGTACGCTCAGCCGGCCGACGACCCGTTCATCCAACGCCAGCTGAGGGCGGCGGATTTCATCAACCTCGAACGCGGAGCGACGGACTCGGGCATCCGCGGCGGCGGCGGAACCTACGGATACGAGACCTTGCTCGGGTTCATCGACCGTGCGCACGAGATGGGCAATCACGTCATTCTCGATGACGACGATTCCACGACCGACACCGAATGGATGTACGAGCTCGCCACGTACTTCCTGGTGAAGGCGGGCGACGACATGATCGGGGCCGACGCGGACCGTAGCCGGATGAATCCGAACAGCTTCTGGGAAGGCTACGAGATCGACCTGGGAGACGCGCTCGGCGGACGCTACGAGATCGGGGGCCTCCTCCGTCGCGACTACCGGTGCGGCGTCGTGCTGTTGAACCAGCCCGACCGACGCACGCGAACGGTCGACCTGGGGGAAAGCTTTCGGCTCCTGGGAAGAGCCGGCGGCGCGGTGTCCTCGGTCACCCTCGGCGAATACAGGGGCGCCATCCTCGTGCGTGAGAACTGCACGCCGTAGGTCACTTCCTTCTGCCGCGGATATCGTTGCCAGTGAGCACCGAGAGAAACCGAACTCGATTCAGTTCTATCTTGGAGTCTCTCCGGGCCGCGCTGTCCCTGATCCGCCACGGCCACGCCGGAGAGGTGATCCGCGAGCTGCGTAGGAGACTTTATTCCACCCGCAGAAGCTATTGCCTGCTGCGCGATCTCTCCGTCGAGTTCCCTTCCCCCCAGGCCAAGATCGCGATCGCGGTGCGGCGTCTGGAGGAAGAGGATGTACCCGCCATCCTCGACGTGTCCAGGCGGCAAACTGGCTCGGACCGGTCCGCTCGTATGCGCCGCCTGCGGCTGATCGAATACGGCATACCAACGTGCTACGTGGCCGTGACCAGCGATGGCACTCCATGTTACCTGCAGTGGTTGATGGGTCACGAGCAGAACGAGCGGATCCGCACCTTCTTCGGAGGTGAGTACCCCAGGCTAGACCGGAACGAAATGCTCTTGGAGAATGCCTTCACGGCAGAATCGTTCCGAGGCATGAGGATCATGCCCTGTGCCATGTCCAGGATTGCAGAGAAGGCGAACCAGTCACACGCGGACCGCGTGATCACCTTCGTTGATGAGGCGAACATCCCGTCGCTCAAGGGATGCGAGCGCGCCGGATTCGTCCCCTACCTGCTACGCACCGAGCGGTCGCGGTTCTTTCGCAGAAGCTTCGAGATCGAGCGGCTCCCGGAAGGGACGGCCTACCCCTTCGATTGAGCGGGTGCAGGGCCGGGCATCGTCACCATCTGTAGACCCTGTCCGATTCCCCTTGCCAGTGGGATATTGCCCGCGATCCCTTGCGGGCCCTTCCGGCGAGTAGCCATGGTGATCAGACTACCTCCCAGGTCTATCATGGGGTTCCTCTACGCGGTCGTAGCGGGCCTCGTGGGCCTTCATGTCACCGCTCAGGTGGTCCGCTTCCTTACGGGTGACGACCGGCTGTTCGGTCTTGTCTACATGTTCAGCTTGGGCGCGGAAACGAACGTCCCGGCGTTCTACGCCACGTTCTCCCTTCTCTTCGCCACGCTGCTGCTCGCGGCCGTGGGACTGGCCTCGCGCGGAGATCCGAGCGCCGGCACGGCCTACTGGCTCGGGCTCGCGGCCGTCTTCTTCTACCTGTCTATAGACGAGATGATCGGGCTCCACGAGCGACTGTCCGAGCCGTTGCGGTCCGAGCTGGGCACCTCGGGGCTCCTCCACTACGCCTGGGTCATCCCGTACGGGGTGGGCGTGCTGGTCTTCGGGGCATTGTATCTGAGGTTTCTGGCCCACCTTCCTCGGCCGACGGCGGTACGCTTCGTCGCGGCCGGAATTTTGTTCGTAGGGGGGGCAATCGGTGCAGAGATGGTCGGAGGCTGGGTCTTGGAGCAATACGGCACCGCAAACGTGGCGTTCGTGACGATCCAGACGATCGAAGAGGTCCTCGAGATGGTCGGCATCCTCGTCTTCATCTCCGCGATCCTGGACTACACGGACCGGCAGTTCGGCGGCCTGCGCCTGGACCTCTCGTCGGGCGGAATCGCCGACTCCGCCTAGGCCGGACCTCACTAGCGTAGCCACAGGAACCGGTGTCACCCTTTCGGGCGGCATTGAACTTGCTCGAAGTGACGTCGACTCGTCCGGAGGCCCCCAGCCGGCAGACCGTTTCCTACAGGGCAGCCCGCTGGCCATCGACGTCGAGGGCGGGCGCCTGCCGCGTGACAAAGGGAGGTAGGCGTGCAGAGTGCGTTGATCGCACGATGCCCCGGTGTCGTCCGGCGGCTCTTCTGGCGGGGCCGTCCGCTCTGGGCCGCCACGGTCGTGCTCGTCGCCTCTTGCGACGTCAGCAGTCCCACCGACACGGTTGATGTGGGCAGTCCCGCGGACTCCAGCGATATCGGCGAAACGGGCGACGGCTCCGAAGGTGCGAGATCCGTGAACTTCTTCGTGGACGCCTCGCGCGGCTTCGACAATTGGACAAGCTCACCGACGCCCGAAGAGCAGGCCTGGATGCGGCAGCACTACTTCCGCATGCAGACCTACGCCAGCTACTTCGACAGCCGCCTCGAATGGTATCCCAACGCCTGGGTGTACAAGGACAGTTACGCCATCTACGACGACTCCGACGTACGGACGGACCACCCGGAGTGGATCCTCGAGGACGCGTACGGGAACGACCTGTTCATCCCCTACGGCTGCTCGGGCGGGACCTGTCCCCAGTACGCCGCCGACGTCGGCAATCCGGACTTCCGTCGCTGGTGGATCGACGACCTCGCCGAGACCCTCGAGGCCGGGTACCTCGGCGTCTGGGTCGACGACGTCAATCTCGAGTGGCGGGTGGGCAACGGCGACGGGGACCACGTCCTTCCAATGGACCCGCGGACCGGGACCGCGATGACCTTGGCCGACTGGCGTCGCTACTTCGCCGAATTCATGGAGGAGATCCGCGACGCGTTCCCCGATATCGAGATCGCGCACAACATCATCTGGTACGCGCAGCCTCCCGACGATCCCCTCATGGAGAGACAGCTGCGGGCCGCCGACTTCATCAATCTGGAGCGGGGCGCCACAGACTCCGGGATTCGGGGCGGCAATGGGACCTACGGCTACGAAACGTTCCTCCGCTTCATCGACCGCATCCACGAGATGGGTGGTCAAGTCGTCCTCGACGACGACGACTCCGACACGGAGGCCGAGTGGATGTACGAACTCGCGACCTACTTCCTAATCAAGTCGGGCGACGACATGATCGGGGCCGATGGTGACCGGAGTCGCATGAACCCCGACGACTTCTGGGAGGGATACGACGTCAGGATGGGCGACGCTCCGGGTGGACGCTACGAGACCAACGGCCTGTTCCGACGGGACTACAGCTGTGGCGTCGTCGTGCTCAACCAGCCGGACCAGCCGACCCGTTCACTGGACCTCGGGGAAAGCTTTCTGGTCCTGGGGAGCGGAGGGTCCAGCGCGTCCTCGGTCACGCTCGACGCGACCCGGGCGGCGATCCTGGTGAAACCGGACTGCACCCCCTGACGGGGCCGCCTGCCCTAATACGCCCCTTCGCCCGAGAGGACGGCCTCGAACGTCCTGCCCAGGATATACGCGTCCAGCGATAGGGACCAATTCTCGACGTAGGTAGCGTCCAGCTGGACGCGCTCTTCGTACGTCGTGTTGTTGCGTCCGGAGACCTGCCAAAGCCCGGTGATTCCCGGTGGCACGGACATGTAGCGCTCGAACTCGGTGCCGTACTTGCGGACTTCGCTCTCGACGATGGGGCGCGGGCCGACGAGGCTCATCTCACCACGGACGACATTCCAGAGCTGAGGAAGCTCGTCGAGGCTCGTCCTCCTCAAGAAGCGGCCCACCCGGGTCATTCGGGGGTCGTCCTTCAGCTTCTGGTCCTCCGCCCACTCCTTCCGTGCCTCCGGACCTGAAGCGAGGTGCTCCTCGAGCAGCTCGTCGGCGTTCATGTGCATCGACCTGAACTTCCACGCTTGGAACACCTTGCGGTTCTTGCCGACCCGGTCGTGACCGAAGAGGATCGGGCCGGGCGACGTCACCTTGATCGCGACGGCGATGATCACCAGGATCGGTAGCATGACGAGACCGAGTGTGAGCGCGAGGGTCGAGTCCACGACACGTTTGACCGCTCTCTGGGTGGGTAACAGAAGTCCCTTCTCTGCACGCACACCCGCCACCCCACCGAAGTCCGTGACCTCCTTCCAGGATCCCAGCGTACGACTCGTTTCGGTGACGAACAGCAGGTGGGGGAACGTGTTGAGGGACTCCCGCAAGAAGCCAGCCGGGCCATCCTCCGACACTCCGTCCCAGGGAATCGCCGCGCAGAGCGCGCGATGTCGGGACGCGAGGGGCCGCACGTTCGAAGGGTCGTCAGGCCCGACTCCAAACGTCTCGACGGCCCCGTTGGCCCTTATGGTGCCGGCGACGCCATTGGCCCAAGCGGCCTCGTCGGGCACCAGGATGGGTGTGAGCCCCAACTCCGGACGATTCGCGTAGTAGTCGGCGAGGCGCTTCGACGCCGTACCGTCCCCGAAGATCAGGAGTGGCTGCTTCCACCAGCTGAAGCGCGAAAGCGTCTTCCTGGTGACAAGGCGCAGCAGCGGAGACACGCCCAGGCTGAACAGCCCACCGAGCAGCAGCACCCACTGAGCGGAGGCTTCCGCACTCCACAGCAGCCCCGCCAGGAGGAATGCACCGAACAAGAACAGTGTCGCGAGCTCCGACTTCCTGGCTTCCACGAAGGGCGGGAGGCCGACGGCGGGATAGAGCCCCATCGCTCCCCTCATCCCGACGAGGCCCACGGAAAGCACCACGACAACCCTGACACCAAAGGAGGGGTCGGGCGAAAGGACGAGACCTACCGCGGCCGAAGCAAGCAGGATCGAGAGGGCCAACGAAGCCAGGTCGGACACGACGAGCGGCACGGATACCCCGATCGCCCGCAGCATATACTCGGTGCCATTGGACAGGGCCGGAGGCGACGTGCGGGGGTGCCGCCGCCTCTCCGGAGGCAGGTCCGGAGTCGCGCGTCGACGCGCACCGCCCAGGAGCCGAAGCTCCTCGGCGGTGCGCATGGACCGCGGCCAGTCGCTCTGGGTCGCACGGTCGCTCTCGACCGGCTGCATCACATCCGTCAAAGAAGACACGCTGGGAGGGGGGGGTGCCAACCGCAATACGGCCCATGCTCGCAATCGGAGTGCCATCCCTGCGAATGTTCTCAAATCACCGTCTTGCAACAGCTTCGAGACATTCGGCTCACGAGCTCCACGGACGGATTGCTGCGCTCGCACCACACCTAGGGGTCCCCGCGCAACTATGCGGGACGGTCGACACCTCGACCAGCCGGTGTCAAGGATTCTTTCGAACCCCGTCTATCTCGGGCTCGGCTGGCTCGCGTACTCGTAGTAGCGATAGCGCGCGTGGTCGGTCTTCGAAAAGCCTTCAGGGTCGTTCAGGATCGCCCCGACCACATGGGCTCGCACGCTGGCGAGCTCCCGGAGGGCCTCCTCGACCGATTCGCGGTCCGTGCGACCAGCACGCACCACGAGGACCACGCCGTCCGTCACCGCGCCCAGTGCCGGGGCGCTGCCCGCGGCGAGGACCGGCGGGCCGTCGACGAGGACGACCTCGAAATCGGCATCCAAGCCTTCGAATACCGTTCGCAGGGCCCCGTTCCGTCTCAGCAGCGAAGGGCTGGCGCCGGACTCTCCCCGCGGCAGGATGGAGAGCCCTTTCACGCCCGTCTTCCGCACGCAGTCCTTCGCCGAGGCATCTCCTCGGAGAACGTCCGCGACGCCCGGGCTCACGGGCATCCCGAGCACCTCGTGGACCCTGCCCCTCCATATGTCCGCATCCACCAGGAGTACCTTCATGCCCTCGTTGGCCATGGCCACGGCCAGGTTCGTCGCAACGAGCGTCTTCCCTTCCTGCGGCACGGTGCTCGTGATGCTGATGGTCCGCATCTCATCGGCCCAGTCCGCGAACAGGAGGTGGGTACAGAGCATCCGGAATGCCTCGCCCGCATACGCCTCCTTCAATCGCACCGGGGAAGCGTCCTGGGAGCCGTCCCCCTCTCCGGACCCGAGCGCCCGCTCGGAGCTCCGGCCTCCGTCCCTCAGTTCCCCCGCCTCGGGGATCACCGCGAGCACGGGGAGTCGAATCATCTGCTCCAGCTCGTGCTTGTTCCGCACGGTCCGCCGGCCGTATTCGATGCCGACGGCGCCGAAGCCACCGAACGTCAGTCCGAGAAAGAATCCCAGGCCGACCTTGACGACAAGCAGTCTCGGGGCGGGCTCGTAGGGAAGACTGGCGAGATCGATGATGTCCGATTCACCGACGGACACCGCCTCGGCCATTCTGGCTCTTTGATACTCTTCGCGGAGTTGGTCGCTGAGGCTCTGGTACGTCGTCACGACCTGGGAGAGCCGCGCCCCCTGAGCCAACTGGGACGGAATCGTTGCGAGGGCGGCGTCGGTGCGGCGCTCTACGTCCTCGAGAGCGGCGGCACGGGCCTCGAGCGACGCGAAGTGACTCCTGATCGCGCTGGTCAGCTCCCGCTCCGCCGAGGCGATCAGCTCACGCTGTCGTCGAACTTCCGGGCTGTTTCCGGCAGCCCCGACACCACCGAGCGTCAACGAGTCGAGCGCCGTCCGATTCCGCATGAGCCGCTCGTGCATCTGCGAGACGACCGCGTTCTCGGCGATCCCCGGCGACGACACCAAGGTCCGCAGAGCTTCGGACCGCTCGTCCTCGGTCGGCGCCGCGTCGAGCTGGTCCAACAAGGTCTGAAGCATCCCCCGGTCCGCCTCGAGCTCCGACGCGCGAATCTGCAGAGACAGCCGGTTCGCTTGGCGGGCGGCGAGCTCGTCGCCCGCATTGTACGAACCCGCCCGCGTTTGGAACGTCGACAGGGCCTGCTGCGCTTCGTCGAGCCTCAGCTCTGTCTCCGCGACCTGCTCCTCGAGAAAGATCCGGCGGCGACTCGCGCTCTGCTGAGCGAGATGGGCCTCCAAGTCCTGGTAGGCCGCGACCAACGTGTTCACCACCCGTTGTGCGGTGAGGGGACTCGGGTGGAGGAACGAGACATCGACGACGTTCGTCTGGTCGCGCGGCGTGACCCTCAGGTCCCCGAGAAGCTGATCGATGGCCTTCTCGCGCGGCACCACCGTCCACGTGGCCCGACCCACAGTCGGTTGAGCCTCGACGACGAACGTGACGCCTCCGACCTCCACCGGTCGACCAAACTCGGCTCGCACTTCGGGCTCGGTGGTCCGCACCGTGAAGCCGTCGATCCCGAACTCCAACTCCAGCTCGTCGATTCGCGGATCGGGGACAATCTGCACCGACCGGAGTAGGTCCGCATCGAAGCCACGGTAGTCGAGCTTGAGCCTGAGCCCGGCGCTATCGACGACGTCGCCGAGAATGGATCGGCTCGTGAGGAGTTGGATCGTCGACAAGAAGGGATTGATGAAGCGTTCGTCGTCGGAGCTCTGCAGCTCGATCCCTCGCGTCAGCTCTTCGCGCGCCTCGCCCACTCGAACTACCGCGGTCGCTCGATACTGGGGGACCTCGACCATGATCCAGACGACAGCGACCGCGATACCGATGCCGGTGGCGCTGATCACGAGCACGGCGTGCCGCTTCAGCGACCGGAGCACCTGGAAGAGGTCGGTGAAGGCGGGATCCGCGCCGGGCGGGCCCCCGGCGGCGCGCCGACGCTCCCCGGATGGGGCTGGCCCGCCACGGTCTCCCGGCCCGGCAGTCACTCCAAGCTCGGCGCGATCGCTCGGCCGGAACATCGAACTCATGATCTCCGCTCCTGGGGGGGGCCAGCCACCGGGCCTTCAGCCCTATCTGGTCCGCGTGGCTCGAAGCGTACAGCCTCTATCGAACATTAGGCACTCTGGGGATCCAGCGCATGGTTTTTCGCATGCGGCGGATCGTGGGGTCAGGTGCGAGCCGTAACCCACAATCAGTCGTGATACATCAACAGACCCACAGCCCCACGCCCAGAAAAACCCTTCCATCCCCCTCGCCATGCGGCAGCGCCGTCCTCCGGGACATCCAGGTAACTGCGCATGTCGCCGACTCCCTTCAGGTGCAGGTCCAGAAACGCGGTGGTAAAGTGCTGGAGAATGTTGTTCATGCGCACATTGTCCCACACCGAATCGGTGTAGTGGCTCGCACCCTGCGTGTTGGCGGCATCCAAGAACTCCACCGGTAGCGGGATGGGCGCGCCCGCGTTGTGGCCGGCGTTCTTGAATACCAGCAGGTAGCGATCGCTGTTGATCGCCCCTTCGTAGATGGCCCGGATGCCGTCCTCGTATCCGGCGACGCCATCCACGTCACCGGCGACGAAGAGGGCGGGCACCGTCAGCCCCGCGAGACCCTGTGCGTCCCAGAAGCCGCCTTGCATCCCCCAGGCACCAATCGGAATCCCCGCCTTGATGCGTGGATCCAGTGAACGCCGAAAGTCGGGATTGCCGGCCGCGAGGTCGTTCAGCAGACGATTGGGCGGCGCGCTACCGGAAGTCACGCTCGCCTCGCTGTAGCCCGCACCCAAATTGTTCACCGCACCGTACGCGCCCATGGAGTAGCCGATGATGGCGGTACTGTTCGCATTCACCACGCCATACAGAAAGTGGTTCGCCTCGGCCCCGAACCCCGCCATGGCATCCAGCACGGCGAGCTGGTCGGGCGCGCGGTTGTAGAGCGTGACGCCGAAGCTCTGTTGGTCGTCGTAGGTGCTGCCCTCGTGATCGATGGACGCTACGACGTACCCCTTGCTCGCCAGGTTCTCGCCCAGGTGGCTCATCAGGAAGCGATTGCCCGGATAGCCATGGGAGACGATCACGAGCGGATAAGGGCCCCCGTCGACGCTCGCCGTCGCATCGCGCACGGCACGCCCCGTCAAAGTGGCCGTGATGTCGGGACTGCGCGTGATGGTGGTGTACTGCGTGCCTGGCACCTGACCCTGCACCAGATCAGCCGGATACCAGACCTCGACGGTCAGGGACCGGTCGTAGATCGGCACGGGCTCGCCGGCACGGGCATTGAGGACGTCCGGCCGGCCCGACTCGGTGACGACCAGAGTCCGCACCCCAATGTCGTGCGCCCCGAAGGCAGCCAACTCCGGCGCGTCGGGCCGGACGATGTCGATCCGGTTGTGGGTCTGCGCGGAGGCGACGTTCGCGGTACAGGCTAGGAGCAGGACGAATAAAGCGGCTTTCATGGCGATGTCGGCGTGGGGTGGGTCTTGGAGTGGGGGCCAAGCTAGCTCAGCTGTATCGGGGGCCGCGAGGAGGGGCAAGGGCTCACCGTGTCTAGCTGGGCGGCAGGTCGCCGCCCAACAGTTCGAGGTACGGCCGATAGAGAAAGACCCGATTGCGCTCCCGCCCGGTCATCTCCTCGATGATACCCAGGCGCTCGAATTCACCGATGATCGTATTGGCTGTCTGGTAGCTCACCTCCAGATATCGACTGGCGGAGGTGACCGTGATGGCGGGCGAGCGCAGCAGGATGTCGATCAACGCCGGAGCATACGCGCTTGCCACCTCTTCCTTGACCCTCTCCAGGTGCTGCCCGCGCATCTGCAGGACACTCCTGGCCGTGTCCGTCGCCTCCACGGACACCTCGCGAACACCGCGCAGGAAGAAGTCGAGCCAATCGCCGTAGCCGCCAGTCTGTCGCACTCGGTTCAGTAGGTCGTAGTACTGGGCCCGATGACGCTTCAAGTAGACACTGAGGTACAGGAGAGGGCGCCTGAGCACCTGACGCTCGGCCAACAGAAACGTGATCAAGAGGCGACCCATCCGGCCGTTGCCGTCTTCGAATGGGTGAATCGTCTCGAACTGGTAGTGGACGAGCCCGCACTTGATGAGGATCGGAATCCGATCCTGCCCATGAATGAACCGCTCCAAGTCCGCCAGGGCGTCGTGCATCTGTGGGACAGGAGGCGGCACGAAGGTCGCGTCCTCGATCGTACATCCCGGCGGCCCGATCCAGTTCTGCGTGCGCCTGAACTCCCCTGGGCTTCTGTTCTGGCCTCGCACGCCCTGCATCAGTACCCCGTGGATCTCCTTCAACAAGCGATTTGAGATGGGGATGCCGCGGAGACGTTCGAGTCCGTGAGACATCGCCTGTTGGTGATTCAAGACTTCCTGCACGTCCGCCCGAGCGGGTCTTCCGGCAGAATCAGCACCCGCCCCTGCCTCGTACTCGAGGACATCAACCATGGAGGCCTCGGTGCCCTCGATCTGAGAGCTGAGCAGGGCCTCCTTGCGGCTGTACATCGCGACCATCAGATCCGGATTCGGCAGGACCTCTGCGGCTCCATCGAGACGACCCAGCGCCCGATCCGCTCCGCTCAGCAACTCGATCGTCTGCGGACCAAGTTCCAGGCCTTCAGATGGCAGGGGGCTCGGGATGAAGGCCGAGTACCCCGCGGGCTGTGGCACAAACCGTCCCATCGGTGTGTCGCCGACCGATTCCTGCACTCGCCGGGCATCCACCATGGGTTGTTACCCTCAGGTCCAAGCGTGCATGAATTCACCCTACGCAGTTCAAGCATATGTGCGTCTGCCTGAATAACTAGCCGGATCGTGACGAAGTCAAGCTATTCAAGCGAGCTTCAACAGGACTGGGACTATTAAAGCATGGATCCCGTCACTTGACTAGCTACGCGCCACGGTGGCTCCGAACCCGCAACGTGGCACGACGCCGGCGCGGCGCCATCCTCAGGATCGGACCCACGAGATCGAGACCGTTCTCAGCGCAGAGGTCCGCCGGCCCCTGGTCTAGCGACGGCTCCTCTTCTGCCCGTACATGAGCGCGTCCGCTGCCTCGACCAGATCCGAGATGGAGAGGTGGCATCTTGGTTCGTAGGCGGCGGACCCGACGCTGTAACGGAGCTGCGCCACTGGCTCTCTACCGACGTTTCTGGACGCCACGCGCTCGGCGAGCTTGGCGAGCGTCGCAGGCACAGCATCGGCAGTGGTGCCAGTGAGGAGCACACAGAACTCGTCCCCGCCGAGTCGGGCGACGACGTCCGACTCGCGGTAGGCAGCCAAGAGGTCGGCCGCGAAGCTCGCCAGCGCGATGTCGCCTGCGGCGTGCCCTAGCGTGTCGTTGAGCAGCTTGAACCCGTCGAGGTCGAAGACGAGCAGCGTGGCCTGTTTCTCGGCGCGCTCGCACATCGCGAGCGCGTGCCGAGCGAGCATGTTGAAGCCACGTCGGTTCGAGAGTCCCGTGAGCTCGTCGATCGTGGCAAGACGTAGCGCAGCGAACTCCCTCTCGACGAGGTTCGCGATGTCTGCCAGAAGGGCCTGATCCTCAGCGTCGAGGACGCGAGGCTCTCGGTCGATGATGCAGACGGTGCCGATCGGACTCCCACCTGGCGCAGTGATCGGATGCCCCGCATAGAACCGGATCGCGGGGTCCTCCCGCACGAGCGGGTTGTCTCGGAAGCGTATGTCCGAGAGTGCGTCGGGCACGATCATCGTGCCTCTTCCCCGAATCGCATGCGAGCAGAAGGACCACTCCCGCGGGGTCTCACTGGCGTCCAGTCCGTCGTGAGACTTGAACCACTGACGATCAGTGTCCACGAGGCTCACGAGCGCGATGGGGACGTCGAAGACGCGACGAGCCAGTCTGGTCAGACGGTCGAAACGCTCTTCCGGCGGAGTGTCGAGGACGCTCAGATCGTGGAGCGCCTGGATTCGCTCGGATTCGCCCCGAGCGATTCTCTTGGTCGCGATCATTCTTTTGCCCCTGCCAAGGAGCGCTGGTGCCGGGAGGAGCACCGAATGCGCCCGTGCGGTCCTGGGGGGGACCATGGTAAACATACGTTTATTGGTGCAGAGTGCCATGCTTTTCTGCCGGGCCGCTTCTTCATCCTCTGGTGCGCCGTCCCAGCGAGGGCTACCCATGGGCACGGGATTTCACGGCCGTGCCTCCGTTCAACCAGGCCGATCCCTTCCCCACCCGTGAACCTGACCGGACACGACCATCCCCATGAAGGAATCCGAACGCACCGCCCGGAGAATCACCTCTGCCCTGCGTGGCCTCGACGCCACCCAGAAAGTCCTCGACAAGAACTGGATCAACGAGGTCATCCGCTCGATGAACAAGCGGGATCGCAACCGCATCCTGCGTGCCGCTCTACGCGGCTACATCGAGGCCGAAACGCTGAAGCCGTACCAGGCCGAGCTCATCAAGCTGCAGGAGCATCTCGAGAAGACCGGCGGCAAGGTCATCATCCTCTTCGATGGGCGGGATGCCTCGGGGAAAGGAGGGACCATACGGCGCGTCACACGCTACATGAACGAGAAGCACTACCGGGTGGTGGCCCTCGGCAAGCCTACCCTGGAGCAGCAGACCGAGCTGCACATGAAGCGCTACATTGAGCAGTTCCCACACGCCGGCGAGATCGTGCTCTTCGATCGCAGCTGGTACAACCGCGCCCTAGTCGAGCCGGTCATGGGCTTCTGCTCTCCGGAAGAGCACCGGGAGTTCATGAAGAAGGTGAACGAGTACGAGGAGAGCTTCGTCGGTGACGGCAAGACCTTCCTGCTCAAGCTCTACTTCTCGGTGTCCAAGGACGAGCAAGCCCGACGCTTCGCCCGAAGGCAACACGATCCCCTCCGCATGTGGAAGCTCAGCGAGGTGGACCTGCAGGCTCAGGAACTCTGGGATGAGTTCACCGAGGCGAAACTCGAGCTCCTCAAGAAGACCCATACCGCGCTCAATCCCTGGCACGTCATCCGCGCGGATGACAAGCCGCGCGCTCGGCTCGAGACCATCAAGCTCATTCTGCGCGAGATTCCGTACAAGCGACGTGCGCGATCGCTCGACTTCGCACCCGCCGAGGACATCGTAATTCCGGGCGACAAGGAGGCGAAAATGATGAAGAAAGAGCGCCGGATCCACGGCGAGATCCGTACCTGACTGGAGGCCGCATGGGATCGAGAAAGAAGGGAACCGAGCCGAAGCCGGCGAACGCCAAGCCGAAGCTCCCCCGCAAGGTCTATGAGAAGAAGCTCGAGGAACTCCAAGTCGAGCTCGTGAAGCTGCAGGAGTGGGTGAAGGCCAAGGGCCTACGCATGGTGGTGGTGTTCGAGGGACGGGACGCGGCCGGCAAGGGGGGCACCATCAAGCGAATCATGCAGCGTCTCAATCCACGCGTTTGCCGTGTGGTGGCGCTCGGCATCCCGACTGAGCGCGAACGGTCCGAGTGGTACTACCAGCGCTACGTGGCCCACCTTCCGACGGCAGGTGAGATCGTACTCTTCGACCGCAGCTGGTACAATCGCGCCGGTGTCGAGCCGGTGATGGGCTTCTGCACCGAGGACCAGCACCAGGAGTTCCTCCGTACCTGTCCGCAGTTCGAGCGAATGCTCGTACGGTCGGGGCTCATCCTCGTCAAATACTGGTTCTCCGTGAGCGAGGAGGAGCAGGAGCGTCGGTTTCAGCAGCGAAACATCGACCCCGTTCGGCGATGGAAGCTGAGCCCCATGGACCTCGAATCGCGAGCGCGCTGGGTCGACTACTCGATCGCCAAGGATACCATGTTCGAGCACACGGACGTGAAGCACGCACCCTGGTACGTGGTGGAAGCCGACCAGAAGCGGCGCGCCCGCCTCAATTGCATCCACCATCTGCTCAGCTTGGTCGAGTACGAGGACCTGAGCCCCGGTCCCGTCGAGCTGCCCGAGCCGAGCGACGCCAAAGGCTACGTGCGTCCGCCTTTCTCCGAACAAAATATCGTGCCGGACATCATGCCCTGACCCGGCTAGACGTCGGCCGGCTCCTGGTTGGCGTTCCGCCCGAGGGCCCGCAGAACCTTCGGCGGAAACGCCGCCCGGACTGCCATGCATCCCGGAGCAAGCCCGCCTCGCAGCCAGACGACTCCGCCCTTCTTGAAAGGGAATGCACCCCCGCGCTCCCGGTCCCCCACCACCAGCCAGGCGACCAGCTCGCCGCACCACGGCTCGTGACCCACCAGCGCCACCGAAGCGGCGCCTCGCGGGAGCGCGAGCACTTCATCGTCGGGTGCGCGCGCGAGCGCGTCGCTGGGCTGGATCTCTCCCCGGGTTACGGGCAGGAGCAGAGCTGCCGTCTCCGCGGTCCGCCGCAGTGGACTGTGGTGGACCGTTTCGAAATGCAGCCCCAGGAAGTCCAGGCCCATCACCTCGAGTTCGAATCGATCGCGCCCCGCGGGGGTGAGGGGCCGTTCGCCATCGGGTCGGCCACCCCCTCGCGGAACCGCGATGGCGTGACGGATCACGAAGAGATCAACTGCCGCGCTCAACGACCCCCCGGAGGTACGACCAAGACAGGAAGGTCAGCTGCTCGGATCACCTTGTCCGCAACGCTGCCCAGGACGAGGCGTGGGAGACCACCACGGCCGTGCGTGGCCATCGCTATGAGGTCGGCCCCGCTGTCCGCGGCGCATTCCAGGATTCCTTCCACGACATGCGCAGCGACTCTGGCCATTCGCTCGACTGCGAAGCCCTCGGAGCGTATGCGCTCGCACACCGGGTCCAGCTCGGCCTCGGCCACAGCTCGGGCGGCCTCGAGTTGCTCCTCGGTAGCCTCGAACGGGTTCCCCACCCACGTCGACTCGACGTCAGCGAGCGATTCGACGACATGTACAAGGGTGCATCCTGCTTCATACAGGCGGCACAGCTCCAGCGCAGGCTCCAGTGCTTCCTCGCTCGCGGCGGATCCGTCCAGCGGGACGAGCACGCGGCCGATGCGAGTGTCGGCAGCGAGGTCCAGCTCGGCCGGCTTCTCGCCATCTGCACGCACCAGCAATACGGGCGCGGCGCTCGTACGGACGAATCGATCAGCGACGCTTCCCATCCACTCCCGTCGGACAGGCCCACGGCCGTGCGTGGCGATCACCGTGACGCCCGCGTCCACCTTCCTCCGGTGTCCCTCGATCGCCTCGACGACGTCCCCACCGGTGAACACCTCGGGGAATACGGACGACACGCCTGCTTCCCGTACCCGCTCCGCTATGCCCTCCAGGTAGTTGGATTCGACGTCTTCGAACCCAGCCGGACGAGGTGTCCCCAATAGAGTCACCGGCATAAGTCGCCTGACCGTCGCGAGGTGGACATGCGCACCGGTCCGACGAGCGATCGAGACGGCATGGACCAAGGCCTGCTCGGCCAGCGGTGTACCGTCGAGCGTGACCAGAATTCGTTCATACATGCGCCCCCCTCGTCTGCCTAAAGATCGGCGATGAAAGGTACACTCGGTGCCACAAAGCGTGAAAGTATAGACATTATATGATCTCTTATCTAAGATAATAGGTCATATTTTGTGTATACAGGATGCATCAATGCCCCGGATACCCGTTTCAGAGGAAACGGCGCCAGCCAAGGTCGTCGCGGCCGCACGGCGCCTAGGCAACAACATTCGTACCGCCCGGAAGCGTAGGCGGTTGCGCCAGAAAGACTTGGCCACTCAAGCAGGCATCAACGTCCAGACCCTTCGGCGCGTTGAAGGTGGGTCGCTCGGGACGGCGGTCGGGGCCTACATCGCAGCCCTATGGGCGATGGGTCTCGAGAATCAACTCACCCAGCTTGCGGAACCGGCTACGGACCTCGAGGGCAAGACACTCGAGGCCGCGGCACGCGGCGAGCGCGTCCGGCCCAGGGCGCTGTCGAGTGACTTCTAACTCCTGCTACGTCTACATCCAGCTGCCGGGCTCCCTACTCTTCACGACCTGCGGGCGTTACCAACTGGACGAAGTCGACGACGGCACCCATCTCGGACGGTTCGTCTATGGACAAACGTATCTGGCGCGGCCTGATGCCGTGCCCCTGGACCCATTCCACCTGCCCCTCACACCTCGGGAGTTCCAGACCGGGAGACTTGGTGGGCTCTTCGGTGCTCTGAGGGACGTCACACCAGACGCCTGGGGGCGCCGGGTCATCGAGCGGCGGGTACCGAACCGCGATCTCACCGAGTTCGACTACCTGATCCATCCTTCGGGTGGTCGCATTGGCGCGCTCCACTTCGGAAACACCGTGGAGGCTCCGGTACCTCGCTTGAGCCGCTTGCCTGGGATCGCGGAATTGAAGGACTTGAGGGATGCAGCTATCCGAGTAGAGGAGGACCTCCCCCTTGATGAGGATCTGGAGGATCTGCTGCAGCCGGGAAGTTCACTAGGAGGAGCTCGCCCGAAGACCGTGGTGCGAGACGAAGTGGGCGGGACTTGGCTGGCGAAGTTCCCTGCAAGAGAAGATCGTTGGTCGAACGCCGCTGTGGAGGGGGGCATGTTGCGGCTTGCGGAAGAATGCGGCATCCGATCGCCCGAGACTCGACTCGAAACCCTGGGAAACGAGCAGGTCCTGCTCGTAAGACGGTTTGACCGTGAGTCGGCTTCCGGCGGAGGCGAGTACCGGCACCGCATGGTGAGCGCGCTGACCGTGCTAGACCTCGATGACTCCGTCACTCATCGCTCCGGCTGGTCCTACCTCGATCTGGCAGACGAGCTTCAGCGGTGGTCGGATGATCCCGCGAGCGACAAGCGGGAGCTGTTCCGGCGCGTGGTATTCAACGGGCTGATCTCGAACCTAGATGACCATCCGAGGAACCATGCACTAGTCGCGCCCGGAACGGGGTGGCGGCTTAGCCCCGCTTACGACCTTACGCCATCCCGCGCTAGAAGTCTCGAGCGTCGCGATCTGGCCATGGTCGCCGGTGACTACGGCCGGGTCGCGAGCCGCTATAACCTGCTGTCTTCCGCACCCAGGTTCGGGCTGGACCGCGAGGAAGCAAACACGATCATCGACCGCATCAGCGCCATGGTTGGGAGCGGGTGGCGATCAGCAATTACGCGCCACGGTGGCTCTGAGCGAGACTGCGAGGCCGTCAAGGCTGCCTTCGTATACGAGGGATTCGAGTACCCGGCGCCGACCTGACGTCCCCCCAATTCCTAATGCTCTACAGAATCCGTTTCCCGAGTGCCGAGAGCAGGAGCTCTGTGCCGAGCTCGGCGGTCGCGTTGCGGACGTCCAGGATCGGGTTGACCTCCACGAGGTCGATGCCCACCAGCCGCTTCGAGTCCGCGACCATCTCCAAGCACAGGTGGGCCTCGCGATAGGTCAGGCCCCCCTTTTTCGGCGTGCCCACGCCAGATGCAATCGACGGGTCGACGACGTCGATGTCGAAGCTGACGTGAATCCCGGCGGTCCCGCGCGAGGCGACCTCGAGGGCCTGTTCCATCACGGTAGACACGCCTCGCAGGTCGATATCCTTCATGGTGAAGACGTTCACGCCGCTCTCGGCCAGGAGCTTCTTCTCGCGGGCGTCCAGGTCCCGGACTCCGATCAGCGAGACATTCTCCGCCTGCACCTTTCCACGGAACCCGCCGACCGAGGCGAGTCGTTCGTCGCCCAGGCCGAGCAGGTGCGCGAGGGACATCCCATGCACGTTGCCGCTGTTCGTGGACGCGGGCGTGTTCATGTCCCCGTGAGCATCGAACCAAAGCAAACCGAGCCGCTGCTCGCGCTCTTTGAAGTGGCGTCCGACACCGGCGACCGATCCCATGGCGAGGGAGTGGTCGCCCCCGATCGATACGGGTAGACGGCCCTGCGCGAGGCCGGCGTACACTCGTTCACACAGTTCCTCGCACACATCAGCGATGGGCCCGGCATACTTCCGATGCTCGTCGCCGATATCGCAGAGTTCCGGAATCGGCACGGCGACATCACCCGAGTCGGTTACGTCGTGGCCGATCGCGCGGACGCGCTCGGCGAGGCCCGTGATGCGGAGGGCACTCGGCCCCATATCGACCCCGCGGCGGTTACCGCCGAGGTCGAGGGGCACGCCGATGATGTGGACGTTGCTCACGGAAGGTCAGGGGGCCCGGATGGCCTCCCAGGTTCCCGTGGCCAACCCCCCGAAGTCAGCCAAGCCGGACCATTTTCCGTCCTGGAACGACCCGGTCAGCGTCGTCGGCAGGTCCATGTCCTGATAGACCAGCGGCCACGAAAACGACACTCCGGACGGCGTTTCGGTGCCGGTGAAGAAGTCCTCCCCGGTCGGGAGTCGAGCGATGAGCTGGCCTTCCTCACGGGTGATGGTCAGCGGAATCTCGAACGCCCCTTCCGGAGAGTCGAGTGTGAACGCCCACGATCCTTCGATCTGGCTCTGGGCCGAGACGGCGCGCGGAGCGGCAAGCACCGCGGCTACAGCACACGCGGCAATGAGGGATCTGTTCAACGGTTCCTCCGGGATTAGGTGCAGGGCCTTTGCGGCCGCGGATACGGTACCACACCCAGCGTCGACCCGTTCCGTCCACATCGAGCGCCGGCCAGTGAAGATGTCGAGCGTGCGGCAAGTCCCGACCGGTCCCAGGTTGTCACGCATGCCGCGATACTGATCCCTCCGTCCCGAGCTTGCATATGTGCCGCACGTCCTCGCTCCTCGCGTCGATCGCCTTCTGCCTCATCGTTCCTGCCGTGGCGGCCGCGCAGATCGGCTCGGCTCTCTACGAAGCCAACTGCGCCGAGTGTCACGAGGACGGTAGCCTGCGCACGCCGGCGCGCTCGATGCTGGCCACGCTGACGCCGGGGCAGATCGTCGCCGCACTCGAGACCGGCGTCATGCGCGACCAGGGCGCCGCCTTGTCGGCGGCAGAACGCAGTGCGGTGGCGGATTTCTTGTCCGCGACGGCTCCCGCGGCAGTCGGCTCGGCCGCTCGGGTCGGCACCTGCGCCCGCGCAGGCGGAAGCTTGGCCGCCGCCGAGGACGGCTGGCTCTCCTGGGGCGCCTCGCTCGACAACCGCCGCTTCCAACCGGACCCGGGTCTTACGGCCGACGAGATCCCCGGTCTCACGCTGAAGTGGGCGTTCGGCTTCCAGGGCGAGGCGTCAGCGGCAGTACAACCGACCATCGTGGGCGATCGCGTCTTCGTTCCGAGCGGCTCGGGCCGCATCTACGCACTCGGCTTGGAAGACGGCTGCATCGACTGGATGATCAGGGCGGACGCGGGCGTGAGATCCGCGCTGGTCTTCGTGGATGGGGCGCTCTACTTCGGAGACTTCCAGGCCAATGCGTACCGGGTGGACGCGAGCACCGGGCAGCTCGCCTGGAAGGTGAAGCTCGAGGATCACTCGGCGGCGCGGATCAGCGGTTCGCCGGTGTTCCACGAGGGTCGCCTGTACGTCCCCATGTCGTCGCTCGAGGAGGTGTTCGGCAGCCCCGCCGCCTACCCCTGCTGCACCTTCCGCGGCAGCCTGTCGGCCTTGGATGCGGAAACGGGGGAGGTCCTCTGGAAGACCTACACCATCCCGCAGGAGCCCAGCCAGGTCGGCGTCAACTCGGCGGGCACGCCCCGCTTCGCCCCTTCGGGCGCCGCGGTGTGGTCCCCGCCGACGGTCGATCCCGAAACCCGCTCCGTGTACGTGGCGACCGGCGACTCGTACTCCCAGCCGGCCGCTCCCACGTCGGATGCGGTGATGGCCTTCGACATGGACACGGGCGCCATCAAATGGGTGCGGCAGATGACGGAAGGGGATGCCTATACGCTGGCGTGCGGGACCCCGAACCCGGCCAACTGTCCCGGTCCCGAGGGACCCGATCACGACTTCGGGCAACCACCCATTCTCGTGCCCCGCCCCGACGGCGGGCGTGCGCTCGTGCTCGGGCAGAAGTCCGGCGAGGCGTTCGGACTCGATCCCGACCGGGAGGGGGCCGTGTTGTGGGCGACCCGCGTCGGTGAGGGCGGCGTCCTGGGAGGGAGCGAGTGGGGCTCCGCGACTGACGGCGAGCACCTCTACGTGGCCATCTCCGATCTCACGTTCGATGCCGAGAATCCACTCGGAGCGGGAGTCGATCCGACGGTGGGTGGGGGTCTGCACGCGATCCGCATCGCCGACGGCTCCGTCGCATGGTCGGCTGCGCCCCCGGTCTGCGGCGATCGCCCGATGTGTAGCCCCGCGCAAATGGCTCCTGTATCTGCGATGCCGGGCGCGGTGTTCTCCGGCTCGCACGACGGGGTGATGCGGGCCTACTCGACGACGGACGGGCGCGTGCTGTGGAGTTACGACACCATTCGCGAGTTCGCGACCGTGAACGGCGTCGCGGCTCGCGGGGGGTCCATCGACACGGGGGGACCTGCGATCGCGAGTGGCATGGTGCTCACGACTTCGGGGAACGGCACCTGGGGAGGACAACGCGGCAACGTGCTGTTGGCGTTCGGCGTGGAGTAGGCCAGCAGGCCTCGTAGTGTGCTCGGTCGATGCAGCTGACGTGGATTCCGGCGCGGACGCGCTCGGCCAGGCCCGTGATGCGGAGGGCACTCGGCCCCATGTCGACCCCGCGGCGGTTACCGCCGAGGTCGAGGGGCACGCCGATGACGAGGATCTTGCTCACGGAGACCTCACGTGTCTTGGCGAAACTCACCACACCTGAATGTCACCAAACGGTCGAATGATGACTACGTCAGGATCAAGCGAGAGAGACTTCTCCGTGCCAAACTCTCTCTGCCGGGATACTGTCGGGTGGAGGACGCGTACTATGTCGAGACTCACATACGGCACGGCAACGTTGGCGGCGATCGTGTTCGTGGCCTGCGGCGAGGGCGGCACCGGCCCCGATGGATCTGTAACCGGGCTGGCTGCCTGTACATCCGCGCCGCCGCTGAGCCAGCTTCCCGTGCCAATCGGTTCAATCGAGGAGATCGGGCCGCTGGGGGCGATGAGCGGCGGGGGCCACCTCTTTCCCGCCACGCACCTGGGGCTCCATCAGAGCGCGAGCGTCACGGCTCCGGTGCCGCTCTCCGCTCCCGGGTCCCTGGTCATCACCCAGCTGGCGCGCGTGACCTTCACCGGTGCGGGGGCGCCATTCACGGACTACGCGATCTACTTCTCGCCCTGCGCCGACCTCAAGATGCACTTCGGGCACGTGACCTCGATCGATCCCGCGATCCTGTCCACGCTGGGTCCGTGGACCGCTTCGGACTGCGTAGAGCCGTACATGATCGGTTCGACCACCATCGAGCCGTGCACAAAGAACACCTCCATCCCCGTAGCCGCTGGAGCGCCGCTCGGGACTCAGAGGTACACGATGGATTGGGGGGCCTCGGATCGGCGGATCCGGCTGGCCTTTGCGAATCCGGCCCGCCAAGGCGGCGAGCAGGACGCGTTCGGTCAGAATTCGGCGGTCTGCGCCATCGACTACCTCCCATCCGCCGTACGAGCGTCGGTGCACGACCTCTTCGGCGAGGCGGGCGTGCGACGCACGACCGAGCCCGTCTGCGGAACTGTCATGCAGGACATCGCGGGCACCGCGCAGGGGAGATGGTTCATCAACGACGACTGGAACGAGCGGCTCCACCTGGCACTGGTGCGAGACCAGCTCGACCCGAGAATCGGCGCCTTCTCCGTCGGCACCTCGATCCCGAGTCTGCCCACGAATCTCTACCGCTTCGACCCGGTGGACGTGGGCCGCGTGAACCTCGACTTCCCCCATGTTCAGGCGGACGGCCTGATCTACTGCTACGAGCCCAGCTCGTTCGCGCCGACCTCATACCGGATCCTCATCCAGCTGCTCTCCGACTCTCGCCTCCGCATCGAGGGGAGCGCCGACACGGTGTGCGGGGATCCGACGTCGTGGGCGTTCTCGGCGGGTGCGGTGGACTTCGACCGGTAGGGACGTGACGCCACCCCCCCCACGTGATATGCTGCCCCTATGGACACTGGAAAAGTCATCAAGCGAACCCTCCTCGGCGTCGCGGCGGCGGCGCTCCTGGTAGCCGTGTGCGGAGGCGGCTACTGGGCCCTCACCTGCCCGTGCGATGGCACACCAGGCTTCGTACTGCGTGGGGACGTCCAAGAGGAGCCGGTCCGCGACTGGTCGTTCGCGAACGAGGTCGACCTGTGTCAGGTCCAGATCAGTGTCGGGTGGCGGCCCCATTCGGTGAACCTGAACTGCATGGCGACGCCGTCGGGCGACCTCTTTCTGAGCTGCTCCGTCGGTGCACGGAAGTATTGGTGCCCCAAGGTCGAGGCCGATGAACCCGGCCGCTTGAGGCTCGACGGCAACGTCTACCCGGTGGTCCTGAACCGCGTAGCAGATCCCGCCACGCTCAACGCGGCCTGGGCCGCGAGAATCCAGAAGCTGCAGGACCCTGCCGTGCAGGCCAGGCAGCCCGGGGGCGGAGGGACGCCGCCGCCGCTCGACTCCGAGCGGCCCGACAGCTGGTGGACCTTCCAGGTGCGGTCGGCTCCGGCACCCTAAGCCTGGGCCACTGGCCCGTCAGCCGGCGGGACTGACGACTTCCAGCACGGTCCCCCACGGATCGGCGACGATGAGGCGGCCCGCCTCGCGCGTTACGTGATGCCCCGCGGCCTCCATTCCCTCACCGGCCCGCGATACGTCTTCTTCGCCCGGCAGCACTAGCGTCCAGGCCAGGAGGCGCGCGTCGTCCTCCCCTGCCGGGGGCGCCTGGCCCGCCCACGTGTTGAGGCCGAGGTGGTGGTGGTATCCGCCTGCGGACAAGAAGAGCGCGCCCGGGTAGCTCCACACGGTCCTATCGAGTCCCAGGCCCTGGTGGTAGAACGCATCGGCTTCGTCGAGGCTTCCCACGTGCAGGTGCACGTGGCCCATTCGGGTCGCTGCAGGCACGCCCTGGAAGGGCCCTACGCCCGCTTCCGCTAGAAGGCTTCCGACGTCGAGCGGATCCGTCGCCATCACGAGCTGCCCGTCCCTCCAACTCCACTCGCTCCTCGGCCGGTCGGCGTAGACCTCGATGCCCAGCCCGTCCGGGTCGGACAAGTAGAGCGCTTCGCTCACCAAGTGGTCGGACATGCCCATGCGCAAACCGAGCTCGCCCGCGTGAGCCGCGAAGCGCGCCAACGCCGCCCGGTCCGGCAGCAGAATCGCGTAATGGAAAAGCCCCAGGCGGCCCCGCGGGCGTACCTGCTGGGCGCCAGGGCGCTCCACGAGCTCGATTAGCGCCTCCGCACCGCCCGGGGCGCGCAGGGACGCACGACCCTCCGCATCCTGCGTGGCCTCGAGGCCGAGCACCCGGCCGTAGAAGTCCTCGGACCGGGACAGGTCGGCGACCTGAAGCCGGACCGCACCTAGGCGGGTGGCCTCGGGCAGTCCGGTCAGTTTCCGGGTCGGGTCACGCGCCCCTGGTTCGTCTCGATCTCGATCACCCCATTCGCGCCGCCGAGCGAAAAGCCAGCGGCTCCGGAAGCGCCTTTGTGCACTCGCACGCTCGAGACGTCTTCCGCCGGAATGAGGTCGAGAACATGAAGGGCCCGCGCGCCCGTGTTCTGACTATCGATGCGCACGCCGTCGACGTAGATGTCCGGGGCGTTGTCCCCCTGCAGCGTACCTGCGCTCCGGATGTAGATGAACGCCCCGCCACCCAGATTCCCTCCACCCCTGCGTACGACAACGCCCGGCACCTGATCATCGAGAAGATCGAGGATACTCCGCCACGCCTCCCCGTCCTTGTCCACGGTGAAGCCGCTCGCCCGGCTGCTGGCGGGCGGCCTCCCTACGAGCACGAGAATCTCGTCCAATACCGCTTCCAGCGGACTCAGGCGCACCCGGAGGAACGCCCCGACAGACGCCTCCAGCTCCTCAACGACCGACGCGTAGCCGGGTGCGTCGAACGTCACTCTGAACGCTCCGCTGGGGACGCCCTCGATGAGGAACTGCCCGTCCTCACCGGTCACCGCCTCCATGCGCATTCCCTGGAGCGAGACTTTCGCACCCTGCAGCGGTTCGTCGGTGACGTCGCTCACAATGACACCGGCCAAAGAGGTGCCCAGCTGAGCACCCGCCGGCACGCATAAAGCGGACAAGAGGCCGGCGCCGATCAGCGGGACCGCCCAACTCCGAACTCCACTCGTC
>JAOTVA010000031.1 GCA_029863645.1 Gemmatimonadota bacterium
CTCGGTGAGAGCCTGGCCGAGCGCCGCGTGGCCAGTCCGGCAGTCGCGATGTGGCTGAGCAACGTGATCTTCCTGATCATTGGGCTCGTCATGCTGAGTCGCATGAGCGAAACTGGAGGCACGACCCGAGGAGGCGGCTCCGAAGGCTTAAGCGGTCTGTTCAAACGGCCCAAGCGCCCGAACGAGCAGGCGGAAGGGGTCGTCGCGTGATCCGAACGCTCGATCGCATGGTGCTGGGCACGTTCTTCAAGCTATTCGCCCTCGTGTGCGTCGCCGTCCCGCCGCTGTTCATCCTGGCGGACTTCACCGAGCGCGCAGACTCGTATTTGGACCGGGGCCTGACGCGGGCAGAAATGGGCGAGGCCTACGTCTATAAGCTCGCGGAGTATCTCTGGTTCTCGTTTCCGATCGCGGCGCTCGTGGCGACTGTGTTCACGATCTACAACATGACGCGTCACAGGGAGATCGTCGCCGCCAAGGCCGGGGGGATTTCTTTCCACCGTGTGATGGCGCCCCTGGTCGTCGTGGGCATCGCCCTGATGGCGGCCACATTCGTGTTGAGCGAGCTGGTGCCGCGAGGCAACGCGATGGCGGCCCGTATCCAAAGGGACGCAGGCCCCAACCGCACGTGGCGCTCGGACTTCGTCTACCGATCCGAGAACGGGCTCGACTGGCAGGTCGATCGCCTGGCTGCCGACGACGGAACCATGCGGGGCGTGGTCATCGAGCGTCCCCCGACACTTGAGCGGCGAGGCCTCCATGTAACGGCGGCCGGCGCGACGTGGCGGGAGGAGGAAGGGTGGGTGCTCGTGGAAGGCTTCATGAGGACGCTGGGCGCGGACAGTACCGAGCGAGCGGTGGGATTCAACCGGCTCGCCATGCCGGAGTTGGCCGAACGGCCGCGCGACCTGCTGGAGGTCCCTAGCGAGCCGGAGGAGATGACGATCGCCGAGCTGCAACGAATCACCTCCATTCTCGAGCGCAGTGGCGGCGATCCCAAAGAGTGGCAAGTGCGGAGAGGACAGATGCTGGCCTTCCCGGTCGCCACACTCATCATCATGCTGTTCGGCGCACCCCTTGCGACGAGCTACAAGCGCGGAGGCGCGGCCTTCGGCGTGGGCATGTCTCTGGTCACCGTCATCGCCTTCCTAGGCATGTTGAAGCTCACCCAGGCACTCGGCGAGGCGGGCGCGCTCAGCCCGTTTCTGTCGGCGTGGATCCCCAACATCGTGTTCGGAACCGCCGCCCTGGTATTGCTCGTGCGCGTGAGGACCTGACGGGCCGGCTCAGTCCAGTACGGCGAGGAAGCCCGGCGCGAGCTCGCCGGTGCAGGACTCCTGGACGGGCCCACGCAACACGACGTCGAGGTCGGCCGAGACGGTGACGCTGAGCTCACCGCCCGGCATACGCACGGTGATTTCGCCGACGGAGCCCTCGCCGGAATGGACCATGGCCACGGCGACCGCACAGGAGCTGGTGCCCGAGGCCGCGGTCGGCCCCACGCCTCGCTCCCAGATCAAAGCATCTGATGCACGCGCACCCGAGGACTTGGCCAACTGAATGTTCGCGCCGTGCGCGAGCGCCGGATGCGCGACCAAGAACGGACCTAGGACCGACAGGCGGGCCTCGGTGACCTGGTCGGTGAGGACAACAAGGTGGGGGTTGCCCACGTTGACCGGCACGATGCGAAGTAGCTCACCGTCGGGACCCTTCAGGCGCCCCTCCGCGTCGAGTGCGCTGCGGTCGAGCGCGACCGCTTCGGGGCCAACGCGCGCCCGGCCCATTTCGCAGGAGACGTCGTACTCGCCCCCGACTGACTCACGGACCGACAGCGTCACGAGCTCACCGCCGACCTCCACGACATAAGGCGAAGAGCCCTGTCGCGAACGAGCGAGGTGTGAGGCGAGGATTCGTAGGCCGTTGCCGCTGCGCTCGAACTCGGAGCCGTCGGGGTTGAACATCCGCAGCGGGAAGACCCCATCGGCGCGTCGGGGACCCAGTGCAACGACTCCATCCGAGCCGACGCCCCGGTATCGATCGCAGACCTGTGAGACGGCCGCGGGGGCGGCACACCACGCGTCGCCCTCCTCGAACACCAAGTAGTCATTGCCCAGACCGTGTGCCTTGTAGAAGGAAGCAGCGAGCACGGGCGGCGGCGGCCATCGGGACATGTAAAGAGGCTAGCGGGAGGCGCGCCGGCTCGGTAGAAGTGTTGGTCCACCCTCGAGCCCGTGCTACCTTGAAACGACATAGATCGGGGCGATTTGAGGCATCTTGCGGCCCGCCTGACGCTACGGCATCGGCGAACGAGCTAAAAAGCCAGACGAGCCCCATCGTGCCTTAGCGCGAGGGGCCTTTTCTTGTCGAGGGAACCCACGATGACTGTCGATACGCGACCGCTTCAGCGGACCGAACGCCTGAGGCTGCTCGACGAGCAGCTAGCTCGTCGCATTCTGATCATCGACGGTGCCATGGGGACCATGATCCAGCGGCACGAGCTCGAAGAGGAGGACTTCCGGGGCGACCGGTTCAAGTACAGCACGGTGCCCCTTATGGGGGCGAACGACCTACTGTGCTTGACCCGTCCCGATATCATCCGTGAGATCCACGCCCAATACGCTTCAGCGGGCGCCGACCTCATCGAGACCAACACGTTCAGCGCGAATCGGATTTCGCTGGCCGACTACGCTCTCGAGCACGTCGCCGAGGAGCTCAACTACGCCGCGGCCATCCTCGCTCGCGAGGCGGCCGACCAGGTTGAGGCACTCGACCCGGACCGCGTCGTGTGGGTCGTCGGCGCCCTGGGTCCCACGAACAAGACAGCATCCATCTCTCCAGATGTGAACGATCCGGGTGCACGCGGCATCACGTTCGACGAACTCGTCGAGACCTATACCGAACAGGCACGCGGGCTGATCCGGGGCGGCTGCGACGTGCTCATGGTCGAGACCGCCTTCGACACACTAAACGCGAAGGCAGCGCTCTTCGCGCTCTCGGGGGTGCTGGCAGAACTGGACCATGACCTTCCGGTCATGATGTCCGGAACGATCACGGACCAGAGCGGTCGCACGTTGTCGGGCCAGACGGCCGAGGCGTTCTACAACTCGGTATCCCACGGCGTGCAGCCCGGGCCCGGTCGCCGGAGCGGACTCCTGTCGGTCGGGCTCAACTGCGCCCTCGGCATCGACCAGCTCCGTCCGTTCATGGAGGAGCTTTCGGACGTGTCTGAGTTGCCGATCAGCTGCTACCCGAACGCCGGCCTGCCTAACGAGTTCGGTGGGTACGACGACACGCCCGAGCACATGGCGAAGCTGACTGCCGAGTTCGCGGAGTCGGGCTTCGTGAATATCGTCGGAGGATGCTGCGGCACGACCCCCGACCACATACGGGCCATCGCGGAGGCCGTGAGCGAGATCCCGCCTCGGTCGATTCCAACACTCGAGCGGCATACGCGCCTATCGGGCCTGGAGCCGCTCACGATCGGGCCGGACTCCCTCTTCGTGAACGTCGGCGAGCGCACGAATGTGACCGGCTCGCGACGGTTCGCCCGGCTCATCAAGGAAGACGCCTACGAGACGGCGGTGGACGTAGCCCGCGAGCAGGTGCTCGGCGGCGCTCAGATCATCGACGTCAACATGGACGAAGGCCTGCTCGATTCCGAGAAGGCCATTGCCCGGTTCTTGAATCTCGTGGGATCGGAGCCGGACGTGGCTCGCGTGCCCGTGATGGTCGACTCCTCGGACTGGGCGGTCATCGAGTCTGGCCTAAAGAGGGTTCAAGGGAAGGGCGTCGTGAACTCCATCTCGATGAAGGATGGAGAGGAGCTCTTTCGGGAAAGGGCCCGACTCGTGCGGCGGTACGGCGCCGCGGCGGTCGTCATGGCGTTCGACGAGGACGGTCAAGCAGACTCGCTTGAACGGCGGATCGAGATCTGCAAGCGCGCGTACCGGATCCTCGTGGAGGAGGAGGGCTTTCCCCCCGAGGACATCATCTTCGACGCCAACGTCTTCGCGATCGCGACGGGCATCGAAGAGCACACCCGGTACGCCATCGACTTCATAGAAGCGGTGCGGGCGATCAAGGCGGCATGCCCCCATGCGCTGACGAGCGGAGGCATCAGCAACGTCTCGTTCTCGTTCCGTGGGAGCCCCGAGGTACGCGAAGCCATGCACGCCGCGTTCCTCTACTACGCCATCGAAGCCGGGCTCGACATCGGCATCGTGAATGCGGGCGCCATGCCCGTCTACGATGAGATTCCAAAGGACCTGCTCGATCCGATTGAGGATGTACTCTTCGCGCGAAACGCAGAGGCCACGGAGGCGCTCACGCGCATCGCCACCGAGCGTCAGGGCACCACCGAGCGGAGAGTCGAGGAAGACCTGTCGTGGCGAGAGAAGCCAGTGCGGGAGCGGCTGGTGCATGCTCTGGTCCAAGGGCTGGACCAGTTCATCGAAGAGGATGCAGAGGCCGCACGACTGGACCTCCCGCGCGCGCTCGACGTGATCGAGGGCCCGCTGATGGACGGCATGAACGTCGTGGGCGACCGCTTCGGCAGCGGCCGCATGTTCCTGCCTCAGGTCGTGAAGAGCGCGCGCGTCATGAAGAAGGCGGTAGCGCACTTGGTGCCGTATCTCGAAGCCGAGAAGACCGAGGTAGCCGACAAGGGTCGCGTACTGCTCGCGACCGTGAAGGGAGACGTACACGACATCGGCAAGAACATCGTCGGCGTCGTGCTCCAGTGTAACGGCTATCAGATCATTGACCTGGGCGTGATGGTTCCCGCCGAGCGCATCCTCGAGGTCGCTCGCGATGAGAAGGTCGACGTCGTCGGCCTGTCGGGGCTCATCACGCCGTCCCTCGACCAGATGGTCCACGTGGCCAAGGAGATGCAGCGGACAGGCTTCGAGCTGCCGCTCCTCATTGGCGGCGCGACGACGTCGCGCGTCCACACGGCCGTGAAAATTGAACAGCACTACGAAGGGGCGACGGTCCACGTGCTCGACGCGTCGCGCGCTGTGGGCGTCGTCGGAACGCTGCTCGACAAGGGGCGACGCGACGCGTTCGTCGACGGACTACGTCACGAATATCGAGAGGTGCGCGAGAAGCGTGCAGGACGCCGGGAGAAGAGCGAGCTCCTGCCCCTCGCCGAAGCCCGGTCACGAGGCCTTACGGTCGACCCCTCGCAGGCTCCACCACCTCCCAAGTCGCCGGGGATCCACGTCTTCGACGCCATCCCGGTCGCGGAGATCCGACCCTACATCGACTGGACGCCCTTCTTCCAGGCTTGGGAGATGCACGGGAAGTATCCAGGCATTCTCGACGACGACCTTGTGGGCACCGAAGCGCGCAAGCTGCTTGCCGATGCGCAGACCATGCTCGATCGCATCGAGGCAGAGCAGTTGATTCAGGCCAAGGCAGTCGTTGCGCTCTTCCCCGCCGCTTCGGTAGGCGACGACATAAAGGTCTTCGCTGACGATTCCCGCCAGGAAGTCCTTGCCGTCATCCACGGGCTGCGGCAACAATTCGCGAAGGGCGAGCGGGAGAACCTCTGCCTTTCCGACTTCGTCGCGCCGGCCGACTCCGGGGTGGCAGACTGGATCGGCGCATTCGCCGTCACCGCCGGGCACGGCGTCGAAGAGGTCTCAGCCTCGATGAAAGCCGAGAACGACGACTACTCCGCCATCCTTCTGCAGTCGATTGCCGACCGACTCGCCGAGGCGCTCGCCGAGCGCATGCACGCGATCGTGCGCACGGATCTTTGGGGCTATGCGAAGGGCGAGACCCTGGACAACCAAGCCCTGATCTCGGAGTCCTACCAGGGCATTCGTCCGGCGCCCGGATACCCGGCCTGCCCCGACCACACCGAAAAATTCACGCTGTTCGAGTTGCTCGAGGTGGAGTCGCACATCGGGCTCAGCCTCACGGAGAGTTGCGCGATGGTGCCAACCGCAGCGGTGAGCGGCTGGTACCTCGCCCACCCCGCGGCCAACTATTTCGGGGTCGGCCGTGTGGGCCGAGACCAGGTAGAGGACTACGCGGCGAGGAAAGGCTGGACCACCGAAGAGGCCGAGCGGTGGCTGTCGCCCAACCTAGGCTACGACCCGGACGACGAATGAGAGGGTTGATCGACGACGGTCGTGTTCATGTGTTCGACGGAGCGATGGGCACCGAGCTCTATGGCCGGGGCGTGTTCGTGAACATCTGCTACGACCTGGTCACGCTGGACCAGCCGGAGCTCGTCAAGCGCATTCACCGGGAGTACGTGGATGCAGGCGCCGAGATCATCGAGACCAACACGTTCGGCGCCAACCCGGTCAAGCTTTCCTCCTACGGTCTGGAGGAACGCACAGAGGAGATCAACGCATCAGCCGCCCGGCTGGCGCGTGAGGCAGCTGCAGAACGAGCGTCGGTGGTCGGGGCGCTCGGTCCGCTCGGCGTCCGCCTCGACCCTTGGGGCCCTACCCAAGTCGAGGAAGCAACCGACCACTTCCGCCGACAGGTCGTGGGCTTGCTGGAGGGCGGCGTCGAGGGCTTCGTCTTCGAGACGTTCGCCGATCTAGCCGAGCTCGAGTGTGCCTACCGTGCGGTACGCGCCGAATCCGATCTCCCTGTGGTGGCCCAGATGACCGTCGGTGAGGATCGAAAGACCGCGTACGGCACCGGTGCCGCGCAGGTCGCACGCGCACTCACGAAGCTGGGCGTGGACGTCGTCGGGCTCAACTGCTCGGTCGGGCCGGCCGTCATGCTCGACGCCCTCGAGGACATGGCCGACGCCACGGACCTCCCGCTCTCGGCGCAGCCGAATGCCGGCCTGCCACGCACTGTGCGCGACCGTCAAATCTACATGGCCAGCCCGGACTACATGGCCGAGTACGCGCGCCGCATGGTCGCGTTGGGCGTCCGCTTCGTGGGCGGCTGCTGCGGGACCACCCCGGAACATGTGCGCAGAATCCGTGAGGTGGTCTCATCGGCCGAGTCTCCCAAGGTCAAGGCGCGGACGGGTGAGCAGCAAGCCGTGCATGTGTCCGGCTCCGTTTTACCCGTACCGCTTGCCGACCGCTCAAAGCTCGGGGCCAGGTTGGGAGCCGGTGCGCCTGTCCTGACGGTGGACATCCTACCGCCGCACGGCTGGAATCCCTCGGAAATCGTCGACCCGGCACGAACCCTCCGCAATGCCGGCGTGCATGCCGTGTGCCTGGCCGACAGCGTGCGATCGCGCAGCCGCATGAGTGCCCTGTCCGCTGCCACCGTCATCGAACGCGAGGTGGGCATCGAAACGATGGTGCGCTACGCATGCCGAGGCCGAGAGATGTTCGGGATGATCTCCGATTTGCTCGGCGCGGCAGCCGTAGGCCTGCGCAACGTCCTCATCGTGAGTGGCGAAACGCCCGGCACTGGACCTTATCCGAGCGCCGCAACAGCGTTGGACCTCGACTCCTTGGGGCTGACCAAGGTGATACAAGGTCTCAACCGCGGCGTAGATCCGGGTGGAAACCCCATCCGCACGCCGACCCGTTTCGTGCAGGGCGTCGAGGTGGACCCGTCGGCGCCGGAGCAGGAGTACGAGTGGGACCGCTTCAGGGCCAAGATCGACGCGGGCGCAGACTTCGCCGTCACCCGCCCCTTGTTCGAGCCGGAGCGCCTATCCCCGATCCTTGAACTTGCCGCTCCGACGGAGCTACCCGTGGTTGTGGGTATCTGGCTCCTCCCGACCTTGAGAAGCGCCGAGTTCCTGGCGAACGAAGTGCCCGGTGTCGATGTACCCGAGGAAACCGTGGAGCGCATGCGCCGAGCGGACCGGTCCGGACCCGACGCGGCACTGACGGAAGGCGTGGCCATCGCCCTCGAGGTTATCGAGGCCACCAGGTCGCAGGCCGGGGGGTTCCACTTCAGCGCGCCGCGCACCAACGTCGAAGTGGCCATCCGTGTGGTGAGAGAGGCGGGTCTCGGCAGTAGCGCCTAGACGTGCTCCAGCACGCGCGCCAGCCGCCTACCCGCGCCTTGGTTCCCCAAGTTGCTCACGTAGACCTTGTCGGCGCCCACCGCACGGAGCTCCCGTATCGTGCGGGCGCAGATCTCCACGGCGGTCGCGCCAGAGTCGAACTCACGCGTAAGCTCCGCGGCCGGGACGGGAAAGAAGCGGGACAGGGTCTCGAGCGTCGCCGGCGTCGCGCTCCGGTAGTAGAAAACGCCGAACACCAAGGGTACGCTGACGCCACTCGCCGGCATGGCCTCGATCAGGCGCTCGACGCCGTCGAGTGAGTAGTGCGACACGATCTGGCTCAAGGCGAACTCGGCCGATGCGTCCGGGGCCGTGAGGAAGCCCACCTGCTCCGATGCGTCCCGATGAGGGTTCGCCCATCCCCCGAGGGTCAGGCTCGGCACTCGCGCCCGCAGAATCCGGCGGAGATCGCTTCCATGCGGTACACATCGGGGCGGCCCCACCTGCGTGTCGCCTCCGAGCACGGTCAACGCGTCGAACCCGTCGGAGGCCGCTCGCTGGGCGAACGTCTCGCAGTACTCGAGCGAGTGCTTGGTCGTGAGAATGGGCACGATGCGACGCAGGTCGACCGAGCTCCCAACGTTGGCCCCGACATGAGCGAGGTTCTCTTCCTCGGCGGCACCCACTGCGTTGTCCGTGAGGAAGACGAAGAGTTCGTCTCGCGTCAGCCTTCCCAGGGTGTGATGAAGGTCGATCCAAGCGGACATGCCACCCGCCCGGCCGAGGTCGGTCCGCGGCGGCCTCAACTCCACGGTTACGAGTGGCCCGGGCGTGCGGAGCGCCTGGAGGAGAAGGGCGTTCGGCACTGACGGTTGCGTCGTCACGACGAAGCCCCGACGAGCGCCTCGACGTCGTCGAGTCCAGTCGGCAAGTCGGCGCTCAAGACCTCACACCCGTCGGCTGTGACGGCCACGTCGTCCTCGAGTCGAATGCCGATGCCGCCGAAGCCGCCGCTCTCTGTAACCCCCGGCCCGAAGTAGAGGCCGGGTTCCACGGTGAACACCATGCCCGGCTCGAGCACACGTGACGCACCATCGCGTACGTAGTCTCCGGGATCGTGCACGTCGAGGCCGAGCCAGTGCGAGGTCCGGTGCGGGAAGTACGGCTTGTAGCGTTCGCCCTCGATGATTTCGTCCACAGGCCCGCTCAATACGCCCAACTCGACCAGACCCTGTGCGAGAACCCTGGTTGCAGCGTCGTGAACGTCCGCAATCGACACACCCGGCGTCACCGCAGCTATGGCCGCGCGAAGGGCGCCCTCCACAACCTCGTAGACATCGCGTTGCGGCCCGGTGAAGCGCCCGCTCGCGGGGTATGTTCGCGTCACGTCGCCGGCATAGAGGCCATACTCCGATCCAGCGTCGATGAGCACGAGCGCACCCTCCCGGACTACGGCACGATTGGTGACGTAGTGGAGCACACAGGCATTCTTTCCCGACCCCACGATGGTCTCGAAGGCCGGGCCGCTCCCGCCCGCCGAGCGGAAGGCACCCTCGAGCGCCGCCTCAGCGGTCCACTCACCCACGCCGGGCGCAAGGACGCGGGCTGCCGCCCGCTGACCTTCCACAGAGATGGCGGCCGCATGACGGAGCGTCTCCAGCTCGTATTCATCCTTCAGCAAGCGCAGGTCGTCGAGGATCTCTCCCGGATCCACGATGGCACGGGGCCCCGTACCAGTTCGAGGACCCCTGGCGCGAGCTCGGCCGAGCGCTTCGACCACCATCTGCTCGAGCGCGTCCCCTCGGCCCAACCGGAAGAATATCCGGTCGGCACGCTCCACGAGGTCCGGCAACTTGGCGGGCAGGTCCGAGATTGGATGGCACTCATCCGGCCGAAAGCGTTCGCTGGCTCCATTGATACCCAACCGCACACCGCCCCACAGTTCGGCCTCGGGATCCCGGTCTCGGACGAAAAGAACCAGACGTGGCTCGTTCCCGCCGCTCAGCACGGCGATCGTCTCGGGCTCGGTCGACCCGGTCACGTAGTAGAGCTCCCGGTCCGGATGGTACGGTCGTGCCCCATCGCGCGAGCTGTATTGGACCGGCGCCGCAGGGAGCACCATGACCCCCGCGTCGAGGCGCGCGAAGACGGCCTGGCGACGGGCGTCGATGCGGTCCCGCGGCGTGTCGTGGGGGTCGGGTCGAGTCATGCTGGCCAAGCTAGCCAAGCCACGGTCCGGGCGTCACCCCGCGGAATGGAGGCGAAACGGAGCCTTCGATACTATCATGGTGCCTCCTGTCCGATGGTCACCACCTGAAATTCGAAGCCTGATCCTCAGCCACAACACGGAAGGACCCCCATGGATCGAAATGACGTTCGCGAGCACGTGAGCCGTTCGCGCCCTTTGGTCGTTGCCCTCGCGGCCGCCGCAGGCCTCCTGTTCTGGACCGCGGTGCCCGCGTCAGCTCAGACGCCCGAGACCGATACCGTACCCCGCTTCAACATGGATTCGGTCATCGTCAACATCATGATGACCCCCATCCGGGTCGGTGCCTCTCCGTTCCCCATCTCCGTGATCGGCCAGGCCGAGCTCCGGGAGGGCAAGACGGGCATGTTCCTCGAGGACGCCCTCGAGACGCTGCCAGGGGTGCAGGTTCAAAACCGGTTCAATTATGCGGTGGGCGAGCGTGTGTCGATTCGCGGCTTCGGATCTCGGGCACAGTTCGGTGTCCGGGGGATCCAGGTCGAGGTGGACGGCATTCCCGCGACGCTGCCTGATGGACAGTCCACGCTCGACCACGTCGACATCGGCTCTCTCGGTCGTGTCGAGGCCCTCAGGGGCCCGGCCTCGGCCCTGTACGGCAACGCCGCCGGCGGCGTCCTACGCTTCGAGTCGCAGGTTCCGGCGTACACGCCCTTCCGTGAAGAGGCGACCGCCGTTGTGGGCAGCGACGGCCTCGTTCGTCTGCAGAGTCTGACAAGCGGTACCGTGGGCACCACTGGATACTCCGTCAGCGTAGACAAGCTGGACTTCGAGGGGTATCGGCTCGACACCGACGGCGATCCCTATGGAAAGGCCGACCGCCTCCACCTCGTCGGGCGCCTCGTGCAGCCCATGGCAGGCGGCCAGCTCGGCATCACGCTCAACCACTTGAACTTGGACGCCGAAAACCCGGGTTCGTTGCGGCTCAACCTGTACGAGGCCGATCCGACCCAGGTGTGGCCGTTTTCATACACCAATTTCCAGACGGGTAAGGAAGTCCAACAGAGCCAACTGGGCGTGACCTGGTCCGGCCCCCTGGCCGGACTCAACGCCGACGCTTCCGTCTACGGACTCACGCGCGACTTCCTCAATCCGCTCCCGGGCGACGTGGTCGATGTGGACCGTCGGGCCGGTGGTGCGCGGGTGACGCTCGGATACGGGACGTCGAGCGGGGACGTCGGCATCGACATTAGCGGCGGCGTCGAGGGCGACTACATGAACGACGACCGGCGGGAATTCGACAGCAACGGCGGAGTTCCCGACACGCTCCGACAGAATCAAACCGAGAGAGTGCGCGGCGCAGGCGTCTTCCTGCAGACGTCTCTGTCCTTCTCGGAACGCGTCACGCTGATGGGCGGCCTCCGCTATGACCACACCCACTTCGAGGTGACCGACCTCTTTCCGGTTTCCGCTGGGAATGCAGATGACTCCGGCAGCCGCGACATGAACAAGCTCAGCCCCTCGGTGGGCGTCCACATCGCCGCGACGCCAGAGGTGGGGCTCTTCGCGAACTTCGCGAGGTCATTTGAAACGCCCACGACGGTGGAGTTGGGGAATCGGGAGAGCGGAGCCGGCGGCTTCAATCCCAACCTCGATCCCATGACCGGCCGGACGTTCGAGGTCGGCGCACGGGGGACAGTGCAGGACTTGTTCTCCTACGAGTTCTCATACTTCAACACACGCCTGGAGAACGAGCTCATCCCGTTCGAGAACGCGAGCATGCTTACCTACTACCGTAACGCCGGCTCCTCGACCAGAAACGGTTTCGAGGTGGTCGCGCGCGCACGCTTTCACGACCTCGTCACGGGCCAGGGTTCCTACAACTACATCGACGCGAAGTTCGATGAATACGTGGTCGGCACGAACGACTATTCCGGAAACGAGGTACCCGGGCTCGCACCTTATCAGGCACAGGGGAGTCTCCGCTTCGGTCCTACCGAGTGGTTTCTCGAGGTCGGGGCCGAATTCACGTCGGAGATGGAAGTGAACGACGCGAATGTCAACAACTGGTCCGCCGGGGAGGTCCTCACGAACACGAGCGCCCGACCCACGGAAGCCTACACCCTCTTCGACATTCGCGTCGGCGGCAATTCCTTGCTGGTCGGTCGGCTCGAAGTTTCGCCCTTCGCGGGCGTCCAGAACCTGACGGACGAGACGTATGTCTCGTCGATCGCGATCAACGCGTTCGGCAGTCGGTTCTATGAGCCGGGCCCGGGCAGGACGTTCTTCGTGGGCGCGACGGTAGCCTTCGCTCGCTGATCGTAGGAGGCGGGGCCCCTGCGCCCCGCCTCCGCCCAATCCCACCTGTCTTGGAGTTGAATCGCTCGATGCGCGCAACGGCCATTGGAGCCTGCCTGTACGCGTGCGTCGCAGCGGCCCCGCTCGCCGCACAAGGCTCGGACGCCGGTGACGGGTTCCGGGTCGGGATCTCTGTGGGGGGCATCAGCACGGTGGGCGTCAGCGTAGAGCTCTTCCGCGATACGCACGCGATTGAGCTTGGACTCGGCACGTGGTCCTTCCGCGACGTGTCAATTTCGACCGTCTACAAGGAATACATCGGCGGCAAAGCGCTCAGACCCTTCGTGGGCGCGGGCCTATGGACCGTCATAGCCGCGCCGGCGCTCGAGGAAGAGCGCACGGGGCTCGCGCTCGTCCTGCGGGTCCCCGTAGGCGTCGACTGGAGCTTCGTCGACAATCACGCCATCGGGCTCGCCTTGAATCTGAACCGCGGTCTCGCCGTGCGGCGGTCGGACCCCGAGGACGTCCTCCCCATGAACCGCCGGCTGGTGCCTCTTCCCGAGGCGTACTACCGGCTGACACCCTAGGTCGGCCGCCTACCACTCGTCCGGCTCGTCCCAGCTTTCGGACCAGAAGCGCTCTTCGCTCTCGTCGATCTCGATCAGATCGAGTGGCTCGTCCTCGTCCACCGAAAGCTCCCCAGTCGCCAAGATCGTGTCGATCGCCGCGTCATCCAGGCGCGGAAGCGGCGACGCGACGAGCTCCTTGTGGCGCGCGTGCAGCCTCACGGCCGTCGCGACCATGAGGCCCGTGAGCACTGCCCAAAGCACGATCCAGAAGAGCGAGAGCATCGGACTCCATCAATCCAGGGGTGACATCCCAACATACTTCAGCCCGCTGCCCGTGTTGAAGAGCACGACTTCGTCGCTCGACGAGATCATGCCGCGCTCGATCAATAGCGGGACTGCAGCGGCGGTCGCTCCGCCCTCAGGCGCGGCGAACACGCCCGTATCCGCCCCAAGTGTCTGCACCCACTGCGCCATCGCATGGTCCGGCACGGCGACGGCTCCTCCACCTGATGCGCGCAGGGCGCGCAGCATGAGGAAGTCGCCGATCGCTCCAGGAACCCGCAGCCCGGCCGCATACGTGCTCGCACCCACCCAGGGGTCGGCGTGGTCCGCACCGTTCTCCCAAGCGCGCACGATCGGGGCGCACCCTGCCGCCTGGACGGTGAACATCTTGGGGCGGCTCGAGCCGATCCAACCGAGCGCCTCCATCTCGTCGAAGGCTTTCCACATGCCGATGAGCCCGGTACCTCCACCGGTCGGGTAGATGATCGCGTCGGGCAGTCGGCCACCCAGCTGTTCGACGAGCTCGTAGCCCATCGTCTTCTTGCCCTCGACGCGGTACGGCTCCTTCAGCGTCGACAGGTCGAACCAGCCCTCTCGCTCCACGCCCTGCCGGACGACCGCAGCGCAATCCGTGATCAAGCCGTCGAGGAGCTGGAGGTCTGCACCGAGCGCCCTGATCTCTTCGAGGATGGGCGCCGGAGTGTCTTTGGGGACGACGACGTGGACGGGCAGACCCGCTGCCGCTCCGTATGCCGCAGCCGCGCTCCCCGCGTTGCCGGCCGACGGAAGCGCTAATGCGTCCGCACCGAGCTCGAGGGCTCGGGACACGGCAAGACAGAGTCCACGGGCCTTGAAGCTCCCCGTGGGGTTCTGCCCTTCGTCTTTCAGCCAGACGCGCTCCAAGCCCAGACGGTCCGCCGTCCGCTTCGCGTCGAGAAGTGGCGTCCACCCCTCACCGAGTGAGAGCCTGACCGCAGGGTTTCGCACAGGAAGCACCTCGGCGTACCGCCACAGATCTGCTCGCCGGCACGCCACCGCCTTCGGTGTGAAGTGCTCTCGGAGCGCAGGCAGGTCGTAGCGGGCGAAGAGCGGCTTCCCCGCCGCTGAGACGCCACAGAGTTGCTCACTCGGGACCGACTCTCCGGTGCCAGTACATTCCAGATGAGTGGCCCCGCCGGGCGGCGCCCCCGTCACGGACCCCGAACTGCGTGAGCGGTCTGCTCGACTTCGAAGGTCGCCGAGCGGTCGAGAAGCACCATCCCGAGTCCAAGCACGAGCGCCCCGACCGGGACCAGCCACAAGGGCGGCGGCGCCTCGGGATCGGACAAGAACTCTCGCATCGCGGGCAATGACGTCAGGACCACGATGGTTGCGTTATTCAAGAAGTGCATCAGCATCCCCACCCAGATGGACCCCGTGCGCCAGACGGCCCAGGCGATGAGCGCGCCGAGCAGCGCTGTGGGAAGGAAGCGAATGACCGTCTCGAACGACAGGTGGAATGCGCCGAATACCAGTCCGTTCAGTGCAATGATCCGCCATGGATCGAGCGTGCGGGTGCCCCCCAGCAGCACGCCACGAAAGACGATCTCTTCGCAGAACGCGGGGGTTACGGCCAAGATCAGAATGAGCCAGAAGAACCGCCCCCACGATTGAGCGGTGACCAGCTCCTCCAGGCCTTCGAGCAACTCGTACGGGATGGGCAAGACGAAGCTCTGCAGCCAACCGATCAACCATATCATGGGGAGCGCTCCAGCGATCAGCAGGAGCCCCGCCAGAAGGTGCCCTGTCCTCGGCGCACGCAGCGACAGCGTGCCGCGTGGGTCGTACCGACCCACGCCAACGAAGAGCAAGGCGGGCACGAAGAGTAGAAGCCACTCCGCCGCCAACAGCCCTGTTTCGCCGTAGGCGATCTGCAGTCGGATGCCGCCGAAGAAGAAGAGCACCGCGATCGCCGCCACGAAGGCGAGCGCCGCCTCCCGCGAAGGCACACGGTCAGACGCAGCCCGCTTGAACCACCGGCTCGTCCAACGCTCTGAGGGGACATCCGCCGTCTCGTCGCCGCCGAAGAGGACCCGCTCGCTTCCAAAGGCCCGTGCCGCGAATACGAGAGCAAGCCCCGCGTAGACCGTCGTTGAAGCCAGCACGAGGCCGCCGAGCCCCCAGCTGGCGTCGCCCGACATGAGGTCGCGGAAGAAGAACGCCACGCCGGCGACGGGCGTGGCGGCCAGCAATGGGCTGAAATCGATGCCCGGGAAGATCGGAAGCATGGCGGGGAAGAGCGCCAGGATGTACACCGGCGTCAGCGCGTTCTGCGCTTCCTTGAATGACCCCGATCGGACGGCGAGCCCCAAAAAGACCGCTCCGAACAGGACCGCAAGCGGCACCAGGGTGAGAAAGATCAAAGCCACGGCGGCCAGCGGCATCGAAACGTCGAGTCCAATGGCCTGGGTCACCTGCAGGGCACCCGTCTGAAACGTCAGCAACATACTGCCGAGATTGAGGCCGGCCGCGATCACCCCGATCAGTGCCACCGTGGCGAACTTCCCTGCCACGATCGCCCCTGCCGGCACGGGCGCTGTGAGCAGGGTCTCGAGGGTTCCCCGCTCCTTCTCGCCGGCTGCCAGATCGATCGCGGGGTAGAAGGCGCCGAGCACCGTCATCATGACGAGCAACAGCGGGAGTATGCGCCCGAGCGTGTATCCGCCCATGTCCGCCGGCCGGGCAATGGACGAGTCAGCCAGCGCCACAGGCAAGGCGAAGGTGGCGGGCAGGCCGCGGTCCCGCAGGCGACGGACAAGTACTGTGTCTCTCCATGCCCCTACCACGCTGCTTAGCTGCGCTCGCCCGCGCTGTGAGCGGTCGGACGCCGCGTCGAAGAGCAAGGTGACTTCCCGTGTACCGTCGGGATCGTTCGCGACGCCAACGACCGCGACGGCCGTGACTACGTCGGAGCGTATCGCCTCCACCAGGTCCCCAGGGACAGCTGTCAGGACGAGCGTCTCACTCGCGTCGACGAGGTCGAGCAACGTGGTGGGCGGATCCCCTACTACGGCCACCGGCGAGGTCTCGCCCTCGAGATTGCGCGCCCCGAACAGGAACAGCTGTTCCGCGCCGATGAGCAGAACCGGATACAGGAGCACCGGCACCGCGATCATGACGAACAGCGTGCGACGGTCTCGAAGGGTCTCGCGCAGCTCCTTGCGAAACACGACCCACCACGCGGACGTCACGCCTGACCCGTCCCCGGGACGAGCGCCCAGTCCGACATGAGCGCAAGGAACGCCCGCGCGAGATTCGGTGCTCCCAGTCGCTGCACCAGCTCCGTCGGTGAGCCTTCGGCGACCAATTCGCCTCTTCGCATGATGCCCACCCGGTCAGCGAGTAGGTCGACTTCCTCCATTTGGTGCGTCGAAAGAAGGATCGTCTTGCCTCTCCCCCGCTCCTGCACGATGAAGTCGTGGATGGTCCGACCGCTGAGCACGTCGAGTCCGAGCGTCGGCTCATCAAGGATGAGCACGGGCGGATCGTGCACCAGGGCGCGCGCGAGGGAGACGCGCTGCCGCTGACCGGTGGACAACTTCCCGCAGAGTCTGCCCGAGAAGTCACCGATGGCGAAGAGTTCGACCATCTCGTCAACGCGTCGGGACAGCACGACTCCTTTTAGGCCGTGGAGGCGACCGAAGTAGGTGACCAACTCCTTCGCGGAGAGCCGCTGGTACAGACCCATGGACGAGCTCAGGAAGGCGATACGCCGACGCGCGCCGAGCGGATCGACGCTAACGTCCACCCCGCACACATAGGCCGAGCCGCTCGACGGCTTCAGGAGGGTCGCCAAGCATCGGAGCGCGGTGGTCTTCCCGGCCCCGTTCGGTCCGAGCAGGGCATACACCTCGCCGGGCTCGACTTGGAACGTGAGCTCGCGCACCGCTTCAAGTGGCCCGTAGCGCTTGGATAGCGCCGAGAAATTGATCATGAACACCAGGGGAAAGTGCCGGGTAGGCATGGGAGCCTATAGTGTAGGCCCCGACGCTGGCTAGTGGCCCCTGCAACCCGGGCCGCGGACTGGGCAACCAAGAAGGCGGTGCACCGCATCGAAGCTTCACCATGAGCGAGACCCCGCGACAGGACACGGAACGAGAGCTCATTCGGCGGGCTGCCGAGGGTGACGCGCGCGCGATCCGGGCGCTGTACGACCGGTACGCGCCACGGGTGTATGCCGTCGTCCGCAGAATCGCCGCCGATGACGATCTGGCCCAGGATTACGCCCAAGAGGCTTGGATCCGGGCCATTCGCGCCTTGCCCACGTTTCGTGGAGACGCGCGCTTCTCGACATGGTTGCACCGGATTGCGGTCAACGCGGCGCTCCAGGCCCTGAGAAAGGCCGAAACCAGGACGCGCCGCGAGGGACCAGCTCCGGAGCAGGTGCCCGCCGCGCCGACGCACAGCGATACCCTGCTCAGAAGACGCCTGGAACAGGCGCTCGACAGCCTGCCCGAGGGCATGAGACAGGTGCTCATTCTCCACGACGTGGAGGGATATACGCATGAGGAGATCGGTGATGTCCTCGGCGTGACCTCAGGCACATCCAAGTCACAACTATTCAAGGCTCGGGCGAAGATGCGGGCGCTACTCTCGTCTCTTTCCGGGTCGGTGAAGGAACATGGAGCTGAAGCATGGAGCATTTGACGGCTGAGGCGCTGGCGCGACTCGTGGATGATGAGCCGCAGCCCGACGAGCAAGCTCACCTGGACGCTTGCGAGGCTTGCACGACCGAGCTGGCCGCCTTCCGGGAACAGACCGACGCCCTCTCGACCCTGCCCGAGATCGTGCCGCCCCTGGGGGACTGGGAGGTGATCGAAGCGCACCTTCGCTCGGAAGGCCTGGTGCGGGACCGGGCCCTATTGAGCAAGCTCGGGCTCGCACGCACGCCATCATGGATGCCCGCGGCGGCGGCGGCGGTCCTCTTCCTGGGCGGCGTAGCGACTGGAGCCGGCGTTGTGACACGCGACGGGGACTTAGCGGTCGATGCCACCTCCGTGGAAGCCGCCGCCTCGGCGGTACGGGACGCCGAACAGCGATATGTCACCGCAGTGTCGAACTACCGCACGCTCTTGTCGGCTGACGGTGTCGACGACAACGGGGTCGATCCGATCAGCCGATACGCGGCACTCGAGCACCTCGTGTCCGTCAGTCAGGCCGCGGTCCGCCAGGCACCGGGCGACCCCTTCCTGAACGGATTCCTGGCCTCGGCGCTCGCAGAGCGAGACGCCGCTGCTCGGGTCGTGTCCCTGGCCGACGACAATTGGTTCTGACCATGAGAATCACCCGGATCGCGCTAGTCTGGCTGGTGCTCGGGTCGCTCGCGGCCCCAGTCTCGGCACAGAGGAACCAGCGTGGGCAACAAGGATGGATCGGCATCTCGATCGACATCCGGGCCGACGAGGGCAGAGCCAGGCGGGAGGCATCGGTGGTCATCGGCGAGGTGCGCTCCGGAAGCCCGGCCGCAGAAGCGGGACTGCGGGCGGGAGATCGCTTGGTGGCCATCGGCGATCTCCGCGGCGCCGACGACTTTCGAAACCTTCCCGAGCGCCTCCGTCTGAGCGTGGGGGAGCGGGTCCGTATTCGGATTGAGCGCGACGGACGCCGGCGTGACGTGGTTGTGCGCGCGGCAGAACGCCCCGGCGACTTGAGGTCGCGTACCGTGCTCCTGCCCATGCAGCCTGACTCGATGGTGGAAGTGATGATGCGGGCCATGGACTCGCTTCGCGTCCATCTCACGGAGGTCCGGCAGAATGTACAGCGGGATGCAGAGACGTCCGGTCGCCTGAGGGTGGTCCGGCAGGACAGTCAAACGAGCTTCGGCGCGCCGTTCGAGTTCTTCGTTTTCAGAGGCGAGCAACACGACTCCCTGCGTAGAGCCATGGAGGACCTCAATCGCACGAGCGACGAGCTGCGGCGGCAGGAGCAACGCCGTATCCAGGAGCTGCGCGGAGTCACGGCGCGTCGCGGCAACGTGCAGGAGCTCGACGAGGAGTTACAAAACCTCCGCTCCGAGCTCGAGGGCGTGACCCGCCAGTCGGCGAGGCTTCGGACCGCAATGTCCGAGGCCGCGAGAGTGACTGCCGGATTCGATTACGCACTCCCGGCGGCGCCTCAGACCCCACGGGCCGTGGCCGCATCGGCCGACCCACCCGAATTTCGACCTTTGACACCGTACCTGCTCGGCAGCAATCGCGTCGCGGGTGCCCAGGTCGTCGACCTCCGCCCGGAGTTGGCGCGCTATTTCGCCGTTGAAGGCGGTGTTCTGATCGTGGATGTGTCTCCCGGAACGCCCGCCGCGATGGCCGGCCTACTCCCCGGCGACGTCATCACCCGCCTAGACCAGGTGACCGTGCGTTCCGTCGAAGAGCTACGCTTCGGCGTCTCCCAGTCGGGAGAGTCCCTGCCGCTCCGTCTGGTCAGGCAAGGCACGACGCTGGAAGTGTTGCTGACCGGGCGTTAGACCGACCCCCTCGCCTCCCCGCGTTAGCGGCGCGCCGCTCCGACTCGCTCCGAGCCTGCACGAACGAGAGAGGTCGGGGCGAGGACGACGTGGGTCCCCCCGGATGCGCCTCTGATCGCATTGCACGGGCTTCGACGGCCGACATGGATTCGCGATCAGCCGAAGCAAGAGGGGGGACCCGCGGCGGCCTCGGCCGCCCGAGAAGCTACTCGTACCTGAGCGCGTCGATCGGATCGAGGATCGCCGCTCGCCTCGCGGGCCACATCCCGAAGAACAGCCCCACCCCCGCCGAGAACACGATCGCGGCGATCACGGCCTCGGGTGCCACCGCGGCCTCCCAGCCAGCGACCCGTCTGATGGTTGCCGCGGCCCCGTATCCGGCGCCGACACCCAGCAGTCCGCCCAAGATGCACAGGAAGAGCGCCTCGACCAGGAACTGGGTCATGATCGCCCGTCTGCTGGCTCCGAGTGCCTTCCGAATGCCGATCTCCCGGGTCCGCTCCGTGACCGACACGAGCATGATGTTCATGATGCCGATACCGCCGACGAGCAGACTGATGCCGGCGATGCCGGCCAACAGGAACGTGAACGTCTGCCGCGTCTCGTTGAACGTGGCGAGGAGATCGGTGGCGTTCGAGATGTTGAAGTCGGCGTCGTCCCCTGCACGGATGCGGTGTTCGCGACGCAGGACCCGATCGATCTCGACGTACGCGAGGTCCATCTCCTCGGGAGTCTCGGTCGCCGCGTAGATCGTGTTGAGCCGGTCACGGCTGCCCATCACACGATATTGGGCCGTCGACTGCGGAATGAAGATGGTCTGGTCGGGACGCAGGAAGCCGGCATCCCCCTTCTCTTGCAAGACCCCGATGATCTCGAAACCGAGCCCTCGAATCTGGACCGTCTCTCCGAGAATCAGCTCAGGCGGGACGTCGGCGAAGGCTTCCGCGTCCAACTCCGTGAGGACGCTCGCGCCGAGCACCGCCACGCGACGGCGGCCCTGGACCTCGCTCTGCGTGAAGAGGCGGCCGGCCGCTAGATCGATGTTGTAGATGTCGAAATACTCGGGCCACACCCCGCTGACCTGCGAGCGAGTGTTCCAGCGGATATACGATACCTGCAGGTACGTCTGCTGCTCGGGCGACACCTTGATGATGTCTCCCGCTTCAGCCCTCAACGCGATCGCGTCGTCGATCGACATCTCCGCATCGCCACGCGACACGCCGCCCATCCTCTGCTGACCGGGACGGATCGTGAGCACCGTGGTGCCCATGCGGTTGATCTCTTCCTGGACCTGCCGTTGGGCTCCCTCGCCCAGCGCCACCATGGTGATTACCGCGGCGATGCCGATGACGATACCCAGCGTGGTGAGCACGGAGCGGAGCAGATTCGCGCGCACCGCGGCCATCGCCACGCCAATGATCTCGAAGATGAGCATCGGGGAAGCCTCTAGAACCTACGCCCGCCGCCCGGCATGCCGCGTCCACCGCTGGGCACGCCACCGCCGAACGGGTTGCTGGCTCCACCCATACGCTCCCTCATCTGGTCTAGGAACGCTTGCTGCTGCGCCTGCAGCTGGGCCGCGCCCACGATGACCAGCAGGTCCCCTTCTTGCACGTCCCCGATGACCTGCGTGTTGTCCCAATCTCCCAGGCCGATCTGTATTGGTACGGCTCGCGGGACGCCGTCGGAGCCGAGTACAAACACGGCGCCCGGACGGGTCTCTACCGCCTGTCCGGTGCCTTCACCCGTGCCACCGGCCGTCGCCGCTGGGCCACCCGCGCCCGCCGGCCGCATGGCCTGCATGGCCGCTCTCAGCGAGTCCTGAGAGATCCCGCCACTCTGAGCCTGGGCTCGCATCTCTTGCATGCGGGCCAGCGCCGCCGGGTCGAGATTGGCGCCGGCGCCAGCCCCACCTTCCCTGCGTCCACCCCCGGTGCCGCCACCACGCCCCGCAAAGCCGCCGGTGCCACCCCGTGTGGCTGCTCCGGCCACGCGACCCCCAGCCTGCGCGAACGCCGTCAGGTCCATGTTCTCGACATCGAGCCCCAGCGCCATCGCGGCCGGTCCGACGTCCTCTGCCTTTACGATCGCGTTGTTAGGCACCAGAAGGACGTCGCGAGCCTCGGCGATGAAGATCTCGACCTCGGCGTTCATGCCGGGTCGGAGAAGGCCGGATCGGTTGTCCAGGGTGACGATCACCGGGAACATGGTCACGTTCTGCTCGACCACGGCCTGGGGTTCGATCTTCTGAATCACACCGGGGAACGTCTCGTCGGGGAAGGCCTCGACCCCCACGTCGGCGGTCATGCCCGCCCGCAGCATCCCCATGTCCGTCTCGTCGACCAGGGTACGGACCTGCATTTCGCCCAGGTCAGCCATCAGGAAGAGGGCCGTCCCGCCAGACACGTTCTGTGAGGCGGACTGGATGACGACGCCCTCCTCGACATTCTTCTGGATGATGGTCCCGTCCATGGGCGCCGTGATGCGCACGTCCATGAGCTGGAGCTCGGACAGATTGAAATTCGTCTCGGCCCTGACCAAGGAGGCCTGGGCGTTTGTGTAGTCCAGCCGCGCGTTCTCGTGTTCTTGTTGCGTGATGACCTGGGCCTCGAGGAGCTGCCGCGACCGCTCCAGCTGGTCTTCGGAAATCTCCATGCGCGCCCGAGCCACCTCCAGATCAGCCTGGACCTGGTTGAAGTTGTTCTGGACGTCCCGCGGGTCGATCTCGGCGAGCAGAGCACCGCGAGAGACTCGGTCGCCAACGTCCGCGTGGAGTCTGAGGATCTCGCCCGATGCTTTGGACTTGACCTCCACGCGCCGAACCGGCTCGACGGTGCCCGTGGCTTCGGCGCGGATGATGAGGTTCCCTCGCCTGACCTGAACGGTCAACCGAGTCGGTCCCGCCTCGGCCTGCTGGTCGCCACCACAGCCGGCCGCTACCACGACGACGGCTGCTAATGCGACACCCAGCCGATGCACACTTCTCATATAGCGCTCTCCACTGCCGCGTTGGCGAAATCCTGCTCGACGATTCCGTCCTTCAGGTGCACTTGCCGACGCGCGCAAGCCGCGATGTCATGCTCGTGCGTTACTAGGACGATCGTCTGGCCGTGTTCGTTAAGATCGGCGAGCTGGGCCATCACATCTCCGCTCGTGACCGAGTCCAGATTACCGGTCGGCTCATCCGCCAGGAGCAGCGCGGGCTCGTTGACCAGAGCCCTCGCGATGGCGACGCGTTGCCGTTGACCACCGGACATCTCCGGCGGCTTGTGGTCCATGCGGTCGCCGAGGCCCACCAGCTCGAGCTTCTCTTCGGCGCGGCGGCGGCGCTCTTTCGAGCCGACTCCGGCATAGATCAGCGGCAGTTCGACGTTGTGACGCGCGCTCGCTCGCGGCAGGAGGTTGAACGTCTGGAAGACGAACCCGATCTCCTTGTTGCGAACACGCGCGAGACGGTCGTCGGACAGCTCGCTGACGAGTTGGCCGTTGAGCCAATACTTGCCGGCGGTCGGCGTGTCCAAGCACCCGATCATGTTCATGAATGTGGACTTGCCGCTTCCGGACGGACCCATGACCGCGACGAACTCCCCACGACGGATGTCCAGGTCCACACCCCGGACCGCGTGCACCGTCTCGGCGCCCAATACGTAGTCCTTCGTGAGCCCTTCCGTGCGGATGATCAAGTCGTCCACAGCTATACCTCCCCTAGGCCTGCCGCGCTGCAGGCGTATGAACGGGCCGTAGCCCGGATTCTGTGATTCACTTGGATTACTTGGGAGCGTCCCTGGCGACGCGCTCTGCCTCGCGGCGCCGGTCGAACTCCGCCAGGAGCCGGCGGTACTCGGCTCGCCGGTCCGGCTCGAAGATCTCGGCGATAGCCTCGCGCACTTCGACGATGAGGGCGTTGTAGTTCGCCTCGTACTCGGTCTGCGCCGCGTCGAAGCCCCGGTGAAGTTCATTCATCAGGGAGCGGTGGGACGTGATGATCACGTCGATGGCAGCGTCCTGCTCGGGCGTGCGCTCCATCTGCTCGTACACGAATCTCCGGGTTCGCGGCTGTTCGCCATCGGTCCCGTCGAGCTCAGCCGTAGTCGCCACCGCAGGCGTCGCCGCGAGGTGGTTGGGATCGGCTGCGTACCCGACCAGCACGCCCGACGCGAACACCAACGCGACGACTACCGCCGTCAGAAGTCTGGTGCGTGCGCCGTGTTCCATGGTCAGAAGCCCTCGGCCGCGAAGGTGACGTTCGAGATTCGGGCAGGAATCGTGCTGCCTTCGATTTCACTGACGAGAAGTTCTTCGACACCGATTGGGAGTGCTTCTCCAACCGGGTCGCCCCTGAGCAAGAGCATGGCAGCCAAAGCCGCGACCAAGGCGGCGGTGGGCACCAGGGCTCGCGCCCAGGACTCCAACACGTCACCGACCGTGAGTCGAGCGCCCAGGCGCCGGCGCGAAAGTTCTCTCGCCGCACCGCTCAACACCCAGGATCCGAAGCGAAACCAGTAGTTTGGGTCGCCACTAGCCGGATCGAGGACGGCCAAAGCTGCGGCGAGCTCAGGATCTCGGCCTGAATCCACCGTCGCGTCGCTCTCGTGGATTCTGCGCATTATTGAGCCACTCTCATCAAGTCGGGTATCCCCGGCACCTTCCGGAGCGCCGCCCGCAACGCCTTTCTAGCAAAGTGCAGATGAGATCGCACCGTGCCACACGGGAGATCCAACCTGTCGGCAATTTCTCTATGCTTCCACCCCTCCAGATCGTGCAGCAGAACGACCTGGCGCTGAACCTCAGGCAGCTCGCCCAACGCCTGACGAAGCATCCCTCTCAACTCGGCTGCCTCGGCCGTTCGGTCCGGGGTCGGGATCCGCGAGCGGGTACCCGGAGGCAGCTCGTCCATGTCCCGCAGGGACTCCCGCCGCACGAGATTTTTCGACCGATTCCGCACGATGGTCATCAACCAACCCCCAAACCGCTCAGGACTCCGGCATTCATCGAGTCGATCCAATGCAACCAGGAACGATTCCTGCGCTGCATCCTCAGCGTCTTCGTGCCGATTCGTCACGGACAGCGCCACCGCATAGGCGGGACGCTGATACCGTCGGACAAGCAAGCCGAACGCAACCTCTTCGCCCTTGCGGGCCCTTCGGACGAGCTCGGCGTCGCTCGGCGTTTCAGACGTGATTATTGACACGGGAAGGCCATACGGCGTTGAAGCTGACTGTGATTCCGGAAATCGCGCGGTAGAGCAGTCTAACGAACAAGGCACCCAGCGCCGAACGCTGGAGGCATATCTGTTATACGTAGACGCCCGCGAAATGTTTTCGTTAGACCGTTGCCGGTCGGGTCACCGACGGCGGGCTTGGCCCGCATTCTGGAAGAATGGGCGGTTCCGAGCCGGGTCCTTGGGCTTCTTCGCGATGGCCAACGCGGCCTCAAGGGCCTCGGGTGACTGCCCTCCTAGCGTCCGACCGGCAACCATCGCCTCGAGCAGAGGCTCACCGCCGGTCTCCGCGTCCCTCCAGAAGCCCAGCAAGAGCAGCGGGGCCGATGTCGGAGACGCCCGCCCCGAACGCCCTTGGACCCGCACGGTCCAGGGCACGCCATCCACCTCGACAAGCGCCTCGGCCACGTCCGACTCAGCGGATGGGACGGGGGGTTCGCCGCTCAAGGCCCGTGCCGGCGTGGGCTTGCCACCCTGGGGACGGGCGGGGTGCGGCTTGGGGTGATGGGAATCGGGCATGACCTACTTCCTAAGGACGGCCGGACGGAGGGTCAAGCCGGGACCATTGCCGAGCGCGCCGAAACCCCCACCTTATAACGGCCCTCCGAAAGGACGGGGCGGGCCTGCGCATCCCCGAGACCACGATGTCTGACCGACAGCAATCCCCAGCCAAAGCCAAGCGCGAATACACGCAGCTTCTGCGCCTCCACGAGCAGCTGTTGGGGCAATTCATGCGGGCTCGCGAAGAGTTGTTGGCGCCCGGGACGGACAGCCTGGTGAAGGAGATCAAAGGGCGGACCGGAAGCGCCCCGGACCTCACGGAGATCAAGACCGCCGTAGAGGAGTCGATCCGGGCGCTGAAGCTCTCGCAGTCCCACATCGAGGGCGTCGTCAGCGAAGACCTCGACACGTCGTTCGAGATCGAAGGCATCACGAACATGCCCGCCTATCTGCAACGCTTCCTTGCGGAGAGGTCCCAAGAGCCTGGGTTCTCCTATGAGGTGGCACAGGACCCCGTGCGGGGCTGGATCGTGTCGTGGAAGGAGTACACGAACCGAGGCACGGTGAGGGGATACGGGCAGTTCTACGAGCGGCCCTACGCCTGGCTAGACGACTGAGTCTTTGCTCGTCTCGGGATGGCGCACCGCATCCAGCGCGTCCTTGCCGTAGAACATCCTGATGTACTTCACTTGCGTATCCGTTACGCGCCGGACCACCCAGACCAAGTGCACGTAGTTGGGTTCGGTAGGCTCGTGAACGAGGGTCAGTCCGGCCTCTCGAGGTAGGCGGCCGCCCTTGCGGTTGTTACAGAGCGAGCAGCTCGTAACCACGTTGTCCCAGGTATTCAGGCCACCCCGCGAGATGGGCCGCACGTGGTCACGCGTGAGGAACTGGCGACCGCGCAGCTCGCTCTTGTGCCGCCCGCAGTACTGACACGTGTAGTCGTCGCGGGCGAAGAGGAAGGTATTGGTGACCTGCCGCCGGAAGCGGTACGGCACGTGGACGTAGCGCACCAGGCGAATCACAGCGGGCAACGGCACCACACGGCTCTCCGAGCGGAAGCACCGGTCCGCGTCCCGCTCCAAGATCTCGGCCTTGCCATCGAGAACAAGGCGCACGGCACGGCGCGCCGGGACGATGGTCAGGGGCTCGAATGATGCGTTGAGTGCCAGGCAACCCACGTGCGTCTCCTCCTCCGTGGCTTCGTGATACCCGGCGAAGGTATTTCGGAGCCAGCCCGACCGGCAATGGGGCCACAGCTCGTACTAGAGAAGGGCTACCGGGTCACGGTCTAGCGCCAGGCGTACGTCACCCGGGGGCGGGCGAAAGCGCTCCATAAGCGCCCGTGACGCGTCGCCCAGCGCAGCAGGCGAGGACGACCGCATGAAGAAATGCCACCTCCAGCGACCGTGGAGCCGCTCGATCGGCGACGGCGCAGGACCCACGATATCAAAGCCCTTCTCCGTCGACCGGTGAAGCCACTTCACGCACTCCTCGGCCGCATGGGCCGCGAGTCTCTGGTCCGGGCTGCTGACGATTACGTTTGCGAGCCTCACGTGCGGTGGATAGCGCGGGTTCTCGCGCTCCTTGAGCTCACGCTCGGCGAACGGATCGTACTGATGGGTTACGGCAGCCTTCAACGCGTAGTGGTCAGGCATCGACGTCTGGATGAACACCTCCCCTGCCAGCCGGCCTCGCCCCGCGCGGCCGGCCACCTGACTCAGGAGCTGGAAGGTGCGCTCGCTGGCCCGAAAGTCCGGAAGGTGCATCCCTACGTCGGCATTCACGACGCCGACGAGCGTCACTCGAGGGAAGTCGAGCCCCTTCGCGATCATCTGCGTACCGAGCAGGATGTCGACCTCGCCGCGCTCGACCCGGTCCAGAATTCGCTGGTGGGCCCATTTCCCTGAAGTGGTGTCCACATCCATGCGCGCGATGCGGGCATCTGGAAACAGCTCGGCGGCCACACGCTCCACCTGCTCCGTCCCCAGACCCCGGAACGACAGGTCCGTCGATCCGCAGCGCGCACACCGCGATGGCGCCGGCTCCTCGTACCGACAGTGGTGACATACGAGTCGATGCTTCACACGGTGATACGTCAGCGAGATGGAGCAGTTGGTGCACTGCCCCACGTCCCCACATTCCCTGCATTGGACGAATGAGGAGTAGCCTCGACGATTGTGCAGGAGGATCACCTGCTCCTTGCGGCGCAGTCGGGTCCGCACCGCGGCGACCAGCTGGTCCGACAGGATGGCCCGCTCGACGCGCAGATCGACGACCCGCACAGGGGGCAACTTCGCGCCCCCCACTCTGGTGGGGAGAAAGAGGTGCCCGAACTTTCCGGACCGGGCGTTACTCCAACTCTCCAGCGAGGGCGTGGCGCTTCCAAGCACGCATACTGCGCCATGCGCCTTGGCCCGAACGATGGCCAGGTCTCGGGCCTGATAGCGGGGAGCGTCGGACTGCTTGTAGCTCCCGTCGTGCTCCTCATCCACCACGACGACGCCTAGGTCCGGGAGCGGGGCGAACAGTGCAGAGCGCGCCCCGACCGCGATGCGGCGCTCGCCACTGCGCAAGCCGCGCCACGCGTCGTAGCGCTCCCCGTGGGAGAGCCCGGAGTGGAGCACCGCCACCTGGTCACCGAAGTGGGCCCGAAATCGGGAAGCCGTCTGTGGCGTGAGCGCGATCTCCGGAACGAGCACGATGGCCGTTCGCCCACGTGCCAGCGCCTCCCGGAGCAACTCGATGTAGACGAGTGTCTTGCCGGAGCCGGTGATCCCCTGCAGCAGAAAAGGACTCGAGTCCCCGTCGAGCGCCTTCGTGAGCGCTTTCAATGCTGTCCGCTGATGGTCGGTAGGCTTCAAATCTGGGGGCACCGGCGGCGGATCGGCTGCGAACGGGTCGCGGATCTCCTCCTCGTCGGCCAGTTCGACCAAGCCCTTCTCCTCGAGCCCACGGACGACGCTGCGGCTGTAGCCTTCACCTTGGGTGAGGTGCGTCAGCTCGGCAGCCCCCCCAGAGGCTTCGAGGAGCTCGAATGCCTCTCGCTGACGCCCGGCCCTGCCGAACAGCTCGTCACGCTCGGTTAGCGTACCGATGTGTCTGGAAATGCGGACGACCCGGCGTGTCTTCACACCAGGCTCCTTGGGCGGCACCGTCTCGTGTGCGACGAGCCGGCGCGCCTGCAGAGAACGAATCTCCGGCCAGATCGAGCCCATTCCCAGCGTCTTACGCAACGTTTGGACGCGGTGAGCGCCACCCTTCGTCTCGAGCTCTTCCACCAAACGCCGCTCTCGTGGCCTCAGCCCCTGGCCAGGCACCCCCGCCAGCGTGATGTAGTCTCGCGAGACGTCAGAAAGGACAGCCGGCAGCATGGTTCTGAGGACGATTCCGAGCGGCGTCACATAGTAGTCGGCAATCCAACGGGCGAGATCGAGGAGGTCGGGCGGCACCGACGGCTCCTCGTCCAGGAGAGCGAGTACGGCCTTCAGCCCGCGGACCGGCTTGTCCTCGGCGGGCCCCACGGCCCAGCCGATCCATTCCCTCGCCCGGAACGGCACGAGCACGCGCGTCCCCGGAGCAGGGAGCGCCCCATCCACGCGATAGGTGAATGTGTGGTAGATCGGCAGCGGTAGGGCCACCGCCACCAAGGAGGTGCCGCTGCTCAATCGTCCAGGAGGAGGAAGATCTCCTTCTGCACGTCCGCGGGAGTGACTTCCGGTCCCGTCGAGCCCCAATGGACGTTTACCTCCGCACGAATCCCGATCTCGTCAGGCACGTAAATCCCCGGCTCGACCGAGAAACCGATACCGGGCACGAGAAGGCGATCGTCCCGGGTCTCGAGGTCGTCCAGGTTGGGGCCGCTGCCGTGCAGGTCGGTGTCGATGGAGTGGCCGGTGCGGTGGACGAAACGATCCCCGTAGCCCCGGTCCTCGATGAGCGCACGAGCCACCTGGTCCACCTCGAATCCACGCACCTCGTCCCCCGCCGCGAATCGTTCGTGTAGGAACTGAAGCGCTGCGTCCCGGGCGTCGCGGACTGCCTCCCA
>JAOTVA010000154.1 GCA_029863645.1 Gemmatimonadota bacterium
CAGAGGACCCAGGCTACGGTGAAGACTCAGGTTCGTATTGCGGGCGAACTAGCGGTGATTGTTGCTGGTATCCTCATTGCCCTGGGTGCGGATGCGGCATGGCAAGGACGCGCCGACCGGCGGCTGGAGCGTGAGTATCTCGAGGCCTTTCGGCTCGATCTCCGTGCTACGATCGACGCGAACCAAGTTGCGCTGTCCGCCCAACAGAACACCCAAGCGTGGGCGCAAGACTGGTCTGATCTGATAACGACGGGGGCTCCGCTCCCCGACACTTTGTTGCGCGTGTTTCCACCGATCAGCGTGCTCGGCGAGAGCATGGACACGTATCGAGATCTGGTTGCCTCTGGGGGGACGACACGGATCTCGAGCCTTGAAGTGCGACGAGCCATGTCGCAAACGCTCAGTAGTGTCGAGTACAACCAGGTGGCCGAGACTTGGGCACTGGACCTGATCACCTCGATGCGAGCGTCAGTCTGGACGGTGGCCCGACCCGTCGAGCGGGAACGCCTGGCGGAGCTTTGGGCCATCTACCTCGACGCCGGTGGCCGGGTTATCGACGGCAAGTTCCGGCTGGCCGCTTCAGCGGACTCTGCCCTGGCAGTTGTCGGGCGGGAGTTGGAAGGCTGACGCACGCCTGCGCCATCTAACAAGCGATTGCTACTGACGCCGAAGAAGGTGCAGGGGAGCGCTTCGCGCTTGTGTGCGTGCGGGCGGCGCAGCAGAATCGCGAGACGTTAGGAAGAGCCTGTTTGCCGTGATAGAGACCGAGCGATAGTCTCAGAGCATGAGTCCTGCTGGGTTGGCGATCTTCGTGTTTGTTGGGTTCTTGCTCCCCGTACCGCTTATCAATTGGCTAGACGCGGTGCGGAGCAAGGCCAGCGAGGACCGTTAGGGTGTACGCCGGCCACTTCGCTGCGGGCCTCGCACTAAAGGCCAAGGCTCCCAAGGCGCCGACTTGGGGCATCCTCATTGGAGTGGGCTTCCTCGATCTCTTGTTCGGTCCTTTCGTCCTCTTGGGCTTGGAACAGGTCTCACTCACACCCGGCGTCTCACCGGGCTTCTCGCTGGACCACATCGACTGGTCTCACTCTCTGGTGATGTCACTAGTGTGGTCCGGTTTATTCGGTGCGCTGTTCTTACGGTGGGGGAGGGGAGTCGCAGCGGTGATGGCGGTGGCCGCGTTCTCCCACTTCTTGCTGGACTTGCCAATGCATCCCTTGGACATGGCTCTCTGGCCGAACTCTGAAGTCCACCTCGGCTTTGGGCTATGGCGAGCCCTTCCGGTTGGCTGGTGGTTCGTGGAGCTCGTGGTCGTAGCGGCATTCGGCGGCTACTACCTGCACCGAGCGAGGCGTTCCGACGAATTTGGCAGACGGCCCGTCTTGGCTCTGCTGGTCGTACTGCTTTTACACGCATCCAACTCACCGTGGCTGTCGGTGCTTTAGGACACCGCCAGAAGACCATCGGCTCAGCCTAACAGGGAATTGCTGCTGTCCGCGGAGGCGTCGAGGCCACCTCTGGTAACGCCTGTGGTTTGCGAAGCGAGCGGGTGCGGCAGCAGAATTCCGGGACGTTAGAAAGCTGTGAATCCCGGATAGCGTCGGAGGGCGCCATTTCCGACGAGAAGATCAGGTACCGGAGGCGATTGATCGGCGAGGGCGTCGTCATTGTTGCTTCGATACTCCTCGCTTTCGCGATCGATGCAGCTTGGGCCCAACGTCAAGTGCGCAGCGAGGAGCGGGAGGCCTTGGCGGCGCTAGAGACCGAGTTCTCGGCGAACCTCGAGCAGATTGACCAAGTCATCGATATCTATCTGCGCGACAGGGCACGCGTGGCGACCCTTCGACAGGCCACGCCCGAGGAGCTTCGAACCCTCTCTCAACGAGAGGTGTCCGAAATCATGTTGGCGACGTCGAACATCTGGAGCTTCGATCCAGTACTCGGAGCGACCGACGCCCTGATCAGCTCGGGGAGGCTAGGCGTGCTCCGCGACCCGCGGCTTCGCGAAGCTCTCTCCACATTCACCAATCTCGTGGCCGACGCAGCTGAAGACGTGCCCGCGCTACGGTCCTTCGTCGAAGAGATATGGCGATTTGAGGGCCAGCACGGCGGTCCATGGAGCGACCCCGAGACTGAGGTCAGCTGGGCAGGCCCCATCGAAGGCTTCTCATTCTTGCCGAGAGCGACGCCGGACGATCTGATCCGAGTACGCGAAGACCCTTTGTTGATGAGTCTCGTTGCCCGCCTCCATCTGAACGCCGCGTACTACGTTGGCGATCTACAGCGACTACGGAGTGAGATCGCCAACGTGCTAGATCTGGTTGGCGCGGAATCCTAGGGGGCCAGCGTTCTAACAAGGAATTGCTGCTGTCCGCGGAGGCTATTCGGTTGGTCTGGTAGCGCCTAAGGTTTGCCTACCTGACTGCTGCGGCAGCAGAATTCCAAGTCGTTAGATGGACCCCGGGTGTTGGTGGGCGGGCCGATCTCAGGAGCGTTGTGAGTCGAAGCACACTTCTCGTCGTTCTCGCGGGTGCACTGCTCACGGAGTCTGCCGCCTCGCAGATGGCCGTAGGAGTCCTTTCGGTTGTTCCGTCGGTCGGTTTTGCGGACGGCCTCGACCGTGGGCTCGATGTACGGCTTGGCATCACACCACGAGTGCACCTATCGGCGAGCGCGTACTACTGGGGCGGACTTGAGCTGCTGTGCGGGTCCGCATGCACTCCGCAGGAGACGGGCTGGAGCATAGGGCTAGGGGCGAGAGTTTGACGGCAGCCGAAGCCAAGCTCGACTTTGGCCTTTCGTGCAAGCCGAGGCAGGCGTCCACATATTCGATGGTGCCCTGCCAGACTCTCCGGAGTCAGAGTTTTTCCTATCCGGGCGAGGGGGCGGAGCGATCCGAGTCGCCGATCGACTCCACCTGGAGCTCGGAGTTCGTATGCAACGGATACCGGCGTACTCCTTCATCACAGAATCCGTCCAAGGGCGCATCACGGCCGAGAAGTCGGCCACGGTCTATTTCGCATTGACGGCTGGCTTGGCCGTTCTCGTGTTCTAGAACGAGCGGGCATCCAAGCGGGGGTCCATCTAACAAGCGATTGCTACTGACACGGGTTCCCTGGTAGGTAACGGGCCACTCGCCTTCAGCTCGCGCCCCTTGTTGGGGGGCGGGCCGTGCAGCAGAATCGCGAGACGTTAGACGGCATTTCAAACTGAGCTCCAGCGTTTTCGAACTGGCTGGCGCAGCCCTAGGAGGAGCATGGAGACCCGCGACGCCAAGTTGAGGGTGATCGGTTCGGTTTTCGGGGGACTGGGCGTAATCGGATCGCTTGTGTTCGTGGCGTTGGAGATCCGTCAGAATACCGAAGCAGTGAGAAGCGCAACGATCCAGGCCATCTCTGAGCAATCGTTCGAAGCAGTGGCTCAGCTCGTTGAGAATCCAGAGCTCCGGGCCGCCTACGAGGCGGCGAGCACGGGGGCGGAGCTAACTCCGGAGCAACGCTTTCACCTCAAGATGTTATACATGGGGATAATGCGGATCCAGCAGAATCGGTATCTGCAACTTCAGCTGGGCGTGCTCGATCTGGAGACGCTTCTCTTCGTGGGAGGGCAGGGCGGCGCATACTCTCTGCCGTTCTTCGCCGAGTATTGGGCAGAAGATGGTAACCAATATCCTCCTGAGTTCCGGAGTTTCGTAGAGAGCGTTCTGCTGCCCGCTGGCGGCGACTCTCCCTAGGCACTTTGTCATCTTACCGGCCGTGCCGTCTAACATGCGGTTGCTGCTGTCGCGGTTTGAGTTGGTCGGTAAGGGGCGCTCGCCTTGCAGCGAGCACCCGAGTGCGACCAGTATTGCCGCGCAGCAGAACCGCGAGACGTTAGAGAGCGCTGATCACCCTGTAGCGTGCAGGCGAGCCGAGGAAGCCGTGGAGCCAGAAATGGGACACCCTAGCGTCTCGAAGAGACCGAGAGCAGCGCTCGCCTTCCGTGAGTTTGCACTGATCGTCGGTGGCGTGCTGGTTGCGCTAGCCCTCGAGTCGGCGTGGCAAGATCGCGCCGAAAGAGCGGCAGAGAGAGAGCTCCTGTCGGGCCTCCTGGCCGAGTTCGCAAGGAACGCTGAGTCACTGGATCGATGGATCGGATTCCACCAGGAGATCTCGACCACGGCGAAGGACCTGGCTGGGTACTTGGACCGAAGTCCCGATGGCCAGACAGTGTTAGTGCCGGATTCATTGATCGCATCGTTGGCGGGGACTCCCACCTACGATCCGGAAGTGAACAGCCTCGATGCGGCGCTAAGCTCCGGTCAGATCTCCATCATTCGATCTGCTGACGTCCGACGCGCCCTGGCCAACTGGACCCGGTTGCTTGGAGACGCGCAGGAGGAGGAGGGGCGAAGCGCGACCCAGGCGCACCGGGAGCTGTTTCCGCTCCTGGGTGCTGCAACCCGATTCGGCCCCGCTTTCTCGTGGGCGGTGAAAGATGTGGGTGACTCCATGAGTGGCCGTGCCCGTGGGCCGAAGCCGTCGACATCGTCCGATGTTGTCGCAAGTCGCGCTCTGGCCAACGCTCTATGGGTGAGGCATATGCATTCTGAAGGCGCCGCAAACGAACTGGGGCTGCTCAAGATCGGGCTGATGGAGGCAATTGTGCTGCTGGAAGGGGAGTCGTGACTCAAGGCGCTCTCTAACAAGCGTTTGCTGCTGTCCGGATAGGCGGATGGGTCCGTCGCGTTCGCCTTGCAGCTCACGCTCCGGGTCGGCATCCTGGTCCGGCAGCAGAAACGCGAGACGTTAGATGGCGCCTCTTGGCTGCCTCTATGGTTCGCCGGCATGAGGTTCACCATGGGGCTAGCTGGGCCCCCCGGGTCGTCCAGCCATTGCCGCGATCCCGATAGCGAGGCCGAAGTACACGATCGCCATGGTCGGCGAACCTATCCCGGTGCTGAAGTGCGTGTAGATGGCACCGGCCATGTCGATCGCGATGATCGACGCCCCGAGGCGGCGAGTCTTGGGGTGCAAGACGAGCAGTCCGCCGAGTGATTCGACGACTCCGATGACGGTGGCGAACTCGGCTGTGTACCCCCATGCCTCGAACCTACGAACCATGCCTGGTCCGGGCGCGATCTTCGGGATCCCTGCAGCGAGGAAGGAGAGTCCGAGGAGGCCTACTAAGACCCAGTCCGTGACGGCTCGGACACGGTGATTGATCTTCATGTCAGTGGGGTATTACGATTCGTAATCATGGTCAGTGAACTTAGACTTCTCATACTCGGATTGCTAGCGCGACAACCCCGCACCGCGTACGCGTTGGGCCGCTCGTTCTCAGCGATGCCGGCGACCGTTCACAGCGGTAGTCCCGGCGCCATCTATCCGGCGGTGACCGCCCTTCAGCGTGAAGGGCTTGTCGAGCGCGATCTTGGTCCGAACGGGGAGAGCCGCGGGCAGCCATACTCGCTAACCAGAAAGGGTCGGCAGGTCCTGGCTGACTGGCTCAGCCAACCGATCGAGGGTTGGGACCTCGTGAAGAGTCCGGGCACCGTCCTTCTCCGTCTGTCCTTTGTGTCGAGCAAGTCCGCGCGGCAGCAACTGAGGAGCGACTTGAGCCTGGCCGCCTCTGCGGCCCTTGAAGAACTGCAGGAGTATCAGGAACTCGCAGGGCTGGATCTTGCTGACAGCTCGCGAGAATCACTTGAGTTGACCGCCTCACTCTTCCGGGCTTACGTGGCCTGGGCCCGACAAGGTATCGAGGCTACCACCGGCGCCGCCTAACATGGAATTGCTGCTGACCGCGGAGGCTGGTCGGTTCGTCTGGTAGCGCTTCGGATTTGCCGACCTGCCGGGTGCGGCAGCAGAATTCCGAGCCGTTAGGCCTCGGCCATCGGAGAGTCGACCAGAGGAGGAGTTATGCCCCGAGCTCGCTTCGACGAGTCTTACGGCGCTAATCCTGCGGAGAACTATGAGCGGTTCTTCACGCCCTCCATTGGCGAGCCTCTCGCCCAGGCCTTGTTGGAGCGCGCCGCCGTTCAGCCGAACGAACGGGTTCTCGACGTGGCCTGTGGAACCGGCGTCCTGGCCCGCCTCTTGGCCCACAGTGTCGGTCCTAACGGCGGCCTAGCCGGTCTCGATCCAAACCCCGCAATGCTCGCCGTTGCACGGAGCGTCACCCACGCTTCAGACGAGATTCAGTGGTACGAGGCTGCGGCCGAGACGATGCCCCTTCGCGCGGAGTCCTTCGATGTGGTCCTGTGTCAGATGGGGCTCCAGTTCATGCCGGATCGATCTGCGGCGCTACGGGAGATGCAGCGGGTCCTCGCCCGAAATGGGCGGCTGCTGCTGAGCGTGCCGGGCCCCATACCCGGTATCTTCGACGACCTAGCCTCGGCGCTGAGCCGGTTTGTTGGCCCACCCGCGGCGGGGTTTGTCCGTCAGGTGTTCTCACTCCACGATCTCGCGGAGATGGACGGAATCATCGCGGCCGCGGGTTTCGCGCAAGTCGAAGTTCAGGCGGAGGAGCACGATCTCAAGCTTCCCCCGCCGCGGCAGTTCTTGTGGCAGTACGTCCACAGCACCCCTCTATCTGTGAGCGCTTCTCAGATGGACGCCTCGGCCCGGGCCGAGTTTGAGCGAGAGGTCCTCGACGCGTGGGCTGTCTCCGGGGGCGACCGTGGGCTAGACCTTCGACTTCGAATGGTGGTAGCCTCTGCGACCAAGGCCGCGGCCTAACAAGCGATTGCTACTGACGCCGAAGAAGGTGTAGGTACGCGCTTCGCGCTTGTGTCCATGCTGACGGCGCAGCAGAATCGCGAGACGTTAGAACGCAACCCGCCGCCGCGCTCGTGCTACTCCGGCGATGACTGATCCAGAGGGCTTGATGTGGCCAAGATGAGTGGGCGGACCATCGGCGAGTTCGTGGCGATGGTTGGCATCATCGTTTCGCTGGTCTTCGTGGGGTTTGAGATCCGCCAGAACACGATTGCGTCGCGCGCGGCAGCCTACCAATCGATTGGCTTCTACGTCGCTGAGGCGTGGAACACCCGCTCCATGGACCGCGAATTCGTGGAGCTGTACTCGCAGGCTCGCGACACAACTCGCTGGGATGAGATCGACGACACTGGTTGGGAGCAGCTAAGGCACTGGCTCATTGGCGCGCTCCGGGGCTACGAAACGGTCTACCGGCAGGTTCAGGAGGGACTGCTACCCGCATCGGCGCTGGAGTCGTTCGGTTACGGCCGCGATTGGCGGGTCTATTTCCCTTACCTCGAGCGAATGTGGCCGGACCTTCGTCCAATTCTCTCCGAGGACTTTGCCCGCTTCATGGAAGAGGGGAGCGGCTTAGTGACTCCACTCGAATCGGGCTGATCTCGGGTGCGACTATGGTCCGA
>JAOTVA010000155.1 GCA_029863645.1 Gemmatimonadota bacterium
ACAGCAAAAAACCTCCAGCGGCCCCCCAGCCCGCGAAGCGCGGAAGCGACATCTGATCGAATCGGCGGTTGCCGTCTACCAAACCCAGCACCCCTGAGAACGCGACGCCGGCCACAAAGCCGAAGGCACCAAACCCAAGGGGATAGGGGACGTCGGCGCCGGTTTCACCGGTTAACAGTAGGATGCCGAGCAGCATGATCATGTCCACGCCAAACCATGCTACCGCCCAGGTCAGACCCATCCCGATGGCACCGCGTACGCGTCTCAGCCACTTATCCATTGTTCCCTCCCCCAGTCCCATCGAGCCGTCTGTCGCCGATGCACTTCTACTTTGCGTCGCAAAGTGACCGGGCGCAACAGTGGCGAAGGGCCCCCGCCCTACAGCAGGTCCTGGGCTTCGTTGCTGGTAAGCCCAACCTCGGCGACCTCATCGCTTGCGTCGAGGAGTTCCTGGTCCTCCGCCATTCTCGCTAGCGTCAACGAAGCGGCCGCGGAGCCCGTGCATAACAGGGTCGCGACGCCCGCAACGAGCAGGGATGCGGGTGAAGGACCCGCGAAGGTCACGATGAAGCTCGACACAACAAGGCCACCCAGCGCCCCCCACCCGGCGAACGCGAGTAGAGAGATCTCATCGAACCGCCGTCGTCCGCCGGCGATCGACAGCACTCCAGCGAAGACCACGCCACTGAAGAAGCCGGGTATCGCTAGCGCCATCGGCCAGATATCCACGAGGGCACCGTTCCACCCGGGAACGACCTCCTGGACAAATTCAATGAGGAATCCAACGAGCCCCCACCCGACGGCCCAGGTCAGGCCCATTCCGATTGCACCCCGGATGCGTCGAAGCCAGTTCTGCAATGCTACCTCCCTTCGCACTCTGCCTGCTATCGCAGACGCTGCTGATCGGTGGCACTTTGCGCTGCAAAGTACATCTGCGGAAGGTAGGAGCAAGAGTCGGACAGCGGTGGTTCAGAGGGACGTCGGGCCGTAATGTCGCTCCGGAGCGACGCACCATGATCCAGGCAGGAGGCAAATAAATGGCCACCGTAGGAGGTACCGAGCCTGAACCAATTCTTTACCGTGAGCTGAGCGAGTGGTGGCCACTGCTGTCGGCGCCCCACGACTATGTGAATGAGGCTGCCTTCTATGCTGGGATGCTGGAGAGGCACAGCCCTTCCCCGCCCAAGCGCGTTCTCGAGCTCGGCTGCGGAGGCGGCAACAACGCATTCCATCTCAAGGACCGGTACGAGTTGACCCTGGTCGATCGCTCTGAAGGCATGTTGAACGTGAGCCGTCGCCTCAACCCCGAATGTCGTCACGTAGTGGGAGACATGCGCACGGTCCGGCTCGGCGAGGTCTTCGACTGCGTCTTCATTCATGACGCCGTCGTTTACCTGACGAGCCTAGACGACGTTGCACGAGCCGCTCGAACGGCGAGGGAGCACTTGAAACCAGGGGGCGTCGCACTGTTCGCGCCGGACTTCGTGCGCGAAACGTTCGAGCCCACGACCGACTGTGGCGGCCACGATCTCGATGGACGCGGACTCCGCTACGTGTCGTGGGCGTGGGACCCGGACCCTGCAGACACGACCTTCATTACCGACTATGCGTTCCTTCTGCGGGAACGCGACGGCTCGGTCACGGTTCAGCACGACCGGCATCACGAGGGCCTATTTTCCATGCCGGAGTGGTCAGAGGTCCTAGCTGCGGAGGGATTCGACGTGGAAATCATCCCGTATGAACACCCCTATCCGCCGGAGGGGACGGTGCTGATCGTGGGGAGAGCGACTCGATGATCCTCCCAGCCATTGTCGCCTTGCTGGTTGCGCCCCAGGTGACTCAGGTCGAGGCAGTTCTCGAACACCGGCTCGGGTCGGCCAACGGAGCGCCCGAAGAGGCCTTCGGCGTCGTATCCGACCTCGCTGCCGATGACGAAGGGAACGTCTACGTGCTCGACCAACGGGCCGACGCAGTTCGTGTCTTCTCGGCCTCTGGCGAGTACCTCCGTACGATCGGGCAGAGAGGGCGCGGTCCGGGCCAGTTCAATCGCCCGAACCACATCGACGTGCACGATGGATTCGTCACCGTCCTCAATCCCGGCGGTCGGACGAGCACGTTCACCTTGGCCGGTGAGCTGGTGGAGTCGACGGCGTTGCCAATGGGCGCGCTCAGTGCGGAGCGACTGGGAGATGTGGCGTACGCCGCTTACGTGTCTGGAGGCATCTCGCGCGATGCCCCAACACCGACCGAGTCCGTGATCGTTCTCGGTTCGAGCTCGGTCGACACGATCGTCACGGGCCCTTCAAGCGATCTCCTTTTCCGAAGCCGCACCCTGACATCCTTGGTACGCACGTCGCTGTGCCGGCTGGTTTATTTCTCCGTTGGCTCGCGGGCAGAGATCTGGATCGCCTCTGGCATCGACGGAACCCTCACCGAATGGCGCGCCGGGCGCTCAACCCGCGTTGCCCCCGAGGGGGCGGCGCTGCCCGACTCGACGCGCTCACGATTGCTCGGCACACTCCCCTCGCAGCTCGATCCGGATGCGGGCGATCTCAGCGTACCCCCCACGTACAGCTCGATCTGTGGTCTCGAGCGCTCCGAGGGGGACGCCATTTGGGTTCGGCTCAACTCAACGGAAGGCCGGGAGCGGTGGATGGCCTTCGAACCCGCTACGCTGAGTCCGACGTTCGATCTGATAGCACCTGAGGGCGTAGCCGTGCGGGCCTTCTCTGGCACGAGGGCCTATGGCACATGGTCGGACGCTGCAGGCGTTGCCTACGTGGGCATCTTTCGACTGGAGTAAAGGCGTCGCGAACCTGGCTCAGCCGCGACCCCGCAAGAGTTGGCCGACCGCCTCCAGCACTGCATCCGGATTCGCCGGCTTCGACAATGTGAACTTGGCACCGAGCGCGTCGGCGATGGCGAGTTGATGGTGTCCGGTGCCAGACACGGCAATGATCGCCGGCGGTTGATCGGTGTCTCGAAGCGCCGTAATGAGTTCGAAGCCGTGGACCTTAGGCATCTGGAGGTCCGTGATCACGATATCGAACTGCGTGGACAAGCAGGCGCTCAGGGCTTCCTCTCCGTCCGCTACGAGAACGGTTTCGTACCCTGCTCGCTCGAGAATCGCTTGGATGAGGCGACGATCTGCTTCCTCGTCGTCTACGATGAGGATTCGGGCCACCGAGGTGTATTCCCTGTGCATCGAGATCTGTCCCGACCACCGCAGGCCGGCACGCTCCTCAATCTAGCCTCCGACGGGCAGCTCCCGCTCAGTCACGAACGAACTTCTGAACGCGACGCCCACCCCCAACCTCGGCCGTGTAGACGTTGCCGTTCGAGTCGACGGCGACGTTGTGCAAGAACACGAACTGCCCCGCATACCGCCCGATACGCCCAAACGCGCCGACCTGCTGAAGCGTCTGCCGGTCCAGAATACGTATCTGACCGTTCCCGGCATCGGCCACGTATAGGTGCTCCTGATCCGCATCCTCGGAAAACGCGACCGAGAACGCGGTGCCCAGCAGAACGGTCTTTCGCTCGATGAACACCTCCTCCTGGAACTGTCCGCTCAACGAGAAGACCTGGACGCGATTGTTGCGTCGATCCGCGACGTACACACGACCGTCCTCCGACACGCGAATCCCGTGCACCGTATTGAATTGGGGCGAGCCCGCGCCTTCGTACCGGGGAGCGTTTGAAGCCTCGTCGTCCGGGACGCTTCCGTAGGCCCCCCACATGCGCTTGAACTCCCCTGAATCGGCGTCGAACACGATCACGCGACGGTTCACATATCCGTCGGCCACGAAGAGCTCGTTCGTAGCCGGATGGACGTACATGTCGGCGGCGTTGTTCAGATTCTCCGTATCGAGGCTCCCTTGGCTCTCGCCTCGGCGCCCGATCTGGAGCAGGAACGTCCCGTCTCGCGTGAACTTCAGGAGATGGTTTTCAGTTCTTTCTCGAAGCCGCGGCCCACCGGCCGAGGAGACCCAAACGTTGCCCTTGTAGTCCACATGGATCCCGTGCTCGTCGGCCGGCCATTCGTAGCCGTCCCCTGCACCGCCCCAGCCCTGCACGAAGGTGCCTTCGGACGTGAACTCCATGACCGGAGGAGCGGCGCTGCAACATGTTGCTTCGGGGTTCTGGGCGACCTCATCGCTGGCCAGAGACCACGGGCGCTGGAGGACCCACACGTGGTCCTGCGCGTCCACGGCGACCCCTGACACCTGCCCCAGCGTCCACTGCTCCGGGACTTGGGGCCAAAACGGGTCCACCTGGTACTCCACGCCTGGAGCCACCTGCGCGTCCACGTCCCGCTGGAGCGTACGTTCGGCGACGACAAGCCCCGTTAGCACGACGGTCCCCATCACAGCCTGCCATTTCCAGCTCAATGGATCCCCCGACGTCCGAGAAATGTCCGACCCTACCCGGCAGGGTAGCGATCGCAGCCTCCTGGAGGCAACGAAGCCTAGCCTGTTAGGCGCCGGCGCTGCGTCGAAACGCCATAAGGAGGGCCCCTTGCTTGTGTGTGGGAGGGCGGCGCGGCAGAATCGCCATGCGTTCTGCCCATCGTAGTGAGGCGCCTGGCCTATGGCACAATTCGGCATCGAACTCGAGCTCGCCGTTCTGCTAAGCGTACTCGTGGTCGGCGCATCCGTCTTCGCTGCTTTCGAAATAGAGACGGCGGCCTGGAGAAAAATGCTCAAGTGGTCCGTCATGATCGGACTCACACTCGCCCTTACCCGGCCTTTCGGGCACTGGGCTTTGGCCGTCCCCATCGCGTTTGGCGCTCTTGGACTCGCCTTTCACGCGTATTGGTGCGGGAAGCACGGCATCCATCCACTCCGAGCGACACCGCGTCGCAAGTACTACGAGCTTCGTGGATGGAGTTGGCCCGAGTAGCTCATGCACACGTTTAGCCGCGGGGTCTTGTGGACCGGTTTGGTGGGCACGCTCGTGTTCGTACTCGTTGGGCTCTGGATGCTCGTCTCGCGAGTCTGGGCGCAGTCATTCACGCAGACGCTCGAGGTCCTCGTTGCCGCACCCTTCCTTGCAGCCTGGGTGCTGTCTCCACTCTTGTGGGCGACGCGGCCCCGCCGCGAAGAGGAGCGATCGCAGGACGACGTCTTGGTCGCGGCGATTGCCGGCGGACTCGTCGTCGGGCTCGCAGCCTATGCGTATATCCCGGAGTTCTTCATTCTGCCGATCTTCTTCGATGCCGAGCCACAGCTGGCGTCTCTGAGGATCGTGTTGATGGTGCCGGGCGGGCAGTGGGCGATCCTGGGCGGGGCCGCCATCGTACGATCGCTTCAGCGCGGGCGGGCGGGCGTCGGAGGCTCGTGAGCTACGCGTCGAAGTTGAGCTGCCGGGACACCCCGTACTCGTCCTGACACCAACCGAACATCTCGCTGAACCCGTAGTTCCCCAGCGGCATGAGGACAGCGCCGTCGACGTCGATTGTGGAGATTCCAGCGACGCTACGCGACCCGCGACTGCCGCTCGGCCAAGCCGACCGTGTTCTGGAGAAGCATGGCCACAGTGGTGACGCCGAGGCCCCCGAGCCTGGGGGTAATCCAGGACGCGACGTCACCGACGCTCTCGTCCACATCGGGCACCAGCCGCTTCCCTTCCCACGTAATCCCAGCGCTGACCACGACGGCTCCTTCACGCACCATGTCCCGCGTGACGATGCCGGGTCGACCCACGCCCGCCACGACGATGTCTGCCCGCCGTGTGTACTCTGCCAGGTCGGACACGCCCGAATGCAGCACGGTGACCGCAGCATTCGCGCCAGGTCCTGGCTGACTGAGCAGAAGCGACAGGGGCCGACCTATGGTGGGACCCCGCCCGATCACGACGACGTGCCTCCCCGACGTGGGGATGTCGTAGTGGAGAAACATCGCGCGGACCCCTGCCGGAGTCGCAGGAATCGGAGCCTCCAAGCCAGTCGCGACCGAACCGATGCTCATCGGATGGAGTCCGTCCGCGTCCTTGCCCGGGTGCATCTCGAGCAGCGCCCGACTGAAATCGAGGTGCGAGGGCAAGGGATGCTGAATCAGAAACCCGTGAATCGCGTCGTCCCGGTTCAGCTCATGGATCGCTTCGTGGAGCTCGTCCTGCGTCGTGTCAGGACTGAGTCGGACATTGACGGAATGGATGCCCACGGCCGCGCACGCTTCGTGCTTCTTCCGCACATACCCTGCACTGGCGGCATCATCGCCGACTAAAACGGTCGCGAGGCCGGGCGTGGTACGGCTCGCGGCAAGGGCGTCGGTGCGGGCGGCGACGTCGCGTAGCACGCGGTCTGCTACGGCGTGTCCGTCGAGAAGCTTCGCGGTCATAGGCATCTCCAGGATGAGATCGCCCAGACGCGCGGCTTCAGAACCCTGCCGCTCCCCGGTGGTGCTCCACCCGAACGCGTCAGTCACGGCAGGTCGGCAAACATCTAAATGCACAGTCGACCCGGCAAGGACCGACTTTCTGTGCCACATTGGTGCGGGAACGCGCCCACTTAGCCGGATGATGACGCTGCACACTTACAAGTGCTTGGTCCTTCTGCTGCTGGCTCTGCCAGGGTACGCGGCGGCTCAAGCCTGCGAGATACCGGACCACCTTCGGGCGCTGACGCCCGTTGAGTCCCCACCGCGCGGGACGTATGAACCGCTGTCCGTTGGACCTGCGGAAAGGATCCCCCTAGGCATCGGACACCTGCACTACTCGGTGAACAACCCCGTCGTGGACCTCCCCCCGGGTGAGGACAACTGGCTTCAACGGGTAGCACTTCCGTTGTCCCGGACTCCGGGCGCCGAGCCATCGACGGCGATCCTACGGGGCTGGGTCGTTACGACGGGCCGCCCACCGGAAGCTCTGACCACCCGCGCTTTCGTCGAGACCGGCTATGAGGAAATCTCGTTCATCGTGCTGGAGGGCCCGTCGGACGGGTGGCTGCGCATCCGATATGGAGCGGAAGAGGGAGACGGTGGAGTGGCGTGGACTCCGAGCTGTGCCCTGGTCGAGAGCCCGGCGCGCCTCGACTTCACACCATGGCGGGAGTGGTTCATGAGCGAGCGGGTCTCTCCGCTCTTCGCTCGGTTCGGTGGTCAGGTCGAGCTCCGCACTGAGGCCTCACCCGGGTCCACGCTCATCACGTCCGCTAGCGGCGACTACAGCCTCGAGCCTGTCGAAGTGCGTGCGGACTGGATGAGGGTGATTCTGAAACAGCCCTCCGACTATTGTCGGCCCGAAGCGGGATCCAGGAGCGAGGAGGGCTGGATCCAATGG
>JAOTVA010000156.1 GCA_029863645.1 Gemmatimonadota bacterium
CTCACGACTCGCCCGCCTCGTTCGTCCACGGCACGACGCCGCCAGCGATAGCTGCTCGCGCGAGGGCGTGCGTGGCGATCGGACTCGTGAAGAGCAGGAACGCATAGACGAAGACGAGGCGCACCAGGACCAGCCAATAGCTGGTCTCGCCGTGCATCATGTCGATGATGGTCTGGAAGGCCATCCCGAGCAGCAGGAGCCCGGCTCCCATGGTGTCCGTCATGCCAGCGGCGTGGAGACGCGTGTACACATCGGGCATCCGGAGCACTCCGAAGGTGCCCACGAGCATGAAGAAGAGGCCGCCGATCACGGCGATCCAGCTCAGTGCATGGAGCAGTGCTTCCATCACTCAGCCTCCCGCTCGACGCGACGCGTCAGCCCCAGGTCACCGAACTCGAAGAACTTCAGGACGGCGATGGTGCCGATGAAGTTGATGAGCGCATAGACCAGAGCCAGGTCCAAGAACTCCGGCCGTCCGGTCAGGAAGCCGAGCACCGCGATGAGCAGGACGGTCTTCGTGCCAAACGTGTTCACGGCGAGGACCCGGTCGTACACCGTGGGCCCGAGCAGGGCCCGGGTGAGCGCCATCGCCATGGCCACCAGGATACCTGCGGTCGCGACGCCGAACAGCATCTAGCCCTGCTCGACCCGGGTGCAGCGCTCGTCCATCGCCTGTTCCTCGCCGGTTTCCAGGTCCGCGGCGCGGAGCGCGTGGATCTGAAAGTCCTGCCCCTCCACCCCGGTCGTGATCGTGCCCGGGGTCAGCGTGATGGAGTTGGCGTAGATGACGCGACCGAGGTCGGTCTGCTGCGACCCATGGAAGACGACCATACGAGGGCTGATGGGGAGCTTCGGGTCCAAGATGACCTTCGCGACCTCGAGATTGGCCATGAAGATCTCTTTCATGAGCCAAGGCAGGTAGAGGAGGAAGCGGCCCGTGACATGCAGGGGCACGCCTTCACGGTCCACGACCTGCATGCGATCGGACAGATAGACGACCAGGACGCACGAGCCCACGCCGAAACCGAGGAGCAGGGGCGTATAGTGGCCTGACAGGGCTAGCCAGAATCCGAAGAGTATCGCGCCTAGTCCGAATGCTCGGAGCACACAGAGTCCCGGGCAGAGATCGTCGAGGGACGGGAGGTGGAGCCAGCTCCCGGCGTGAACGGGCGCGAATCTACCAGTTGGACTGGGCCCCGTCCACAATGCGCTGGACCAGCAACTCGATCGCCTCTGCTCTGCCTTCGAGCTCCGGAGCGCCCTCAGCAAACTCGCCCTGCGCGGCGAGGTTCGTCGACTCCCACAGGATGACGTTGTCCACCAGGTCGATGATCTGGACCGATACGCCGATACTCACCTGCCGCTGAACCACTTGGGGCGCCTGCCCGGCGCCACCGGATGTGTAGTTCGGCGTCACCACGTCGAACCGGGTGATGGCTCCGCGAACGACCGCGTCGGCGATGTCGGCCCCGGCTGTTCGAATGCCCAAGGCTCCGGGGAGGTTGGTGAGGAGCTGGTCGTACAACTCGGCGGAGAGCTCGAACCGGTTCGTCTGATTGTCGAAGGGCTCGATGGCGATCGTACGGATGTGCGCGGGCGGAAACGACCCGGCCCGGAACGAGTAGTTGCAGGCCGACACCGTCAGCGCGAGGGCCAGGAGCATACCCATCCGCGCTAGAACAACGTTGGGCGCGCTCACCCGGCCGGGTCCCATACGTCGGGGTCGAAGGGCTCGTGGCTCTCCAAGGACTCCCTCACAATGACCAGCTCCCGGAACGCGCTGAGGTTGCGATACGTCGACTCCACGGGATAGCGGCTGTCGCTTCCCATGTCCACCTCGACGCGCTGCACCACGCGACCGCCCTCGCGGAGCTCCAGCGAGCGGAGCAGGCCAGACATGACCTCGTAGTGGAGCTCGGTGCCGTCCGCATAGGCGTACCGAAGCCTCATCGCGTTGCCCTCCAGCACATCTCCCCCCAACAGGCGCACGTCGTGCGGACGAAAGATCCCGAACGTTCCCCACATGAGGTCGGTCGGCGGTAAGATGTCGTCGCGAGACCCGGGCGGCATGCGGAGGTCACCGTCGACGAGGGCCGCGCTCATGACCGTCTCCCCGTCGTCGGTGAATAGGTCCAGGCGGGCCCGGTAAGGGGGCTCGATGCGCGCGACGCCTCGGCCCCGGTGGCGCTGGCGCGCCTCGTTGAGCCGCCAGGTGAACACGATCTGAAGTGGCTCCTGAAGGCGGGTGTCTTGCTCCAACTCACTCGCCGCTCCGCTCGCGTCAGTCACCGGGCCTATGACCGCGAGCCGCCCGCCGCCACATGCGAGCGTGAGCACGGTGACAACGCAGATGATCGCGAGCCGGAGGGCGCGCACGGAATGGAGGAAGGAGAGGGTGGGTGCCTGCATGGTGGACGTGCTACCCCTTCCAGGTGGCGGCGGTTCGCCCATACCTTCGTGGGTGTCCGCCGCCAAACCGGTTCTCATCGCGTCCGACGTCCACCTCGGGGCGGCCCGCTCCGGCCGGGAGAGGACGTTCCTCGCCTGGCTCGAGCACGCCGCCTCCGAGGCGTCCTGGATCATCCTGAACGGCGACCTCTTCGACTTCTGGTTCGAGTATCGACGAGGCACCACCCGCGGGCACGAGGACGTGCTGTCCCTCCTGCGACGGATCGTCGAGGGCGGCGTGCCGGTGACACTCATGGGCGGCAATCACGACTGGTGGGGGGGGCGGTACCTGAGAGAAGAAATCGGCCTCGAGTTCCTCCAAGACCCCGTCGTGCGCGAGATCGCAGGACGCCGCACGCTTCTAGCGCACGGAGACGGTCTCGGGAAAGGAGACCTCCGCTACCTGGCCATGCGCGCCGTCCTTCGAGGAAGCGCGACGCAATGGGCCTTCGGCCTGCTTCCTCCGCGAGTGGGGGACCGCATCGCGCGCGGCGTGTCGCGCACCGAGCACAAGTGGGACGAGTGGGGGGAGCGTCAGCGATCGCGCGCACGGGCGCTGGAGGCGTGGGCAGAGGCACGACTTGGCGAGGACAGGGAACTAGAGTTGATCGTCCTGGGTCACACGCACGAACCGCGCATTCGTGAGGTGACTTCGGGCCAATGGTACGTGAACTCGGGCGACTGGGTGCTCCATCGCAGCTACGTGACCCTCGAGGTCGGTCGGGAACCGCGGCTGAGCGAGTGGAAGGCGAGCGCCTCGTGAGCTTCGGTCTACGTGGCTGCCGTCGCGCGTTGAGAGCCGGGCTCCTCGTCCTCTCGGTGGCCGTCGGAGCCCTCGATGCCGAGGCGCAGCAGCCTGCCCCCGCTCAGCCCGGCACAGCTGTCGTGCTCGAACCGCTGGGCATCTCACCTGGCGGAGCCTTTCTCAGATCCGCCTTGGTTCCCGGATGGGGGCATGCGGCCATCGGCTCGTACACGAGGGGCGGCTTCTACTTCGCGCTCGAGTCGGCCACGGCCTATACCTTCCTCCGCACGCGACGACGGTTGACCGAAGCCCGGGAGCGCGCCGCGTTCAGGGAGGGCGCCGTGCGCGCCAACCTGGCAGCCGAGGGCATCACGGACCCCCAGGAGATCGAGACACGCCTCGGTCAGGACGCCGTTTTGAGTGGCTTCGATGACCTCGTGGAGTCGAGGAAGGGCCAGCAGGAGGACCTGATCGCCTTCGGGATCTTCCTGCTCTTCCTCTCCGGAGCCGACGCTTACGTCTCGGCCCACCTGGCGCGCTTCCCAGCGCCCATCGAGGTCCAAGTCTCGCCCGTGAGTGGCGACCGCGCCGAGGTCTCGTTACGCGTCCCGCTACCGAACTTCCGCTAGACCTAGGGCAAGCTGGCGGGAGCGTGTGGGAATCGAACCCACCCACCCGGGTTTTAGCCGGGCTGCACGGTTTTGAAGACCGCCGGAGACACCAGTCCCCCTCCGCCCCCCTCGACGGCCGCTGCCGGCTCGGAAGGCGCACGATAGAGTAGACGGCGCACCAGGCCAAGGGGCGCTTACTGGCCGCCCCATTCCTCGATCAGCGCATCGAACTCCGCAACGAGCTGACGCCGTAGTTCGGCCAGCCGGTCCCGGCCCCGGCTCAACCGACGCGCCCGCCGAAAGACTCTCAAGTCCTCCCTGACCTCTTCCTGACGGTCGCGCCACGCGATCGCGGCCAACCCAGTCAGCGGAAAAACGAGCAGCACGACTAATGCGGTGCGGGTCCCGGCCAAGAGCCACGTCCCTGTCGCGACCAGGGCGAGCCAGACCGGGAAGCCCACGAGGGTGGTGGCCACCTTGTAGGTCGCGATCTGATCCAGTTCGGCGCGAAAGCGTGGGGCAGCCCACTGGGACGCCTTCAGTGGGACGAACCACACGGCATACCCGGCCAGCGCGACCGGAAGCACGATCGTGAGAAGCGAGAGCTGGCGAAGCGAGTACGCGAGGACGCGACCGAGCCGATAACGCTTCGGAACGTCTCCTTCCCGAGCGCCGAACAGCGTGAGTAGCCTCATGTACCGGCGGACCTTCGCGCTCAGCGCCTCGGAACGCTCTCGGTCGATGGCCCGGAGGCGGCGCAGCCCCGCCGCGAACCGATGGAGTCGGGGCAGCCGCTCCGCCATGCTCTCTCGTTCGCGCCACCCTGCCAGCTTCTTCTCGCGGGCGTAGAGGCGCTCGGCAACATCCACGAGCTCGATGTCTTCCGGGTGGTCGAAGTTCAGCGTGAGCGACTCCAGCCGCTCTTGAATGACCGCGGTCAGTGCGCGGCCCGCCTCTCGTGCGTCCCGCTCGTACGCCTCACGAAGCGGCGCGACCTCGATGGGTTCCCCGAAGGCCGCGATCGCGCGCCCGCGAAACACCGACTTGCGGACGTAGGTGAGACCGACCGGCTGAATCTTCAGCCCCAACTTCCACCCGGCGCGCGCTTCGGCCTTGAGCGCGATGCGGGCCGCGCCGGTCCGCAGGGGCGACAGCGACGGGTCGGAGTGGCTGCGTCCTTCGGGATAGATCTGGACTGCGCCACCATCCAACAACGCCTCGATAGCCGCATCGAAGGTTCGCTCATTGAGGTGCATCAGCTCCGGATCGTCCTGCTTCCGGTACACCGGGAGCCCGCCCAGCCCACGCAGGACGATGCCCACGAGCGCCTGTTCGAAGAGCGGAGCCTTCGCGAGCGGACGCGTGGGTCGGCCCGCGGTGTGGAAAATGACCAGCGGGTCGACGAGCGAGTTGGGATGGTTCGCCGCCACGAGGACAGGTCCGTCCGGCACGGTAGGCCCGGTACGCTCGAGCTGGTAGAAGAGCGCTACCGCCCAACCCACCAACGTCGTGATGATCCTCGGTAGCACAGGACTCCTCGTTGATCGCCGCCGTACGGGCGAACATACTGGTCCTGATGACGTCATCGAAACCGGCGACACACGCCCCTGGGGACCAGCGCAATCCTGGCTACGCGTTCCGGCCCGATTGGCTCGAAGGTCTCCAGGTCGACGCTGCGTTCGCTGCAAGCCGAGCCGCCGAGGTCGCCACCCGCGCATCTGCAGATGGCCGGCACGATACCGAAGCGCTCCTACAGGTGGTTCGGCTGCTCGACCTTACAACGCTGACGGACGGTGACACGGACGAGACCGTCCGCCGACTGTGCGCCACAGCCATCCAGCCGGTGGCACCCGAGATCCTTTCGGCCCTCGGCACCCCCCCGCTGACCACAGCGGCCGTGTGCGTCTATGACCGATTCGTGCCCACGGCTCGAGCCGCTCTGGCCGGAAGCGGCGTGCGCGTGGCTGCCGTGACCGGGGGCTTCCCATTCGGTCACGAGGCATTCGGCGAACGCCTCGACGACGTCCGGCAAGCCGTCGAGGCAGGGGCCGATGAGATCGACGTCGTGATCGACCGAAATCACGCCCTCGAGGGGGACTGGCGGGCTCTGTATGACGAGACGCGGGCCTTCAGAGACGCTTGCGGGCCCGCTCGGTTGAAGACGATCCTCGCGGCAGGGGATCTCGGCGACCTGGACGTCGTGGCGCGGGCCGGCCTCGTATGCTGCATGGGCGGCGCGGACTTCATCAAGACGTCCACCGGCCGTGAGGAGGTCAACGCCACGTTGCCGATCGGCGTCGCGATGATTGCCGCGCTCCGCTGCTACGCAGACAGAGCCGGTCATGCGGTCGGGCTCAAGCCCGCCGGTGGCATCCGCACTGCCAAGGACGCGCTCGAATGGCTCCAACTGATGCGTGAGGAACTCGGTGATGCGTGGACGACAGCGCGCTACTTCCGACTGGGCGCTTCTTCGCTCCTGCGCGACATCAATCGACAGTTCGAGCTCGGTAACGTCGTCACAGGGGCGGTCCCGTGCCTCCCCCACCCCCATCCCGGCTCCCCGTGACACCGAGGGCATCGAACCCGAGCCACGTTCCGACTGCCAGGCCGCCCACGACGACCCCCGTCCTCCACCAGGAGATCCGCTTCAGCTCGACGGCAGTCACATTGGCCTCGGGGATCCGCACGGTCCAACCGCGGCCGGCGAATCCGGAGCCCGTAATCGCCTGCAGCCACGTCGCCGAAAGGATGAGCCCTCCAGCATCCGCAAGCACGAACTCCCCTTCGACGCGATCGATGTTGTTTACGGTCACCTCACGTAGCTCGAACGCGGACAGCGTGTCGAGGTAGGCCCGCAGGGCCGTCCCCTGCGGATGTACGAGCGTGGCCGCCGGCACGTAATGGTAGCATCCCACCATCATGGTCAGCGCGGACAGCACCGTGATCCGAAGGAGCCTTCGTCTTTTGAGTGTCATGAAGGCTCTTACCCCAAAGAGACGAAGCCGATCGCCCCACCTGGGGCGACCGGCTCGCCTGGATCGCTATGAAGCCCCGACCTCAGCAGGCCGTTGGGTCGTTGTCGTTGTACTTGTCGTTGGGGTCTGTTCCGGGTCCAGGAACGTTGTCATTCGTCTGTCGTTCGCTGATCGCATAGAACAGCCGACCCGGCATCCCGTTGGCACGCTCGACGATCGCCGGCCGGCACGTGCGTTTGTAGTCGTTGTAGACCTCGGGGCTGAGAAACAAGGCAATGTACTTCTGTCTCATGATCTCATCGAACAGCGCCTGTCCGGTAAGTCCCCCGATGTTGGTCGACTGGGCCGTCAGCGTCACGCCGTGCTGTGCCTCCTGGCACGCGAGCGCGTTCTGTGCCGCCGTGATCGCGTTCGGCTCACTACCGAGTTGGTACTC
>JAOTVA010000157.1 GCA_029863645.1 Gemmatimonadota bacterium
CTTCCGCGCGTCGCCCAAAATCGACGCTTTCGCGCCGAGAGCGCCGATCGCCAGGAGGAAAACGCGCTGATCGAAGCCGCGGAGGCCAACGGCACTCGAGTATTGCCCGAGTACGGATCGCTGTGGGTCGCGATGCGGGGCGATGACCAGTCGAGCGCGAGCACCCACACCACGATCGCGGTGCCCGGTGCCACGATGGCGTCGACCGGTCTACCCGAGAACGGCCGTCAGGGAGGCGCCTGGATCATGGCGGCCGGTACGAGCGGCGCGCATATCATGACGCCGGGTAGCTAAGCCCGCGTCAGCGGCCGGAGCCGGGGCCTTTCCCGGCTGCCACGGCGCGGGGCGGTCAGCGTCTCGCGCCGTGCTCGGCCCGCGCGCGCTCGATGAGTCCGCCCCACTGTTCGAGCTCCCACGGGTCCCAAACCTCGTTCATGGTCGCCAGGGCTTCGTCTTCCGGCACACCCTCGACCAGCGTGCGGTACATGTAGACGAAGGCCGAGGCCCGCATGTTCGCGAAGCAATGGACATACACCTTTCGGCCCTCGTTGGCGCCCATCACATCGAAGAACATCTCGACGTCCTCCAACGTGGGCGCTGCCCAGTCCACCGGGATGTGCACATAGGTCAGTCCCTCCTGGGCCACGAGGAACCCCTCCCGACCGTTTCGCTCTTCATCGGCGATGGCCAGGTTGATCACGACCTCGTAGCCGGCTTCTGTGAGGAGCGGGATTTGGTCGTACCCAATCTGTCCGGACGACGCCAGCTGCTCCGACACCTCTTGGAAGTTGCGGACGCTCGTGAGCGGAGCCGGGCGCTCCTGGGCGTGGACCGAGACCACTCCGAGCGCGCTCAGCGCGAGCGCTGCGCCGACGGTTGAGAGCTTCTCCATGGGACTCCTGGGGTTGGCGGAAAGACGAGCGGGGTCGGGCGGATCGCCGCCCGACCCCGCTCAATGTTACTTCCGGTGCCGGTCCTGCCTAGTTCACGGTGATGGTGCCGGTCATGCCCGACCCCACGTGCGGTTGGCAGAAGTATTGGTACGTTCCCGGCGTGCTGAACGTGTGCACGAACGTCGACCCGTTGTCGCTCAAGGTCGCCGCGGTCCATTCGCTGTGTCCATCCGGGGTGACCGTGTGGAGCACCGAACTGGCGTTGATCCAACGGACCGCGGTCCCGGCGGTGATGGTGAGCGCCGACGGGCTGAACTGCAGACCGCCGGTCGCCTCGATGGTCTCGCCCGTGAACGCGTCGACGAGATTGAAGGAGGCGCTGGTGGTCTGACTCGCGACCACCGTGACGCTCTTCCTCCCCTGCTCGCCCTGATCGAGCTCGAATCCGGACGGCAGGACCACCTCGACGTCCCAGTTGCCGGCCTCGACCGCCGAGAACGTCGCGACGCCGTTGTTGTTGGTCGACACGGCGGCGGCGAGGGTCGAGCTGCCCGGCGCGAAGCGCTGCACCAAGACACCCGCTTGGGTCGCGCCGTCGACGCGGACCGTGACCGCGATGGTGCCGGTCGTTACCGGGTCGGTGCCGCCGTTGTCATCGGTTCCGCCGCACGCGTAGGCGATACCGACGACCAGGAGCGACATGAACACGAGGAGAGTCGAACGAAGGGAGGGGATCATACGTTTACCTCACATTCAAAGGTTGAGCCGTCAGCGGCTGTTGCATGAGGGAATACGCCGCTTTCGCCTCACAGTTTCACGGTGACCCGTACGGTGGACGAGGCCGGCTCGATTCCGGTACGGATCGTGCGGTGGAGGATGGTGACCGCACGATCGTGAGTTACTACCTGGGGGGATTCGCCGTGCTGGGCAAGAAAACGAAGGATGAGCGGGAGGTTACGACGAGTCACGGTCCATCGGAGGGCCGGAGCTCGACCGCCACGAAGTCGATCATCTCGAAAGAGATGCACATTCGCGGCGACTGTTTCGTCGAGGGGGGCGTTCGCATCGAAGGAACGATATCCGGCAACGTGACCGCCGCCGCGGTCGAGCTGGGCAAGACGGGATCGGTCGAGGGAGACCTCGACGTGGCGGATACGGCCACGGGCCAGACGTTCCTCATTGCCGGGCGCGTGGACGGGGCCGTGCGCGCCCCTCGCGTGGACGTGGCGCGAACGGGCACCGTGCTTCGAGGTGTCGTGGCAGACGAAGCGAACGTGCACGGCCGAATCGAGGGAGGTGTCGTCGCCCGCCGACGGCTGGTGCTCGAGGAGTCGGCGGTGGTCGAAGGCGACGTTCGAGCCGTGAAGTTGGCGCTCAAGGAGGGCGGGCAGGTCAACGGCACCATTCTCATGGGGGAGCAGGCCACCCGCGCGGACGCGGAGATGCCGGCCGAGCCGAAGGCCGAGCCGCCGCCGGAGGCCAACGAAGAGCCCGAGCCCCCGAACGACCAGTCTTCGCAGGACTCCGAAAAGACCGAGAGGGTGGCCGCTCCGAAAGCCAAGGCGAGCTGACAGACCGGACGCCGGGCCCCGTCGGTCTCGCCGGGCCGCCTCGTTCGGGTCCGTGGCCGCCATAGCCCGCGCGGCATAGCCTTCGATAGTTTTGGCGAACTGGTCAGCCACTCTACCTAGGAGGAAGTCGTGCGTGCGGTTGCCAAGCCAAGCCTCGAAGCGGGGCATACGCGATTGCCCGGTCGGCTCGTCGTGCTCCTGGCGGTGGCCTTTGTCGCTCCGGGCGCGGTACACGCGCAGACCGTTGTCGATCTCTCGGGTGCGTGGGCGCTCGAGGTGGAGACCGACCAGGGGACGACGCGTCCGAGTTGGGTTCTGACGCAGGAGGGCCAGAGCCTTTCGGGTACATACTCCTCGGAAGCTCTGGGCGAGCATCGACTGACCGGCTCGGTCGACGGGATGAACGTGGAGATCTCGTTCGACGCCGAGCTCCAAGGTCAGTCGATTCCGGTGTTGTACCGAGGCACGCTCGGGGAGGACGGGGTCCTGCGGGGCTCGATCGACATCGCCGGCGGTATGATGCAGGGACGCTTCTCGGCGAGACGATCCGACTCATGAGCGCAGGATGAACGACGAACGACGGTACGACGAAGACGAAGCCGCGCGGATCTTCGAGATCGCCACCGAGGCGCGGGAGTCCGGGCCCCGCACGATGGACGTGGGCACGGGCATGACGCTTCGCGAGCTACAAGAGATCGGAGAGGAGATCGGAATCTCGCGCGAGGTCGTGGCACGCGCCGCCTCTTCGATCGACGCGGTTTCTGAACGGGGGGGCGTGACGCGGGTCGTAGGCATGCCCACCGGCGTCCACCGGGTCGTCGATCTTCCCCGTTCGCTCACGGACTTGGAATGGGAGCGGCTCGTCGCGTTGTTGCGCAGGACGTTCAACGCAAAGGGGAAGGTGGAGGGACACGGGAGCCTACGTGTGTGGACCAACTCCAATCTGCAGGCCCACGTCGAGCCGACGGAGACGGGCTATCAGCTGCGCCTCCAGACGCACAAGGGGAGCCTCGGCCCAATGCTGCTCGCATCGACCGGATTCCTGGTGATGGCGGTCGTCAGCGCGATCGGAGAATTGTCGGCCGGGCTCGACGACCTCATGGGTGCCACGGTCCTGGCAGCCATCGGACTCGGGGTGGCCGCCTCGACCCTCCTGCGCCTGCCTTCGTGGTCCAAACTCAGGGCGGAGCAGATGGACGAGATCGCGGACGCCGTGGGCGCGTGGACGGCGTTGCCGCCCGGGGACGAATAAGGGCGACCCAGGCACCGCGCAAAGAGCACCGTGACCGCCGATTCCAGACGTCCACAGGCGCGAGGTGACCGACAGCCAGAAGAGCCGCGGCTCCCGGCGGCGACCGTGGTCGGGCACGTGCATCTGAAGGTTGCGGACCTCGAGCGCGCCGTGCGGTTCTACTCGGAGGTGCTTGGCTTCGACGTGATGCAACGGATGGGTACCTCGGCAGCGTTCCTCGGCACGGGCGGATACCACCACCACATCGGGCTCAATACTTGGGAGTCCAAAGATGGGCCGCCGCCACCGCCTGGGTGCACGGGCCTGTTTCACGTGGCGTTTCGCTACCCGGACCGGTCCGCGTTGGCCGAGGCGCTCAGGCGCCTGCAGCGGCACGGGATCCCGTTGGAGGGCGCAGCCGATCATGGAGTCAGCGAGGCGCTCTACCTGAGGGATCAGGACGGAAACGGGATCGAACTGTACTACGATCGTCCGCGAGAAGAGTGGCCGACGGACCCTGATGGCTCGCTGGCGATGTTCACTCGTCCCCTGGACTTGCAAGCCTTGCTGCTCGAATGAGCCGTTGCCCGTTGACAGTCGTGGCGATTGCCGCGACCGTAGGGCGTGAAAAACAGTAGCATTATGCACAGCTAGTCAGGGCGGGGATCTCGCACTTGGAGATTCGCGTCCTTTTCGCATGGTGACCAAGAGGGTCACAAATCGCGCGAAGTATCTCGCGCAACAGAGCAGGTCGGGTAAGTACGCGTCAAAGTGGCTCCGACATGCACATCCAAGGAGCGCTCAATGCGTACCAAGGGAACCGTGAAGTGGTTCAACGATCAGAAGGGCTTTGGTTTCATCACGCCCGAGGACGGAAGCAAGGATTGCTTCGTTCATCACTCCGCCATCCAGGCTCAGGGCTTCAAGTCCCTGGATGAGGGCCAGAGCGTCGAGTTCGACATCGTGGCCGGCCCGAAGGGCCCCGCGGCGGAGAATGTCGTCGCCGTCTGACGATCGTACCCCGTAGGAACGGAGGCCGGCCCGCGTTGCGGGCCGGCCTCTTTTTTCATGCGGCCTTTTCCGGTCGGGTGTCTCGAGCTCGTCGCGGGCCGGTGGCTCGGGCCCAGGTTGCCCAAACCCGTGACCCGGGGGCAAGATGGCCGCCGGCGTCCCTCACTCGTAACGGCGAATCGTGACGGGGTTCTTGCGGTCGATCGGGCTCGGAAGCCCGGAGCGGAAGGCGTGGGCTCTCTACGACTGGGCCAACTCGGCGTTCGCGACGACGATCATGGCGGCATTCCTGCCGTTCTACTACAAGGACGTCGCCGCCGCTCATTTGAGTGAGACCACGTCGACCGCCTATTGGGCCTATACGACGGCCATCGCGCTGGCCGCCGTCGCTTTGGTCTCCCCGGTTCTCGGTGCGATGGCGGACTACCTGGGAGCGAAGAAGCGGTTTCTCGCGGTCTTCATGGGGTTCGGCGCGACCTTCTCGGCACTCCTGTGGTTCGTCGGAGAGGGAGATTGGATTCGCGCGTCGACAATCTTCATCGTCGCGAACATCGGCTTCGCGGGGGCCAATGTCTTCTACGAGGCACTGCTTCCGTCGGTGGCGCGCGGGGACGACGTCGACCGGGTGTCGTCAGTCGGCTACGCGCTCGGATATTTCGGAGGTGGCGTGCTTCTGGCGATCAACGCCGCATGGTTCGTTTCACCCGACACATTCGGCTTCTCGAGCGGAGGGGAGGCGGTTCGGGCCTCGTTCGTAAGCGTAGCCGTGTGGTGGCTGGTGTTCTCGGTTCCGCTCTTCAAGGTCGTCCGGGAGCCCATCCCCAGGCTCGTACCCGGTGAGACGGCCGGCCTCAACCCGGGTCGAGTGGGGTTCGGCAGAGTCGCGCGCACACTTCGCGAGATACGCAAATATCCCGACCTGTTCGTCTTCCTGTTGGCTTTCCTGGTCTACAACGACGGGGTCGGCACGATCATCAAGATGGCGACCGCCTACGGCGCGGAGATCGGGATCGATCGAACCGACATGATCGGGGCGCTGCTCCTCGTCCAGTTCGTCGGCGTCCCGTTCACTCTCGGCTTCGGGCGACTTGCGGGCCGGCTCTCCGCCAAGGGCGGGCTCTTCGTCTGCCTCGCAGGATACACGGGCATTTCGGTGTTGGGCTTTTTCATGACGGAGGGTTGGCAGTTCTGGGTACTTGCCCTGTGCGTGGGCACCGTCCAGGGGGGAATTCAGGCGCTCAGCCGCTCACTGTACTCGAGCATGATCCCCGAGGGCCGTGCGACCGAGTTTTTCGGCTTCTACAGCGTGAGCTCGAAATTCGCGGGCATCGCCGGTCCGTTGGTCTTCGCGGTCGTGGGCCAGACCGTGGGATCGAGCCGTTGGAGCATCCTGTCTCTCGTAGCCTTCTTCGTCGTCGGGGCGGCTCTGCTGACCCGTGTGGACGTCGACGCAGGACGGCGATTGGCCAGAGCGGAAGAGGCGCTGCTGACCCCGCAGCGCGTGAGCGCCTGAGCGGAACAGCTTCGACTCGGCCCCTCCGCCGGCGCCGGGCGGGTTAGTGGAGGGGCCAGCTGAGGTTGACCGCGACGACCTCGGTGCCCGGATTCAGCTCCGGGTTCAACAACTTTCCGTGGGACATGTGGTGGAAGCTCGTGGTGAAGCGCGCTCCGCCCCCGAACCGGTAGCCGACCTCGAATCCTGAGCGAAGCGCGCCAGCACTCCCCAGGCTCTTCCCGCGATCGCCGGCGATGTACACCGCGGGTCCCGTGTTCACGTTCACGACGAGACGTTCGGCGAAGTGGAAGTCGTGGGCGACGGAAGCCCACGCGTAGACGGTGCCGTCCGAGTTCCCCGCCATTCCGATCAACGGCTTCATCCGATGCCATGTGATGCCCGGCTGGTACGCGACGAGGAAGTCCAGGGCCATGTTTTCCCGGTCGATCGCGTCGAATCGCCCGAGGCTCGTCTTGATGAACGAGCGCTCGGAGTCGGGTTGCGGGAGGTCGAACAGGAATCCCGGCACGACGGCGGCCAGCGCCGCGCCGCCGATGTAGAAGACGGCCGGATCCTGCGCCTGGGCGTGCGTCGGGGACGCCAGAAGGCAGGTGAGCACCAGGACGAGAACGATATTCGTCCGCGTGCAGTGGTCGAGGGTCTTCGACAAGTCGGGCGACCCGTTCGCGTGTGCTTCGTCGGCCGAGCGCCTGACGATGACACAAGGTTGACCCACCAAGCGCGTATTTCAAGCCGCGACGGATCGCTGCCTCCGTCGTGCAGTTGGCCGGGTGTCTAGGGAATTTCCCCACGGGGTTTGTCACGGTTCTTCTGATAGGGGGCCGCGGCCGCGGTCGGGATATTACCGAGTACCACCAGCAGGAGGTACGCCATGTTCTTCCCTACCTCTCACCCCTGGTCGCTCGACCAGACGCTTGGAGAACACCTCGAGCAGAGGGGCGTGAGCCGCCGCGACTTCCTCGCCT
>JAOTVA010000003.1 GCA_029863645.1 Gemmatimonadota bacterium
GCGGTACTAGAGTGACCGTCTGCAGCAGGGAGGTGGGTCCATGTTCTTCCCGACTTCGCACGCCTGGACTCACGACGAGACGCTCGGTGAGCACATGGAGCGCCGCGGCGTGAGCCGGCGTGACTTCCTCAAGTTCTGCGGCCAAATCTCCGTCATGCTCGGGCTCAGCGAAGCGCTGGTGCCGCGGGTGGCGGCAGCGCTGCAGAACCTCCGACGCCCCTCCGTAGTCTGGCTACAGCTACAGGAGTGTACCGGATGCGTGGAGAGCGTTCTCCGGTCGTCGGATCCGACGATCGGCGATCTCGTTCTCGACCTGGTTTCGCTCGACTACCAGCACACGCTGATGGCGGCCGCCGGAGACGCCGCCGAGGCGGCTCTACAGGCTTCGATGGAGGAGAACTACGGCGAGTACATCCTCTTGGTTACCGGATCGGTCCCGTTGGAGGAGAACGGGATCTACCTGACCATCGGAGGACGGACAGGCCGCGAGATCCTCGAGGAAGCGGCAGCGGGGGCGGCGGCGGTCATCGCGATCGGAGCCTGCGCGCACTTCGGCTCCGTTCAGGCCGCACGGCCGAATCCCACCGGCGCAGTGGGCGTGGCCGAAATCGTGAGGGACAAGCCGGTCGTGACGATCGCCGGGTGCCCGCCGATCGCCGACGTGGTTACGGCGACGATCGTCCACTACCTGACCTTCAATCGGTTGCCCGCCATGGACGGCGAGGGGCGGCCGCTCTTCGCCTACGGCGCGCGGATCCATGATCAGTGTCCGCGCAGGGCCCACTTCGACGCCGGCCAGTACGTGCAGCGCTTCGACGACGAAGCTGCCCGCCTCGGCTGGTGCCTCTATGAGGTCGGCTGCAAGGGTCCCGCGACGTTCTCGCCGTGCCCGATCCTCCAGTGGAACGACCACACCGACTGGCCGATCGGCGCCGGACACCCGTGCCTCGGGTGCACAGAGCGCTTCTTCTGGGACACGATGACGCCGTTCTACGAGCGCCTGCCGAACGTGGCGGGCTTCGGCGTCGAGCGAAACGCCGATCTCATCGGCGCGGCCCTCGCGGTCGGCACGGCCGCAGGTGTCGGAGCGCACGCCGTCGCGACGGGAATCCATCGAGCTCGCGAACGCAAGAAGGGGATTCCACTCCCGGTGGTCCCGGATCCGGGCACCGGCCCCGCTCCAGTCTCGCCGGGCTCCGGCAAGGAGGGATCCGATGGCTAGAGTCGTCGTAGACCCCATCACGCGGATCGAGGGACATCTGCGCATCGAGGTCCAAGAGGAGAACGGTCGCATCGCCGACGCGTGGGCTTCGTCCACGCAGTTCCGTGGCATCGAGACCATTCTCGAAGGCCGGGACCCACGGGATGCCTGGGCCTTCACGCAACGTATCTGCGGCGTGTGCACCGTCGTGCACGCGCTCGCCTCGTGCCGGGCCGTCGAGGACGCATTGGACATCGAGGTGCCGGCGGCGGGCGGGCTGATCCGCAACCTCGTCCACGGAATGCAGACCGTGCAGGACCACGTCATCCACTTCTACCACCTACACGCGTTGGACTGGGTCGACGTGGTGAGTGCGCTCTCGGCCGACCCGGCAGCCACATCCAACTTGGCCAGGAGCATCTCACCCTGGCCGAACAACTCCGCGACCTACTTCGCCGAGATCCAAACGCGGGTGCGACGGTTCGTGGAGTCCGGCCAACTCGGAATCTTCACCAACGGATACTGGGGCCATCCAGCGTACAAGCTGCCGCCCGAGGCGAACCTCATGGCGGTGGCGCACTATCTCGAGGCCCTCGACTGGCAGCGCGACGTCATTCGCGTGCACACGATCTTCGGCGGAAAGAACCCGCACCCGAACTTCCTCGTGGGTGGCATGGCTTCCGCGATCAACCTCGACGACACGGGGACGATCAATGCGGAGAGCTTCACCAAGATCCAGGGGATGATTCAGCGGGCCCGTCGCTTCGTCGACGAGGTATACTGGCCGGATCTGCTGGCCATCGCGTCGTTCTATCCAGAGTGGGCTTCGATCGGCGGCGGCGTGTCCAACTACATGTCCGTGGGCGAGTTCCCGAACAACGGTCAGTGGCGCGACACCGACTCCATGTACTTCCCGAGGGGCGTGATCTTCGACCGCAACCTCTCCGAGGTGCTGCCCTACGACCACGAGCAGGTGCGGGAGTACATCACCAGCTCCTGGTACGAGTACGAGGGGGGCGACGACGTCGCGCTGCACCCGTGGGAGGGCGAGACCACCCCGCGTTACACAGGCCCGCAGCCTCCGTGGACGTACCTCCAGGACTTCGACAAGTACACCTGGATGAAGGCGCCGCGGTACCAGGACCGGCCCATGGAGGTCGGCCCGTTGGCCCGGGCGCTCGTCGCGTATGCCTCAGGCCATGAAGACGTACAGGAGGTCGTCAACGACGCCCTGGGCCGGCTAGGCGTGGGGCCGGAGGCGCTCTTCTCGACACTGGGGCGCACCGCGGCTCGCGGCGTTGAGACAGTACTCTTGGCGCGGAAACTGGAGGACTGGTTCAACGCGTTGCTCACTCGCGTTCGCGCGGGTGAGACGACGACCTTCAACGGTGACCGTTGGGAGCCCTCGACGTGGCCCGCGTCGGCCCGGGGTTACGGCTTCCTGGAAGCGGCTCGAGGGTCACTCGGCCACTGGGTCCAGATCGAGAACGGCGCCATCCGGCACTACCAGTGCGTCGTGCCGAGCACCTGGAATTGCTCGCCGCGCGATGCGCAGGGGGTCAACGGCCCGTACGAGGCTGCGCTGATGGACAACCACCCCCTGGTGGATCCGGCGCGACCCATCGAGCTCCTCAGGACCATCCACTCCTTCGACCCGTGCATGGCCTGCGGAGTCCACGTGCTGGACTCGGAAGGACGGGAGGTCGTGCAGGTGAGGGTGCAGTGATGAGCGTCTCGACCGTGACTCGACAGGAGAGCCTCAGCAGGGACGCGCCGGTCCGGTACAAGAGGGTCTACCTCTGGCACTGGCCGATCCGCGCCATGCACTGGATCGCCGCGGCGTCCGTGCTCACGCTTATCGTGACCGGCTTCTACATCGGAGGCCCGTACTTCATGACGTCCGGCTCGGCCACGGATCACTTCCTCATGGGTCGCGTGCGCTTCGTGCACTTCACGGCGGCCGGAGTGCTCGTGGCTACGGCCATCCTGCGCACTTACTGGCTCTTCATGGGCAACAAGTTCGAGCGCTGGAGAGCGCTCTTCCCCTTCCACGTGCGGGACTGGGTGAACATGTGGCGCGTCGTCCGCGCGTACATGTTCGTGAAGCCCCACGAGGCCCCCCAGTACATGGGGCACAATCCGATCCAGCAGCTCTCGTACACGGGCATCTACACCCTGGCGCTGTTGCAGGCGGTGACCGGGTTCTATCTGTACGGCCTCGCCAACACGGGCGGGTTCTTCTTCATGCTGTTCGGCTGGGTCGGCCCGCTCCTCGGAGGAGCGCAGGTCGCGCGCTTCGTGCACCACGTGCTCGTGTGGTTCTGGCTGATCTTCCTTCCGGTGCACGTCTATCTGACCATTCGCGCGGACGTGCTCCACAAGGAGAGCAGGGTCTCGTCGATCATCAGCGGGGAGCGCTACGTCCGGGCGGACGTGGACTTCGTCGATGATTGACGGAGACACCGTGGTGCTCGGCGTGGGGAGTCCGCTCATGGGCGACGACGGCCTCGGAGTTGAGGTCGTCGAGATGCTGCGCGAGCGCTGGACCCACGACCCCGACCTGGTCTTCCTGGACGGTGGCACCTGGGGCATGCGCGTCCTCCCCTACATCGAGGGCGCGCGCCGTCTCCTGGTGCTTGATGTCATCAGGGACGACCGGGCTCCCGGCGAAGTCATCCGTCTGGAGCGGGACGAGCTACCCCGGCATCTGAGGCAGAAGCTCTCTCCTCATCAGATCGACCTGGCAGAGGTCCTCGCCCTCGCCGAGCTGCGGGGGACCTTCCCGGAGCAGGCGGTCGCGCTCGGGATCGAGCCCGACCGGGTCGAGCTCCACGACGGGCTGTCGGCCAAGGTCCAGGCGGCGGTCCCCGACTTGATCGAACAGGTACGCGCGCAGCTCACTGCCTGGGGTCACTCCCTCGAGCCGAACGTCACCGCGTCGGAGGCCCCGAAAGGGGCGCATACCGATGCATGAGATGAGCGTCGCCATGGAGATCTGCCGGATCGCCGAAGACCAGGTCGGCCTCGACGCGCTCTGCCATGTGCGCGAGATCGGCGTGGTCGTGGGACGCACATCCGGCGTAGAGCCGGAAAGCCTTCGCTTCTGTCTCGAGGCGCTGCTGGCCAATGAGCCCTTCCGAGGGGCCCGGCCGACCCTCGAGCTCACGTCTGGAGACGACCTTCGGGTCCACTATCTGGAGATCGACGATGACCGTCCGCCGCATTGAGGTCCGGGAGCGCGTCATGGAACGCAACGACGCCTTGGCGCGGGACGTTCGCGCGCGCCTCACCGGGATCGGAGTACCCGCGTTCAACCTCGTCTCCTCACCCGGATCGGGTAAGACGCTCCTGCTGGAGCGTACGCTCCAGGACCTGAACGGCGAGATGCGCATCGCCATCATCACAGGGGATGTCCAAACGCAGAACGATGCCGATCGCATTGCGCAGTGGACGGACAACCTCGTACAGGCAGTCGTCACGGGCGGCGCGTGTCACCTCGACGCGCGTCAGGTGACACAGGCGCTCGAGGCGCTCGAGCTGAGCACTCTCGATCTCCTCTTTATCGAGAACGTCGGCAACCTGGTGTGCCCTGCGAGCTGGGACTTGGGAGAGACGGCCAAGATCGTCCTGTTCTCCGTGACGGAGGGCGAGGACAAGCCGGTCAAGTATCCGAAGATGTTCCAGCAAGCCAGGTACGTGGTCATCAACAAGACGGACCTGCTTCCCCACCTCTCGTTCGACGTCGACTTGGCGAAGGCTTACGCCCGCGAAGTGAACCCCGACCTCGAGTTCTTCGAGACTTCGGCGCTCACGGGATCAGGCATGGAGGCTTGGTACGATTTCTTGCGGGCTCAGGCCCGACGTCCGATTGGGGTGACCTGACCATGATCTCGGTCCCGGCCAGCGCCCCGTACCTCCCGACGACGCGTGCCATCGCCGGTGCGCGGTTCGATCAATCGCTACGTGCGATCGGGTCGGGGGCGCGCCCCACAGTGCCGGCTGAGCGAGTGAGAGCGGTCGAGATCGGCATGCAGGGCGTGGTGCAAGGTGTCGGATTCCGGCCCTTCGTCCACCGCCTCGCCATCCGGCACGGCGTGGATGGCTGGGTGCGGAACGAGTCGGGCGCGGTTCGGGTGATCGCGCAGGCAGCCCCCGCCGAAATCGAAGGGTTCTTGAAGGGCCTAAGGACTGAGCTGCCGCCCCTGGCGAGGATCGACGCGTTTGAAGTGAGGGAGTCGGAGCCGGTCCTGCTCGAGGGCTTCCGGATCGTCGCGAGTGACGTCACACCGGTCGGGCGGCTTCCCGTCTCGCCCGACGTCGCGATCTGCGCTTCATGCGAGCGCGAGCTCTCAGATCCCTCTGACCGACGCTTCAACTACCCGTTCATCACGTGCACGGACTGCGGGCCGCGCTTCACCGTGATCGAGGAGATGCCGTACGACCGTGAGCGAAGCACCATGGCTGCCTTCCCTCAGTGCCCCGAGTGCCTGCGCGAGTATCTCGATCCCGCCGACCGGCGCTACCACTCCGAGACCAATTCGTGCGCCACCTGCGGTCCGTCGGTCTGGCTAGAATCCGTGGGCGAGGGGAAGCCGGTTCGAGGCGAAAACGCCATCCATCATGCCGCAGGCCTGTTGTCCGAGGGTCGTATTGTGGCCCTTCGAGGGCTGGGTGGATTCCACCTGGCGGTGGATGCGCGTTGCGAAGAGGCGGTGCGGCGACTCCGCGCACGGAAAGGGCGCGAGGCCAAACCGTTCGCCGTGATGGTTCGCCGCCTTGCCGACGCCGAACAGCTGGCCCACGTATCGGAGGCAGACGCGGCGCTCTTGACGTCCCGTGAACGACCAATCGTCGTCATGACGAAGCGGTCAGGCGCTCGTCTCGCGCGCAGCGTATCTCCCGGCCTCGCCTCCGTCGGCGTGATGCTCGCGTACACGCCGCTGCACCTGCTGCTGAGTGAGGCCTTCGGTGGGCGGCCACTCGTGATGACAAGCGGAAACGCCAACGAGGAGCCCATCGCGACCGGCAATGATGAGGCGCGCGTCCGGCTGGCTGGCATTGCCGACGCGTTTCTGTTCCACGATCGAGAAATCGTCGAACGTTACGACGACTCGCTCGTGCGTGTGGTGGACGAGCAAGCGGTTTTCCTGCGCCGCTCGCGCGGGTATGCACCGATGCCGCTAGGGCTACCAGTGGCTGCACCCGAGGCGGTGCTCGCCGTCGGTCCCCACCTCAAGAACACGTTCACGTTGGCGCAGGGGTCCGACGCTTACGTCAGTCAGCACGTGGGAGACCTGGAGAATCTCGAGACCATCGCGCACTTCCAGCACGCCCTTGCCCGGTTCGAACACCTCTTCAGAATCGAACCGCGGTGGGTCGTGCACGACCTTCATCCTGGCTACCTCTCTACCCGTCTGGCCGAGGAGTCGGGACTCCCGGAGCTTCCGCCTGTCCAGCACCACCATGCGCACATCGCCGCGGTGTTGGGCGAGCACGCGATCACGGATAGGGTCCTCGGGTTGGCGTTCGACGGAACAGGCTACGGCTCCGACGGCCACGTATGGGGCTTCGAGGTTCTGGAGGCTGATCTGCTCGGATTTGAGCGGCTCGCGCACCTGCGGTACGCGCCACTCCCCGGAGGGGACAAGGCCGCGCGCAGTCCGTGGCGAGCCCTCCTCGGATACGCGTCGCTCGATGAGGTGTCGGCGCCGTGGGCGAGGATGGCACTCGCCCGCGTGCCCCCGAACGAGTTGGTCGTGGCTCGCCAGCAAGTCCAACGGAGGCTGAATGCCCCGCTCGCCTCTTCCATGGGTCGGCTCTTCGACGCAGCTGCCGCCGCACTCGGCTTACGTCTCGAGTCAGAGTACGAGGGACAGGCCGCCATGGAGCTGGAGGCGGCCGCGGGCTCCACTCTCGGCGCGCCCCTCCCGTTCCCACTCATCGAGGCGGACGGCAGGATGCGCCAGCTCGACCCCGTTCCGCTTCTCTCGGCTCTCGCGATGGGCATAAGCCGCGGGGAGGACGTGGGCGAGCTCGCGGCCCGGTTTCACGAGACCCTGGCGTCTTCCGTCAGTCGCCTCGCACTCGACTTGTGCCGCGAGCGCGGGCTGTCCCGGGTCGCGTTGGGCGGCGGCTGCTTCCAGAACGCGCGCCTCTTGTCTTCGATACGACGGCAAGTGACGCAGGCAGGAGTGAAGGTCCTGACGCCTATCGCGCTGGGACCCAACGATGGGTCGGTGAGCTACGGTCAAGCCGTGGTGGCCGCCGCCCGCATGAACGCCTGAAGGAGAATCATCATGTGCCTCGGAATCCCGGGACGGATCATCGACAGGAGTGACGACGCGGGCCTCGCCGTAGGCACCGTCGACTTCGGAGGCGTGCGGCGCGAGGTCTGCCTCGCTTATGTCGCCGACGAGGTCAGTGTCGGTGACTACGTGGTGGTCCACGTAGGCTTCGCGATCTCCAAGGTCGACGAGGAGGAGGCCCACCGAACGTTCGAGGTCCTCCGCGAGATGAGCCAGTTGGAAGAACTGGAGTGGATGGCCGACCTGGCGGACGCCGCCGAAGGGGTGTCGTCATGAAGTATCTGAGCGAGTACCGCGACCCCGCCATGGCCCGGGGGCTGGTCCAGCGCATCCTCGACACGGCCACGAAGCGTTGGACGCTCATGGAGGTGTGCGGCGGCCAAACGCACACCATCGTGAAGCAGGGCATCAACGAAGTCCTGTCGAATGCTGTGGAGATGATCCACGGGCCGGGCTGCCCCGTGTGCGTCACGCCCCTCGTACAGATCGACCGTGCGCTCCACTTGGCCGCCCGACCCGACGTGATCTTCACTTCGTTCGGCGACATGCTGCGGGTGCCGGGGAGCGAGTGCGACCTGCTCCAGGTGAAGGCACGCGGCGGGAACGTGCGAATCGTCTACTCGCCGCTCGACGCGGTGGAGATCGCCCGCCGGAACCCGGACAAGGAGGTCGTCTTCTTCGCGGTTGGATTCGAGACCACGGCCCCCGCCAATGCGATGGCCGTCTGGCGCGCCAGTGAGCTGGGCGTGGAGAATTTCAGTGTCCTCGTGTCGCACGTCACCGTTCCGCCCGCGATGGTCGCGATCCTCGAGGATCCGGGCAATCGCGTGCAGGGCTTCTTGGCTGCGGGCCACGTCTGTACGGTCATGGGTTGGGATGAGTACGAGCCCCTCGCCGCCAAGTACCAGGTTCCGATCGTGGTCACCGGCTTCGAGCCGCTGGACATTCTGGAAGGCATTTGGATGGCCGTCCGCCAGCTCGAGGACGGCAGGCACGAGGTCGAGAACCAGTACGTTCGGTCCGTCCGCCGCGAGGGAAATCGTCCTGCTCAGGACCTCGTCTCCCGGGTCTTCCAGGTGGTGGACCGCGGCTGGCGCGGAATCGGAACGATCCCAGGCAGCGGGCTCGGACTCAGGTCCGAGTTCGCGAGCTTCGACGCGGAGCGGAAGTTCGGCCTGGAGGGCATCTCGGCAGAGGAGTCAGCCGACTGCCACGCCGGCGACGTGCTCAAAGGCCGGCTCAAGCCGTTCGAGTGCCCGGCCTTCGGCGGCCGTTGCACACCCGAGAGCCCGCTGGGCGCTCCCATGGTCTCCACCGAGGGAGCGTGCGCGGCGTACTACAACTTCAGTCGTGTTCAAGCGGACGTGCCCGTGGGAGTGGCATCATGATCACGACAAGCCTTCGTCGCTCGGCCCTCCAGCAGGTGGCATGTCCGACGCCGGCTCCGGATTCGGGATGCGTGCAGTTGGGTCACGGCTCGGGTGGCAAGATGAGCGCGCGCCTGCTCCGTGAGCGCTTCCTCCCGCGCTTCGGCAACAAGTACCTCGATGGGCTGGGAGACGGCGCACGCGTGCCAGTCGAGGGCGTCGAGGTAGTCGTGTCCACCGACACCTTCGTCGTGAGTCCGCTCGAGTTCCCCGGTGGCAACATCGGGCACCTCGCCGTACACGGCACGGTCAACGACGTCGCCATGATGGGAGCTGTTCCGAAGTACCTGTCGGCAGGCTTCGTCCTAGAGGAGGGCCTCGGCTTCGACGTGTTGGACCGCATCCTGGACGCCATGGCCGAGGCTTCGGCGGCCTGCGGAGTGGAGATCGTTACGGGCGACACCAAGGTCGTCGACCGCGGCAAAGCGGACGGGCTCTTCGTGAACACGACCGGCGTCGGATTCCTGAGCGATGGGTTCCGGCCGGCTCCCGACCTCGCACGTCCGGGCGACTCGGTGCTTGTCACTGGGCCCCTGGGCCGTCACGGAATGGCGATCATGGCTGCCCGCGAAGGACTGGCTTTCGAAGCCGACATCGAGAGCGACACGGCGTCGTTGGTCCCGCTCGTGGAGGCCCTGAGGGTCGCCGTGGGTGCAGGGGTTCATTGCCTGCGGGACGCCACCAGGGGAGGCGTCGCGTCGGCGCTGAACGAGATCGCCCAAGCCTCGGGTGTGGGTGTCGCTCTTTCGGGCGACCTGCCGGTGCCGACGGCCGTCGAGGCTGCTTGTGAGATGCTGGGCCTCGACCCCCTCTATGTGGCGAACGAGGGGGTCATGGTGGCCCTCGTGAGCCCTGAAGTCGAGGCCGACGCGCTCGCCGCCCTCAGGGCACACCCCGTCGGGGCTTCGGCCACCCGGATCGGGCACGTCGTCGCCGAGCACCAGGGTATGGTCGTGCTCCGCACGGGCCTGGGCGGCACCAGAGTCGTGGACATGCTTCCCGGGGATCAGCTCCCCAGGATCTGCTGAGAGAGGAGGAATCATGAGGACCACACGTGCTTGGCTCACACCGGTCGCGACCGGGCTTTTGCTACTGATGCCGGTATCGCTGTTGGCACACGAGGGACACGCGGGCGACCACGGATGGCTCGCCGGCGCGACGCAGCCGCTGTTGAGCCTGGACCACTTCCTGGCCGGACTTGTCGTGGCGACGGTCGTGTCGATCGGGGTGGCATTCATGGCCCGACGAAGACATCGTTTTGAGGCGCGCGTCGAGCCATAAGCGGAGCGCTCCCACGGTTGGCCATCAGCCCGTCCATCTCGCCTAGACGCACACCGCCAGCGAATTGCTCGAAACCATCCTTCTGATGCTCGGCCTCCTCGGCCTGTGGGGCGGTACGCTCCTGACCGTCCGAGGCGCAGTCGAGCTGAGCGAGCGACACGGGCTTTCCAAGGGCTTCGTGGGCCTGACGGTCCTGGCGATCGGGACCGACCTCCCCGAGCTGCTGGTCTCGATCAGTGGCAGCGTTCAACAGCTTCAGGGCATCGAGGCATCGGGTGTCATTGTCGGCAATGCGACGGGCAGCGCGATGGCTCAGGGAACGCTCGCCCTTGGAGTGGCGGGATTGGTGGGGTACTTAGGCGTCGCTCCTCGGATGGTCCGCCGAGATGGACTCACCCTCCTACTCGCGATCGGGCTCACCACGGCGCTCACCTTCGACGGGTACGTGGGCCACTTCGAGGGCGCGGCACTGCTGCTAGCGTACCTGATCTATCTCGTGGCGCTGGTGCAGGAGGAGAGCCATAACGGCCATTCCCGCGGGCCGCCTGCCAAGGCAGGCACGTCACCCGCGCTGTCAATCGGCTTCGGACTCGTGACGGTCATCCTTGCCGCACACATCGTCGTGACGGAAGCCGTCGTGCTCGCGGAGGCATGGGGAATCGGTCAGACGGTCCTCGGCGTGCTGATCATCGGTGCCGGTACGAGCCTGCCGGAGCTGGCACTGGCTGTCGGTGCCGCCAGGAAGGGCCACGCCAGCATGTCCGTCGGGAACGTGCTCGGAAGCAACATCTTCGACCTGCTCGTTCCCGTGGGTCTCGGGGCAGCCATCCACCCTCTGATCGTGGCGCCTGAAACGCTCTACTTCGATCTGCCGGCTCTGACCCTAGCCACCGTGGCCCTCCTGATCTTCCTCACCCGACGACGGGGACTACAGCGGCACGAGGCCGTCGCGCTGGTGGTGCTCTACGTGGGTTACGCCACGATCCGGGTCCTGTCGATCTGAGCAGGCCGCTGAAGCGCCAACTGCCCTCAGCGACCTGCTCAGGTCGGGTGAACCCAGGGTGTCAGTGAAGCCTCAGTCGTCGAACTCGATCTCGGTGAAGCCGTTTTCCATCTCCACTTCGAACTCGAGCAACTGCTGCGTCGCGTCGTAGTCCCAGTCCTGCAGCTCGATCACCGTACCGTCGGGGTTCGTGAACCAGATGTCTGGAGAGACGTTGACTGTAAGGTCACGACTTGCGGCTCCCTGGTCGTCGATCACCAAACGCGGGAGCAGCTCGAACTCGATCTCGATCTCGGCTTCCAGGAAGACCCGAAAGTCGATCGAGCCCCCCGCCGACGGTGCGAACGATCCCATAACCAGGGCGCTCGCCTTCCTCGGCCAATCGGGAATCTCGGCGAGGATCTCCGCCCGTACCGCAGCGATGAGCGCCGCCTCCGTCGGATCGCCTTCGTCGTCCTCGAGGTCCTCGATCTCGAAGTCGAGCTCCTTGTAGTTCCCTGCGGGGATGAGGGCCGTGACCGCCTCGATGGGCTGCCCGTCGAGCGCGAGCTTGAGGAATCTCGGTCCCGCTTCGAACTCGCCGCAGTCAAACCCCGAGACTTCGACGGAATCGCAGGAAGGGTCGTCACGCTTGAGCTCGACCTCGTTGATGATGATGAAGAGCGAGTCGAGCGTGAGGGTGCCGTTCGTGCCCGTCACGTGGATGTGGGGCAGCGGACCGTCCGTAAGCGCCGGGCCCCCACCAACGAGGCCCGGAGCCGCGGCCGGGCCACCGCTTCCTGCGACCCGGAAGTTCAACGACACCTGGGCCGGCCCGGATACTCCCGTGCCGTCCGCGCATCCGCCCAGTAAGACGAGTGCCGCGGTAGCCGCGGCCGCACGCGTCGTCCATCGCTTCGTATCCATGCTGACACCCTTGGTTCTGAGTTCTAATGAGTTCTCGTGCCTTCTGGAAAAGCAAGGCGCGTGCCGCACGCCCAAACTCTTCTGTATCAACAACTTGTGATTTCCATATCATTCGACGAAGACCAGTGATGCACTATTACATTGCGGCAATTCCATCATTGCATCAAATTAGTGCACATGGAGAACTCAACAGCAACTCGCGCAGTCCTGTGCCTCCAAAGGCCGGACGCAGGGAACACCACCGAACGTGCGGCCCGGGCCACAGGGCTCGACTTCGTTGCCGTGCAAGGCGTCGGGGAGCTGTTCAAGGCCCTGGATCGATCGCCTTGGACCGCCACGGTCCTGTCGCTCTCAGCGGACCACGTCGATGACCCAATCGCGAAGCGGGTCGCGGAACAGGGTACCGCCGGAGCCCTGTTCCTTACGGCCCCTGCCGTCTCGCTCGAGAGAGCGCTAATGATGGAGCGCGTCGGGGCTGTCGGCCTCCTGCGGGAGCCCGTCGACGAAGCCGAGCTTCAGTCCCGGCTCGCGGCCGTCGCAGACGAGGGCCCGGAAGTCCCCTTCCCTCGGCTGGACGAGGAAGGTGCCTTGGAGGGTGCTCCTCTCCTGGTCGGGGACAGCCCGGCGATGGGCACGCTCTTCGAGACCGTTGCTCGGGCGTCCCGCTCGACGAGCACGGTCTTGCTCACGGGAGAGTCCGGCACGGGCAAAGAGGTCGTAGCTCGCTCCCTTCACTGGGCCAGCGATCGAAGGAGCGGACCCTTCGTAGCCGTGAACTGCGCCGCCATCCCCGAGCAACTACTGGAATCGGAGCTGTTCGGTCACGAGCGCGGCGCCTTCACGGGTGCGGTCGCCCGCCGGGTCGGTCGATTCGAGCGGGCTCACGGCGGAACGTTGTTCCTGGATGAGATAGGGGACATGAGCCTAGTGCTCCAGGCGAAGGTGCTTCGCGTGTTGGAGGACCGCGTAGTCGAACGGGTCGGCGGCGAGAAGAGCCAGCCCGTCGACGTGCGCGTGATCGCCGCCACCAACCAAGCGCTGGGGCCGGCCATGCAAGAGGGTCGCTTTCGGGAAGACCTGTTCTACCGCCTGGCCGTGGTCGAATTGAACCTGCCGCCCCTGCGGATGCGCGGTGGTGACGTAAGGCGACTCGCATTGCATTTCGGGGCGCATTTCGCTCATCGACACGGAAAGCCGGTGCGTGCCGTCACCCAGCGCGCGCTCCTGCGCCTCGAGGACGCGGCCTGGCCTGGCAACGTCCGGGAGCTTCGCAACGTGATGGACCGAGCGGTCCTGCTCGCCCACGGCGAAGTCATCCGGTCGGCCGACCTAAGGGTAGGCTTAGCCGCTCCGATCGCGTCAGCGCACGGCGGTGGTCCCGAACCGGTCGGATACGCGCCCGAGCTCTCCCTGGAGGAGGTCGAGTCCGACCACATCCGACGGGCGCTCGCCTCCGTAGACGGGCATATGGCGCAGGCAGCCGAGTCGCTCGGCATCCATCGGAATACGCTCGCTCGGAAGATGAAGGAGTACGGCATCGATGGGCGCCCGACGAACGGGGGCCGACCATGAGCGCACCAAAACGGTGCACCGTAGAGCCCCCGCCGTTGACTGAGAACGCGGTCGCTATCCCCGTAACTGATTTCAGCACTGTATCTTACGTATCGGGTCAACTCCGTGCGGAATGCGGGCACGAAGCCTGCCCTACGGTACCGTCATGAAGCGCCTGACCCTGGACGAAGTGAGGACCGCTCTCCCCGAGCTGGACGAATTGCGTCCGATTCTCGACGACCTCCTCGGCCGGTCGGAGCCCGACCGGTCGAAGGCCTGGGCCGGATCGGGACAGCTGGACACGGTGGGCTCGCGGTTCGTGCCCGACATCTCCGCGGCGCATGACTTCGCAGCCCTGGCACGCCGAGAGGCTGACCGACTCCAGGCGGTCTACAGGCTCGTGGGCAGGGCCCTGGCGGCCCTGGCCGCGGGTGACGCGCTCGGGGCTGCGGCCGCACTCCTCGAAGCGGCCGCGTCGGAAGAGGCGGGTGACAGGCCGGATCGGGCACTCGGCTATGCCGAAGCCGCCTTCCGGGCCGTCGAGGGCGATCGCGACCGGACCGTGGCCGCTCTGGCTCTGCGCCGTTCCGCGCGGGCGGCCCGAACGCTCGGCGACCTCGCCGATGCGTTGCGTCGTTACGAGCAATCCCACGATCTCGCACGCGGCATGTCCGATACTCGCGGCGCGGCGGAGGCCGCCATCGGGGCGGGCAACGTGCTCCAAGATCAGGGACGCTGGGACGAGGCCGAGTCCCGGTACCGTACGGCCCTCGAGGTACTCGAGCCGTTGACGGAACCGGCGCCAGAGCGCTGGCACGCGCTGATCAATCTCCACATCGTCGCGCGCTCTCGCGGTCGCATCGAAGAGAGCCTACCGCTGCTTCGCGAGGCCGAGGCAGCCGCCGCGGTCATAGACGCCGACTCCGCGACCCCGTTCATCGAGAACGCGCGCGGGCAGCTCCTCATGGCACAGGGGGCCTACGACCGGGCGGAGGAGCACTTCCGTACGGCGGTGCGGACGGCGACGCACAGCCGCGCACGCATCACGATGCGCTTGAATCTCGCGGAATCGTTCCTTGCGCGCGGCCGAACACTTGATGCGGCCGAACATGCGCGCGAGGCCGAGCGGGAGGCCATTCGCGCGCGAATGGTCCCGACTCTTCCAGAGGTGTATCGGCTGTTGGGCCGCATCGCCTCCGCGGAAGACAACCCGGACGCATTCGTCCTCTTCGAACGATCGCTGGAGTTGGTCCGCCAACGGAAGCTCCCGATCCTCGAGGAGGCACTCACGGTCCAGGCCTACGCGGAAGCCGAGGCGCTAAGGGGTGAGAAAGACACGGCGGAGCAGTTGCTGGAGGAAGCACGTGAGCGCTTCGCCGTATTGGGTATGACCCAGGAAAGACAACGCTGGGCGGACGTCTTCGGTCCGCCATCCGACAACGATATCCCTGCCAAGGGAATGACATGATGAGTTCGAATAGATATCCCAGAACCATGGGATGGGCCGCCTCGGCCATCCTGGGTCTCGTCGCCGCGGGTTGCGGCAACGTGGTCGCCGGCGGGCTCGTTGGCGAGGCGACCGTCGTCGTCTCCGGCGACGCGGACACGCTCGCGCTGGCTGCGCAGTTCTCTACCCGACCGACGATCGCTACGCTACCGACGCTCAGTTCACACGAGGGCGAATCCGAGGTGGAGGGCGAGGTCGAGGCTCGCTTCCTCGTCTTTCTGATCACCGAAGGCGGGGCTTCCCTTCAGCTCGGTGACGAGGAGAGCCGTGTCCGGGTGGACCTGAGAGGACGCAACGAAGTCCGGGCCGTGACGGAGCTCGTCCCTGCGAGGCGCTATACGGAGTTCCAACTGGTCTTCACCGAGATCAGAGCCGAAGTGGAAGGGCTGGTCATCGACGGAATGCTGGTGCCGGAAGTGCGGGTCGAGCTGGAGGACCTTAGCCTCGTCGTAGCCCGGCCGATCGACCTCGACGTCACCGCGGGAGAGCGCGTCGAGCTCGTCGTCGACCTGAACACGGCAGCGTGGCTCGGGGCCGTGAGCCCCACAGGGGGTGTCGACCAGACCGTCTTCCAGGAGCTGGTGAACGTCGTGGTGCGGTAGCCTCCCTCACCGGGAACCAGCGGCAGTCGTCGTGGCACTCAATTAGGAGAAGGGCTCCTGGCACTCTCCCCACGTGCGCCTGCCGAAAACCCCCGACAGCGCCAGCGATCCAGGATCTAGATCATTGGGGGACAGGCGGCGACGCTTTCGGAGGGTTGGAATCAATGGATCGCAGAAGCTTCATCGGTCTGGTCGGCGCGGGAGCCGTGCTTCCAAGCGGCTTCCCGGGGCTGAGCAAGGCGTTTCAGCAAACGCCGCGAAATCCGCTACGCCGAGCGGTCACGGTTTCCGGGGAAGGGCTGACACTCACCGCGCGTCCCGCGCGGGTCGATGCCGGCCCCGGCCTCGTGGACGCTTGGACACTCAACGGCTCGGTGCCGTCCCCCACGATTCGGCTACTGCAGGGCCAGACCGCCCGCATCGATCTCGTGAATCAGTTGCCCGAACGGACGATTCTCCACTGGCACGGCTTGGCCGTACCGCAGGAGGCCGACGGACATCCGCGGCTCGCGATCGACCCCGGCGAGACGTACGGCTACGAGTTCCCCGTTCTGGACCGGCCGGGCACCTACTGGTACCACCCCCACACCCACGGGGTCACGGCGGCTCAAACCTATAAGGGAATCGGTGGCCTCTTGATCGTCGAGGGCGACGAGGAGGACGGCTACGAGCTGCCGTCGGGCGAATACGAGATTCCTCTCATCCTCCAGGACAAGCGGCTCGGAGGGGATCTATCCCTGGCCTATGGCGTCGGGATGCCGCACGACAGGATGCACGGCTACTTGGGGGACACCGCGTTCGCGAATGGGGTGGCCGACCCGACGGTCGACGTGCGTCGCTCGCGCTACCGGCTGAGGATCCTGAACGGGTCGAACGCGCGGATCTTCGATCTCGGCCTCTCGAATGGGGACCCGCTGACCCTGATCGGGAGTGACGGAGGGCTGCTGGAGGCACCCATCCGTGCGGAGCGCATCATGCTCGGCCCGGCTGAGCGGGCCGACATCTTGGTTGACTTCTCGGCACGGCAGTCCGGGGAGCGGGTGATGCTTCGCTCTCTGGCCTTCGAAGCCCCCGGCATGATGATGGGCATGAGGGGTGGGCGCGGGGGCCGTGGCATGATGATGGGCATGGGTGGGCCCGGGCAGGGCAGTGAGCTGGACCTGCTCGAGTTCGTGGTGCAGGACTCCCCCGCCGAGCCGGGACCTCCCCCGCCGACGCGGTTTTCGACCGTGCCGGATCACGGCCGGATTACCGCCGCGACCCCCCGCCGCACCTATACGTTCAACAGCTCGATGATGATGGGGAGCGGGCCGACCCACACCATCAACGGAAAGACGTTCGAGTTGGAGCGCGTGGATGAGCGCGTGCCGGTGAGGCGAACGGAGGTGTGGACTTTCGTGAATGAGAGCGAGCTGCCGCACCCTGTGCACGTGCATGCGGGACAGTTCCGGGTGCTCTCGCGCACCGGAGGACGCGCTCGCGTCATGGCGTGGGAAACCGGCCTGAAGGACACTGTGCTGACCATGCCGGGTGAGCGCGTTGACGTGGCTGTGCGCTTCGTTCACGAGGGCCTCTTCCTACTCCACTGCCACAATCTGGAGCACGAGGACATGAACATGATGCTCAACTTCGAGGTGGTCGCATGAACACCACAGTTCCACTTGCAATAGATGTTCGGCTGGATGGCTCTTATGAGGAAGCGCTCGAGCGTGTGGCGGACGCGCTGAAAGAGCAGGGCTTCGGGATCCTCACGCGCATCGACGTGAAGGAGACCCTCAAGACGAAGCTCGATGTCGACTTTCGTGACTACGCGATCCTCGGCGCATGCAACCCGAAGCTGGCCCACCGGGCCCTATCGGCCCGGCCCGAGATCGGCCTCATGCTGCCGTGCAACGTCACGGTCGAGGCCACCGGAGGGGGCGGGGTCTTGGTGAGGATCGCCGACCCGCGCGTCATGATGGGCGTAGGCGGCTTCGAGAACGACCCAGAAATCGCTGCGGTCGCCAGCGAAGCTCGCGCGCTACTGGCGCAGGCCGCCGTCCAGCTCTCAACTTCGTCATCGACACGTGAGGGCTGACGACATGGAAGACACGTTCGAGGTTACGTTATCCCGGCACGAGAAGTACCAGTTCGACGTCGACTTCCAGGACGGAAGCCGAACGACCCTGCGAATGGACGAACCCGAGCCGCTCGGGGACGGGCAGGGACCGAGTGCGGCCAGGGTTCTTGCGGCTGCCATCGGCAACTGCCTGAGTGCCAGCCTCCTCTTCTGTCTGGGCAAGGCCAGAATCGACGTCGCCGATGTAGAGACGCGCATCACCGGATCCATCGTGCGTAACGAGCAGGGGCGGATGCGTCTCGGGTCGCTCAAGGTGCACATCCAACCAGACGTCGGGACGGTTCCTCCGGAGAAGCTCCAACGATGCCTGGCCATCTTCGAGGACTTCTGCGTCGTGACCGCGAGTGTGCGCGACGGTCTCGACGTGGAAGTCGAGGTCGGCACCCCAGTCGAGGTGGAGTCCCATGTTTGAACGCATACTCGTCCCGCTGGACGGCACCCCCAATGCGGAACAGGCCCTGAGGGCCGCGACCTCGATCGCGAGAGCGAGTGGAGCGCACGTCCACCTCGCGACTGTGTTGATGCCCCCTCTAATGGAGCTTCCCGAGCTGCCGTACGAGGCCTCCCTCGGAGAAGTCGAGGCCGACTATCTGGAGGCGACAGCCGCCCGAGTGCAGGCGGCCGGCGTGCCCGGGGTTTCGACGAAGCTCCTCAGGGCCTACGACGTCACCGGGGCCCTCGAGGAGCACCGATCTCAGGTGGGAGCCGGGCTGACCGTCATGGCGTCCCACGGCCGCGGAGCCGTCGAGCGCGCCTGGCTGGGAAGCGTGGCGGATCGCTTCGTCCGCACGAGCGAGGCACCCGTGCTGTGCTCGTGCCCCTCGACGGGTCCGAGTTGAGCGCCGGAGCGCTGGGGCCCGCGACCGCGCTGGGCGGGGCTACAGACACGACGTACGTTCTGCTCCACGTGATCGAGCCGCCCTACGCCCCCGGTGCCGCGCTGCAACCGGCGGGCTTCGAGTTCCCGGAGGAGCAAGTCCAAGCCATGCGACGCGAGGCCGAAACCCAGCTCGACGCCGCCGCGGAATCCCTCCGTGCGAAGGGCTGCACTGTCGAGACCGTCACTGAGCTCGCCGTGCCGGTCGCGAACAGAATCCTCCGTCAAGCCGAAAGCCGCCAGGCCGACTTGGTCGCGATCGCGACGCGCGGCCGGGGCGGGATCAGTCGAGCGGTGTTGGGGAGCGTCGCAGACAAGGTGATCCGGGGGGCTGAATGCCCGGTCTTGATCACGCGACCTCCGAACCGGTGAGGGGGGCGGAATGAACGCCGACGGTGATCGATACACCACGCTGGACGTCTCGCACGCGATCTGGGATCGCTTCTTCTGGGTAGCGCCCCTCTTGGTGATCGGCACGAAGGAGCCCGACGGCTCATATGATCTCGCGCCCAAGCACATGGCCACACCGCTCGGTTGGGAGAACTACTTCGGCTTCGTCTGCACACCCCGACACGCCACCTACCGGAACGCGATCCGGGAGCACGCGTTTACGGTGAGCTATCCACGGCCAGACCAGCTGGTCCACACCAGCCTCTCGGCCGAGCCCCGCTGCGAGGACGGCCACAAGACCTCCATCGTGAACCTGCCGGTCATTCCCGGCGAGGTCGTCGCCGGCCCGCTACTCGACGGCGCGTACGTGCATCTCGAGTGCAAGCTCGACAGGATCGTCGAGGGCTTTGGAGAGAACGGCCTCGTCATCGGAAGCATCGTGGCGGCCAGGGTGCATGAGGACGCGCTACGGCGTCGGGCGAGGGAGGATCAACGGTTGATCGCCAAACATCCGCTGCTCGCATACCTGGCCCCCGGTCAGTACGCCATCATCGACAAGGGCCAGAACTTCCCGTTCCCGTCCGGGTTCGCCAAATAGGTCTACCCGCTGGATAGGGGATGCCCGTCATGCCTTCAGCGACGCAGGCACGAACCGGAGCCTCGCTGCAATGCCGCCACGCTCCTTCATGAGCCGGCCTCCGAGCTCCCCGCCGACCTCCTCGACCTCGGCGCCCTGCGCCAGAGCCAGGCGGATGAGGCGCTCCGCATCATCGGCGGAAGATTCGACCAAGCCGCGAGCGACGAGCATCTTGTCCACGGAGGCCGCCGCCAGCGCACGATACGTTGCGTTCCACCCACCGGTGCCACGATGTGGATCGGCGCAGCTCTGCAGGAATCCCTCCTGCCGTTCCTCCGTGAGCCGCGAAACCGCGGCTCGGACATGCGTGACGAGATCCTCTCGCTCGGCATCGAAGGCCAGCTCAGGCACCTCAGTGATGCGACCGGCCAGAGCGGGCTCTAGGTCCTTTCGCACTGCACTGATCGCCTTCTGAGTGCCACCAAGGACCACCACCCCGTCCTCGCCCGCCATCTCGATCAACGCCTCCTCAAGGTTCTTGCGGTGGCGCCTCTCGTTCTCATCCTGAGCGCGCTTCACGTGGTCGGCACGGGTCACGCCCCGCACGCCGCTGGCCATCGAGGCCCGCTTCGAAACACCGACGTCCCCGGCCTCATCAGGCGGCGGTTCGCCATGCAACTCCAGCTCGTCAGAGAACTCGCCCCGCTCGTAGCGGTACAGGTCGGCATGCAGGCCCATGAGCACAGCCACAATGGCCGGACGACCGACCTTGAGCGCCCTGATGTATGGCGCAACACACGCGCCTAGCCGCCAGCGCACCATCTCGGCAGGACGGAACGACAGCGCCTCCGCGAGCCACAAGCGGTCCTCTGTAGCGAAAGCGCACCACCCTTCGTGCGGGAGAATCCGGCCGAACGACTCAAGGCTGGTCATCACTCTGCCCGAGGCCTGCTCGAAAGCGGGCAGATCCGCCGGCGCTCGCGCCTCGATGTCCGACCGGAGGTGCCCCAGGGCGACATCCAGTCTCTTCCGCCACTCCGGTCCTTTGCCCGGGTCCTCGTTCTCGCGCCCGAGATACACGCTGAGCACCAATTGCTCCTCCACTGCCCGCGAAAGGCTTGCGAGATCGCTACGCGTCTTCATGGAACACTCCGTGGGTTCGGGTCTCGCCTTTCTTCATGTCAAGAAGCGTACCTGGCTGGGTCGAGCCCCCGCAGGCCGGAGCGAGTCCACCACGGCTTGCGGGGGGAGCGTTTTCGTCTCCGGGTGAGATGGAATGTCCCACGCACGGGCAGAAGGGAGCCGGAGTGGGGCCGAGACTGGTGCCGGCTGATCTGGCTCCATTCCTGCCAGCAGCACGGGGTACGTAGGACGACTCCACTCACAGCGGAGGATTCAATGAACGCCGCGCATCTGCACCTCTTGGTGAACCACCTGCCTCTATTCGCATCTTTGTTCGCGGCCGGCGTCCTAGCTTATGCCCTCTATCGGAACCTGCCGGCGCTGGTCAACGTCGGCCTCGTGCTGGCCCTGGTCGCCGGCGTGGGCGCCTTCGCCGCTTCACAGACTGGCGAGCGGGCGGAGGGGGTGGTCGAGGAACTTCCAGGCGTGACCGAGACGGCCATCGAAGCACATGAGGGGGCCGCCGAGGCCGCCACTTGGGCCGCCATCGTGACCGGCCTACTTGCCCTGGGAGGCCTGGCGCTCCCAGACCGGGCGCAACGCACGCAGAGGCTCGTCGCGATGGCAACGCTGGCGTTGACCCTGTTGACGTTCGCCCTGGTCGCACGGGCCGCGAACCTCGGCGGCATGATTCGTCACACCGAGATCGGCTCTGCCACTTACACGCCGAACGGGTACGTGTCGGGAACCCCGGGGGTCACTGGGGCTCCCTTCAGGGGCTCGACGGCCTTCGTCTCATCGAACCAGATGTAGGCGTCGAACTGGCGGGGTAGGGACGCCTGGAAGTAGTGACTCTGGAGTTCTGTATCGGGGCGGTAGATGACACCCACCGCACGCTCGAGTCGCGGCTCCTCCAGCTCGTCCCACACCTCTTCGCGCACGGGATCCCTGAGCTGGAGAATGAAGCTTGGGACGGCGGCCTCGTGGCAGATCGCTTCGTAGCTGTCTGGCCGCGCCGGCCGCAGCGACTTGATCTCCAGGGGACCACCCCAATCGCTCGCAGCCGCGACGGTGCCCCGGTCCGTCCCGAATCCCACGAGGAACGCTTGTTCACGGAGCCAATTTCGGCAAAGCCCTCCGATCGTCTCTTGTCCCTGAGCTCCCATCTCCGTTGCCTCGGCGTCGCCCACGTGGCTGTTGTGGGCCCACACGACCGCTCTCGACGCCTCGCCATGCCAGGCGAGCAGCACCCGGAGCGTCTCGAACATGTGCCGGTCACGCAGGTTCCAGGAGTGATGCCCGCCCTGGTACATCACGCGGTAGTACTGCTCCGCGTGGGCCACGAGCCGGGCGTTCTGAACCGCGTCCAGGTACCGCTCCCCGTCCGCCCCCACGTAGTCCAATCGGCGATGCAGCAAGTCGCCGAGCATCGCCACGACCTCAGCTTCGCAGAGCCGATATCGGCCGGTCATAACGGCGCGGCCGTACGTGGCCGGGTCGCGTTGCCAGGGCGTCAGGCAGCCGTACCGCTCGCGGGCGACTCGGGCGGCGTCGGGGTCCACACGGTCTAGGTAGCCGAGGACAGCGTCGATCGAGGTGTAGAGGCTGTAGAGGTCCAGCCCGTGGAAGCCCGCCCGGGCATCGGGCGCCTGACTGGCGTTCCACTCGCGGAGCCAGGCCAGGAAGTCGGCGGTCTCGCGGTTGCGCCACATCCAGGTCGGAAAGCGCGTGAAGGGTGGAGGGGCACCGTTCGGCGACACCCCTCGTGCCCAACGGTGGATCTGCGCGGCGTCGGGCCAGTCCCCTTCGATGGCCACCATCTTGAAGCCGTGCCGCTCGATGAGCTCCCGCGTGATGCGGGCCCGCATCCGGTAGAACTCGGACGTGCCGTGCGTGGCTTCCCCGATGAGCACGACGCGTGCGTCCCCGATGTGTGCCATCAGTGAGCCGAGGTCGGCGCCCTCGATCTCCGTGACGGGCTCAACGACCTCGCGGAGAAGGTGCGCCGCCCCATGCCGGGGACTCCTGGGCGCCTTCACCGCCGCGACGCGCCCTCCGGCCGGAGAGCGCCACCCCTCCTCGCCCACGAGGGGAACGAACCGAACTCCCCCCAGGTCGGTGCGCTCGAAGCGGCCGTCGCGCCTCTGCACGCACACCAAGCGCTGCTCCCGAGGCGTGTCCCCTACCGGGATGATCAAGCGGCCGCCCGGAGCGAGCTGCTCCATGAGGCTCGGTGGGGGATCGGGGCCACCCGCGGCCACGAGGATGGCATCGAAAGGAGCCGCCTCGGGCCATCCCAGCGTTCCGTCTCCGTGGCGGACGTGCACGTTGGCGTATCCCAATTCGGAGAGGCGCGCCCGAGCAAGCTCGCCCAGGGCGGGGAGCCGCTCGATCGTGTAGACCTCACCCGCCACACGCGAAAAGACAGCGGCCGCGTATCCCGATCCGGTGCCGACCTCCAGCACCCGGTGCTCCGGTCCTAGCCGCGCCTCCTGCGCCATGAGCGCCACGACGAACGGTTGCGAGATGGTCTGGCCCTCGCCGATGGGAAGCGGTGTGTCCTCGTAGGCGAACTCCTTCAGCTCCGGCGGCAGGAACGCGTCTCGGGGCACCTCCCGCACGGCTGTCAGAACTGCCGGATCGTGAATGCCAGCACGAGCGAGATGATCGGCCAGAGCGCCGCGCGCCGTGGCGTCGCTCATCATTCCTCGAGTGCCGGCACCAAGCCCTGCTCGCGATACCGGTTCAGCTTCCGGTGGATCGTCCGCCGGTTGATGCCGAGGATTTCAGCGGCCGCCGATTGGCGCCAGAGGTTGCGCTCGAGCGTCGACAGGAGGTATTCCCGCTCCAAGCGCTCGAGCGTCCAGTGGTCTTCGGCGGCGCGCTCGATCAACTCCGCCTCCTCGTGCACCTGCCCGGTTCTCGGAAGGTCGAACGGAAAGCTCCGGGCCCCCGGATACATGATGAGAGAGCGCTCGATGAAATTCTCGAGTTCGCGGACGTTGCCAGGCCACCCGTAGCTCACCATCCGAGAGAGCGTGGTCGGCGACAATCTCGGTGCCGTGATTTCGTGCTCCGCCGCAAAGCGGGAAAGGAAGTGGTCCGCGAGAGGCAGGATGTCGTCCGGGCGCTCTCGAAGCGGGGGCACCTCGATCGGGAAGACGTCCAGCCTAAAGAAGAGGTCCTCGCGGAAGTCGCCGCGCTGCACTAGTCGGGATAGGTCCGTGTTCGTTGCGGCGACAAGGCGGAAGTCCACCGAGACGGGATTGCTGCTCCCCACTCTTTGAACCCGACGGTCCTGGAGAACCCGCAGCAGCTTCACCTGCACGTCTTCCGAGAGCGTGCTGATCTCGTCCAGAAAGAGCGTCCCGCCACCGGCCTCCTCGATCAGGCCCCTACGACTCTGGACGGCCCCTGTGAAGGATCCACGAGTGTGGCCGAAGAGTTCGGCCTCCAAGAGCGAGCTCGGGATCGCCGAGCAGCTGACGGCGATGAACGGCGCCTCCGCCCGCGGCGAAAGATCGTGTACCGCACGAGCGACAAGGTCTTTCCCGGATCCTGTCTCACCCGTGACCAGGACGTTGGCCCGAGTGGGCGCGACCCGCTCCACGAGCCGGAACATCCTGTGCATGACCGCGGTGCGTCCCACGATGGCCGACAGACCACGCTCGCTTGCCGAGCGACGAATGCACCGTACCTCCCGTCCCGCCGAGACATCCTCGAGCACTCGGCCGATGACCTGGAGCAGCCGGTCGGAATCCAAGGGCTTCTCGAGAAAGTCGTACGCGCCGGCTTTCATGGCCTCGACCGCCGACGCAACCGTCGAGCTCTCTGCCATGACGACGAATCTCGCGTCCGTCTGCAAGGCGGGCATCGCGGCGAGGACATTCAGCCCACTGACTTTGGGAAGGTCCAGTGCGAGTAGGACGACATCGATGACCTCACGATCGATCAGATCCAATGCGGCCTGCCCATCCCCAACCGACATGACCCGAAACCCCCGGTCTAGTAGGAGGGCTTCCAACTCCCGGCGGCTGGTCGCGTCCGCGTCCGCCAAGAGCACGACCGCGGCGGATCGCTCATCGTCGCTACGCGCGGCGGCCGGGCCGTCGCCAGCCCCTCGAGCCACGCGGACACTTGTCCCCACGTCGAATCACCTCTGCACTCCGGCAGACAGAGTGATTCTAGCGCTTCGCGGGGCACCTCGCCGTCAGGACCCCACAGACGCCTCGCGTAGTCGATCTCCCCTGCCAAGTCGGGCACAGATAGGGGCCTATACCTGCACTTGCCGCCTGAGGAGCCTTCCCACGTCGGCGGTCGCCTCGGCGATGCCCTCCAAGAAATCGTCCAGAGCGACAATCCCGACGACTCTTCCCGCGTCGTTCACGACCACCAGCCGGCGGACCTCCTTGTCGGCCATCTCCTCCAGGGCGGCTTCGGCCGCCGCGCCTTCGTGGACCGTGTGCACATCGGTCGTCATGACGCGGGCCACCGTCGTCTTCTCGGCTCGCAACCCTTCAGCCACGCAGCGGAGCACGATGTCGCGGTCCGTTAGGATGCCCTCGGGGAGGCCATCCTCGTCGGTGATGACGAGCGTTCCGACCTCGTTCTCGAGCATCTGCTTCGCGGCACTCAGTACCGTGATGTCACCGGAGATCTTCTCCGGCAAGCGAGTGCAAATCGCAGCTACGTTCATGTCCGCTCCTTTGCGGTTCGTGCCTCCGTCCCGCCTCAACCCGAGGGTTCTCTAACCGAACCCCCGTCAGGCGCTGTTCCACCTGCCGCCCTCCGGGGGCCGGTGCCCTACAAAGACCAGGCGACTCGACATCAACACTCTTCACTTGATCTCGATATGCCTACTCTTTGCCTCTTCCCCCTTGGGCATGTGAATCTCCATGATGCCGTCGTGGAAGTCGGCCCGGATCTTCTCGGCCTCGACGTTGCGCGGCAGCGTGAAGCTACGCTCGAAGGTGCCGTACGCACGTTCCCGAACATGAGTCCGGCCGTGTGCCTCCTCGCGTTCGGTCTTCTTCTCGCCCTTCAGGGTGAGGACGTTGTCGTCCACGGACAAGTGCACGTCATCCTTGGACAGACCCGGAAGCTCGGCGGTGAGCACGAACTCGCCATCCTCCTCGACCAGCTCCACGGCGGGGAACCAATCGACCTCGGAGAATAGGGGAGCCTTGAATAGTGAAGCACCGAAGGCGGGGTAGTCCGTCCAGCGGCGCAGGCCGTCATTCATGGTCTCCAGCTCGTGCCACGGGGAGACGTCCGCTCCCCAACGCTTGGTGGTGAGCGCACGCATCAGAATCCTCCTCTCCTCTAGAGTCTTGGCCGACCCGTTTGGTCGGCCCCATGCAACCTCCCTCGATCGCACGACGCGTGCCACGCACCCTCACGGAGAAGGCGCCAACCGGTGAGGGCTGTCACACCGCGGCCGGTGGCAGAGGCGCCAAAGAGTCCCGATTCCCCGGCCGCGGAAGAGACAGAAGGGCACAAGGCGAATCGGTGCACGCCTCGCGGCACGTCCCGTGCACTAGCTTCTTGCACGATGCGTGACCTCCTCGCGGGCCGGAGCGAGAGAATGGAGGGCCTTGGTGAATGATTCGCCGCACGCCACACCCGATGCAACGGCGTTTGGCCCCACCATGGGACCATATGTCCTCTGGGGAGCATCCCGGTGATTCGCTTGGTTCTCTGGGTCGTGACCCTGGCCAGGGTGGCGCTCCTCCCCGCCTTCCTGTTGCTCGCGCTTCACGCACAAGAGCTTGCCCGCGCGGGCGTCGAGTTTGGGATATACCGCTGGGGAGCGGTCGCCGTGCTGCTCGTGATCGGTCTCTCGGACCTGGTCGACGGCTGGCTCGCCCGACGCTTCGATCTCGCGACGCATGCCGGCGCGATCGCCGACGCCGTCGCCGACAAGCTCGTCCAAGGCGCCGTGGCGGCGTTCTTCGCGTTCAGCCGGGGGCCCGCGTTCGCGCCCCTACCCGTTTGGTTCTTCACCATCGTCGTGGGCCGGGATCTCGTCCTCGGCGGGGGTTGGGCGGCCCTCAGAATGCGTCGAGTGCCCGTCCGGATCGTGCACCGTAGCCATGGGCGCCTCTCCAGTTCCTCCGTCTTCGTCGTCCTCTTCTGGCTGGTCGTGGGAATGCCCGCACGGGGTCTCGCGCCTCTGGCTCTGCTCTCATCGGCCCTCATCGTAGCAAGCACAATGGCATACGTGTTGGACGGTCTCGCCCAGGCGCGGGAGGCGTCGGCCGGGCGCACCGGGCCTCCACCCACGGCGCTGACGGACGCCAGCGACATGGTGGGTGGGTCGTGAGCGCCGCGGGCAGGGCTGCCACCCCGTCGGCCCGGCTTGCGAGCTGGCTCGTGGTGGCCTTCGGAGCGCTCTTTGCGCTCCACTCCGTCATTGGTCGTGGGCAGGCCGTGACCGGGTCCGGCCTCTCGTTCGCGGCAGTGGTCCTCCTGACGACGAGCCTGTGCGGCTACGGCTTGCGCCGGCGGTCCCTCTGGGCCTGGTGGGCCTCGCTCCTCCTGGCCGGCCTCGGCCTCTTCTTCGTGCTCCCTGTTGTCGGCGCGATCTTGCTGGGCACGACGACGGAACCCGTCGGTACCGGTTGGGACGTGATCTTCTTCCCCCTTACCACGGCTATCCTGATTGCCCTGCTCGCGCTTCTCGTCATGGCGCGGAGGCAGGCGGGTACGGCGGGTCAGGGGGAGACGCCCCCCTGACGTCAGGCGGTCCTCTGCTCCTCGGCGTAGTAGCGCCGACACTCGGGTTCGCGCCCGCGGACCACGCGCAGCTCCTTCAGGCGTCCCGAGTGAGAGGTGACGACCGTGCACTGTCCGTGGTCACCGTCCCGGTGGTAGTACATGACCACCCAGTCACGGGTCCGACCGAGCTCGTGCGCGCGCCGCGTGTTGGAGAAGAGAGCCGTAAGATCCCATCCGTCCCGCTCGACCTCCATGATCGGGAGCCACGGCTCGTGGGCCGGGTTGAACCTCCTGGGGGCAATGCGGCGCAGTGTGCCCTCACGTGCCCTCCTGCGGTAGTCGCGGTCCGCGTCCAGGAGCAGGCCGACCGCAGGGCGCGGCAGCGCTTCGGACCTCTCGGGCAAGGACCGACGGGACCGCGCCAGCATACCGGCCAGGGCGTGGCGGATGCCCCCCGCCCGCTTCTCACCGACGCCTTCTACCGCTCTCAAACGACCGTCATGGGCGGCGAGCTCCAGCTCTTCCAGGGTGGTCACGCCGAGCTCCTCGTGGATGCGCCGAGCCAACTCCGGGCCCACGCCGGGCAAGCGCTGGAACGCCTTCTCGGGAGCCCCTTCGGCCTCCATACGGTCCAGCAAGCGTAGCTCCCCGGTCTCCACGATCTCGACGATCGAGCCGGAGATCGCGCGTCCCACGCCGGGAATCTCCTGGAGGCGCCTGCGCCCGCCCTCCTCGTAAAGCTCCGTCACCGAACCGGTGAGTGCGCGCAATTCGTCGGCCACGCGCCGATAGCTTCGTACGCGGAATGGATTGGCGTCGTGCGACTCGAGCAGGTCAGCGACGCGGTCGAGCTTGCTGGCGACGTCGCGGTTGAACGGGGAGGCTATTCCAGGTCCTCCCGCTCGACCTCGATCGAGCAGTTCGTCACGAGCGCGGCAAGCGCACCCACCGCCGCCCATACAGGCACCAGGACGGCACCCGCCACTCCGACCGTCACCGGAAACTCGATGAGCGTGCGGCCCTCGTCGTTCTTGATGACGACGTGCCGAACGTTCCCCTCGTGGACGAGCTCCTTGAGCTTGGCGACGATCTTGTCGCCCCGGACCTTGTGCTCCTCGCGGCGGGTCCGCGACTCGCTCGTGTGCTCCTCGATCTGCCGCTCCGGCGGCGCTGTCGTCTTGGGCATCGAACGTCTCCCTTCACTGAGTTCTTCTCGGCCTGCTGAGCGCAAAGCTTGCAAGGTCCACGCCGTCCGCCGAGATACCCGTCGCGGCTTGTCAGCGCTACGCGCGGATGAACTCGTCGGGCGCCAGCGCAGTGGCGAGCATGACGTCGTTAATGTCCTCATGTGCCTTCCACAGGGCGCTCGTCCTTGCCTCCGTGGACAACCAAGTCGCTGTGATCTCGTGAGCCAATGACACGTAGTGCGCGACCCCTCTCAACGCGTCCGTTCGAACCTGAGTCGGCAAAGCTTCGACGGCTCCGAGGAGCTCTTCCGATGCACGGAGCCCGATGGCGAGGCCCAGTTCCCTGAAGGCGAGGCGGTCCTCGAACCGCCGCACGAGCGTCCGACTTCTGGTCAGTCCGTCGAGGCTCTCTAAAGAGGACTCCACGAGCTGCAGCAAGAGTTCCTCGAGACGCCCCCGCCCTTGGGCTCGCGAGGCCAGGAGGAGTTGCGCCACTCGCCAGGTGTCGGTCAGGAGACCGCCGACGCCCAAGGGATCGTCGGTCGCCCAGGCAGCGGGGTTGCACATGCGCCAAAGCTCATTCACCTCTTGGCGGAGCTCATCCGGTCCTAGCCCACTCGAGGTCACAAGTCCGTCCAGCGGGTCATGCGCTCCCTGCGACGGAACGAGCGGCCGAGTGAGATCGATGCTCATCTTCCAATACATCCTCGGCGCCGAACCGGGGGCCGAACGGTAGGTGAAGCCCGCGTGCGCCGCCTTGGCCAGCTCGACGGCCCATTGGTGAAGCTTCGGGTCCTCGAGGACCTCGGCCGCACGAGCCAACGCGTGCGTCCAGCGCATGAGGTAGTGGTAGTACTGCCCGTCACGATTCCACTCCTGTCGAGGGTCGTACCGGTCGCCAGGGCCGCGCTCGCTCAGCGGCTTGCCGATCCGTAAGCCGCGTGCTGTCGGATGCCGCTCGCCCTCCTCTTCATCGAGCCCGCTGATCCACCCCCGGCGCCGGCTATCATCGCGATGCCGCCCAAGCGCGTGGTGTACGTGATCGATCAAAGCAACGGCACGCTCGCGGTGACGCTGCAGGCCGGTTCGACGAAAAAGCGTGAGATAGTTGCAGACCGCGAAGGCGTCGGTCCAGAGATACCGCACCTGTCTCATGTTGGATGACAGGCCGGTACGGGTGGCGAACTCCTCCATGATGCGGCTCGCTAGCGCCTCTGCGGAACCGGACCCGGAGGTTGCATCCATTGCGGGTTAGGCGCTGGACTCCTGCCGGCTAGCGTTCCCCAGCAGCTCCCTCACCTCCAGGTCGAAGACCGGAGCGAAGTCGTCATACCACCTGCCGACTGCACCGAACGCCACGGACGTCTTCAAGCAAATCACCTGGTCCGCATCCTCCTCCAGCGCGCGGACGGTCCCGGCGGCAGCCACCGGACTGGCGACGATCCGGCGCTTCGCACCCCGGTGTTCCAGAGACTTGAGAGCAGCACGAACGGTATATCCGGTCGCGATGCCATCGTCCACGACCACGACCGTCTTCCCGGCGATGTCGATGGGTGCACAACCATCTCGGTAGAGCTTCTCGCGCACCTTCAGCTCCGTGTGTTCGCGCTCCACGATGTCGTGGATCATCTCCTGGCCCAAGCCGAGGGCCTTCACGTGATCGTCGTTGAGGACCACGATGTCACCGGTGGCGATGGCACCGAACGCCAACTCGGGCTGCCAGGGAACGCCCAGCTTGCGCACGACCAGCACGTCCAAGGGAACTCCCAGGCGAGTGGACACCTCGTACCCGACCGGCACACCGCCTCTGGGAAGGGCCAAGATGACCGCGTCATCCTCCCCTACCGCTGCCTCGACCGCGGGGGCCAATTGTCTGCCCGCGTCACGGCGGTCGATGAACTTCACAGGGGCGTCGCTCACTCCTGTTCTCCTCCACTGTTTCTGGACGAATTCTGGCTCTCGGCACCGCACATCACGTGCCAGGGAGCGGCGTATCTTCGAAAGGAAGCGAGTCCTCCGCAACGGGGCGGAGTGGATTCCCCGGCTCGCCTCGGATTCCGGGAGTGACAAACGGTCCCATTCCGGGTCACCGGATCGAGCGCCGCGGCCTCTCGGCCGCCTTCGACCTCTCACTGCGCCCCGTCAGTCCCCGATGGGGTCACTTCGGGCAGAACCAGGTGGTGCTGTTCGCGCAGGTCAAGTAGGCCCGCCGCGCCATCGCCTCTTCTTCACGATCGCCAGAGCCATCCCCTCGGGTCCGAGCGACCCTGCCGGCAGCCGGACGACGAGCCCGGCCCAGGGTAGGAGGATCGCGATACCCACCAGCGGGCCTCCAACACGGTCCACTGGCACCCGCCTTGCGGTCTGATTCTCACAGAGTGGCGCAGCGCGCGTCGCGAGGGTCCCCCCGAACGCGAGGACAGCGATCATGTCGGTTGCCAAAGTCATCGAGATCACGGCCGATTCCCAGAAGGGATTCGAGGACGCCGTTCAGCAAGGAATCAGCAAAGCGTCCGAGTCCGTCGACCACATCAAGGGCGCCTGGGTGGAGAACCAGGAGGTCCTCGTCGAGGACGGAAAAGTACGTGGATATCGGGTCCACTTGCGTGTCACCTTCCTACTGAAGGCGTGACGTTGGGCCGGCCCTGCCCCACGGGCCTGGCCGGCGAGAGTTAGGCAACGTGAGCCAAGGTGGGACATTTGGTCCCTCTGCGGCGCCAGGAGATCGCGGATGCGCCAACCCGCAGAAGTAGGAATCGTCGGGGCCGAGCCCGCGGGGGCGAAAACGGACGTTTCGCGCCTCATCGACGGGCTCAGTCGCCCAGAAGCCTATCCGCATGCGGCAACAGGGTTGGAGATCCGACAAACTCACATTTCGGTCGTGGCGCTGGCGGGCCCATACGCATACAAGGTGAAGAAGCCCGTCGACCTGGGCTTCCTCGACTTCACCACCCTCGAGAAGCGCCTGCACTTCTGCCGCGAGGAAGTGCGACTGAACCGCCGTCTCGCGCCGCAGGTCTACCTGGGGGTGGTTCCGCTCGTCCAATCGGATGCGGGACTCGTCGTGGACGGCGAGGGTGCCCCCGTGGAGTATGCGGTGAAGATGGAGCGCTTGCCGGAAGATGCCACCCTGCTCGAGCGCCTGAAGCGGGACGGGCTGACCCGCGAGATCCTGGGGTCGTTGGGGAGACGGGTCGCCGCTTTCCACGCGGGCGCGGCAGGGGGTCCGGAGGTTGATCGGTACGGTCGCTGGGAGGTCGTGGCGGCCAACGCCAGGGAGAACCTCGACCAATCCAGGCCCCGAGTGGGTGAGTGCCTGAGCGGACCCGTGTTCGACAGGATTGGAAGCTGTCTGGAGGAACAGCTCAAGACGCTCCGGCCACTCATCGAGGCCCGAGCACGCGCTCACACGCCGCGTGACACGCACGGCGACCTGCACCTGGAGCACGTGTACCTGTTCCCCGACCAGGCGCCACCTCGGGACCTGGTGGCCATCGACTGCATCGAGTTCAACGAGCGCTTCCGCTACGCGGACCCGGTGGCAGACATGGCGTTCTTGGCGATGGATCTCGTCTTCCGCGGTCGGCGGGACCTCGCGGAGGCGTTCATCGATGCGTACTTCCGGGAGGCCGATGACCCGCATGGCCTTCGGCTCATTCCCTTCTATGTGTCGTATCGCGCGGCGGTGCGAGGCAAGGTGGCGGGCCTGGTGTCCGAGAAGGGGGAAGTGCCTGCGGAAGAGCGCCGGGCAGCCGTCGACAGGGCCCGCGGTTACTGGCTGCTTGCCCTATCGGAGCTGGAGGAGCCGGAGCGCCGACCCTGTCTCGTCCTCGCGGGCGGGCTTCCAGGGACCGGCAAGACGACGCTCGCCCAGCAGCTCGCAAACGAAGCGAGATTCGAAATCGTCTCCTCGGACCGGGTTCGCAAGGAGCTCGCCGGCCTGGCACCGGAGATGTCGGCTCTGGCACCGTTCGGCGAGGGCATCTACACGCCCGAGTGGGACGACCGGACGTACGCGGCGTGTCTCGAACAGGCGCTCAGTCTTCTCTTCCTCGGTAAGCGCGTGATCGTCGACGCCTCCTTCCGGGAGATCGGACGCAGGCGGACCTTGCTCGCGGCTGGGATCGCTTCGGGGGTGCGGTCCCTCTTCCTCCACTGCACCGCGACGCCGGGCACGGTTCAAGCACGTCTGACGGGGCGTCGCGGGGGAGCCTCCGATGCAGGCTGGGACGTCTATCGCGCAGCCGCTGGCGCCTGGGAGGACGAGGAAAACGAGGAGCCACCCTGGACGGTGCGAACCGTGTCCACAGACGGACCTGTCGACCAGGTCCGGCACGCGGCGCTGGGACACCTCCGGGAACTGGGACTCATGCGGTAGGGCCGTGCTAGTGGGTCGTTATGCCAGGGGCTAACCGGCACCGGCGTCCGAAGTGCGATCCGCGAACAGGGCGAGCAGATCGACCACCGACACGATCCCCACGAGTTCTCCGCTGTCCAGCACGACCGCGCGTCCCAGGCCCGTGCTTGCGAAGAACGCGGCGACCTCGGCTAGGCTCGCCTGTGGCCCGACGCCGAAGACGTCCGGTGTCATGACTTCGCGAACTGTCGTCTCGTCGAGGTGCCTGACTGCGCGAGCAGAATCGTCCACATCCGCGTCTTCTGCCGCAAGCCTGTCGCTGCACCACATGAGGTCGGTCACGCTGACCGTACCGATAACCTTCTGATCCATCCCGACGACTGGCACCCCACTGACGCCGGTACGTCGAAGGAGGTTGAGCAACTCCCGAAGCGACGCAGTCGAGGACACGGTCACGACCGGCGTGCGCATGATGTCCGCCGCTGTGGACGGAACGGAGCATGGGTTGCTGCCGGTGGACGTCATGATCGCTCTCCAGGGGTCCCTAGTCTTCCGAGTGACACGACCTTTCTCCCGAATCGGCGTTGTCGCCACGTTAGAGCGATGCGCAACGAACGTGCCGCATCCGCGCGGCACACATCGCGGATCACGGGCCCGTCGGAGGGCAACGCGTGGGACGACATGGTCTCGCCGGACGTCCACGTTAGTCAGGTCGGCTTCAGACACTTCGTCCCCCGATCGGACAGAATGCCCAAGCCCGCCCCACTGTTGCTCGCCGAGCGGAAGTGCCCGAGCCCGTGGCCGCTCACCCACGCGCCTTGAGATCCACCCTCCGGATCTTCCCGCTCACGGTCTTGGGAAGCTCGTCCAGAAACTCGATCTCACGAGGATACTTGTAGGGAGCGGTGCTCTTCTTGGTGTGCTCCTGGAGCTCGGCCACCAGTTCCGCGCTCGGTTCGTACCCGTGGGCCAACACGACGAACGCCTTCACGATCTCGGTGCGCTGGGCATCGGGCTTACCGACCACAGCGACCTCGGCGACGCCCGGGTGCTCCATGAGCGCGTTCTCGACCTCGAAGGGCCCGATCCGGTAAGCAGAGCTGGTGATGATGTCGTCGGCACGTGCGACGAACCACAGGTACCCGTCCTCGTCGGTGCGGGCGCAGTCCCCCGTCAGATACCAGCCCTCCCGATAACACTTCGCAGTCGCCTCCGGCGCGTGCCAGTACTCCCGGAAGAGCCCGACCGGGCGGTCGGGGTCGACTCGAACAGCGATCTCACCCGCCTGGCCAGGGGGAAGCCGTTGCCCGTCCGCATCGATGACCGCGACGTCGATCCCAGGCAATGACACGCCCATCGAGCCCGGTTTCACGGGCACCTCTGGAATGCTCGCGCACAGCAACACCGTCTCGGATTGGCCGTATCCCTCCCGGATCGTGATGCCAGTCGCCTCACGCCACTTCTCGAGCACTTCGACATTGAGCGCTTCACCGGCGGCACGACATTGCCGCAGAGCGACGGGCCGAAACGTCGACAACTCCTCCTGGATCAACATGCGGTAGACGGTCGGCGGCGCGCAGAGGGATTCGACGGGGTAATGCGAAAGCACTTCGAGCGTATGCCTCGGATCGAACTTCCCTGGGCGGTGCGACACAAAGACGCAGGCTCCCTGGATCCACGGTCCGAAATAGCCGGCATAGGCCGTCTTGGCCCATCCGGTGTCGGACATGTTCCAGTGCACCTCGCCAGGCTCTAGGGCCAGCCAAAAGCGCGCAGTCAAACGGTGGCCCACGCCGTAGCTCGCGTGGCTGTGGAGCACCATCTTCGGCGGACCGGTGGTGCCCGACGTGAAGTAGATCAGCGCCGGCCCGTCGGCGCGCGTCCTCAGCGGTTCCGGGCCGGCCGCGGCCGAGGTGACCGCTTCCTCATAGCCAACCCAACCCGCCCGAGGCGTGCCCCCGACCTGGACCCTGACTCGCAAGCCAGGCAGATCAGCCAGGACGCGGTCGACCCGCTCGGCGCCGGCCTCGTCGGTGACGACACCGTCGATCTCCGCGGAGCGGACCCGGAAGGCGATGTCCTTCTCGGTCAGCATCGTCGTCGTCGGAATCGCGATCATGTCGGCCTTGGTCAGGCCCACCATCACCTCCCACCATTCGGGCACGCTCGGAAGGTTGACCATGACCTGGTCGGCGCGCTTCAGCCCAAGGGCCTTCAGTGCACCCGCGACCCGGCCCGACCGGTCCGAGACGTCACGGAAGGTCAGTTTGCGCTCATTGCCCTGCGGGCCGACCCACCAGAGCGCGCACTCGTGCGGCCGTGCGCTGGCCCACCTGTCAACCACATCGTAGCCGAAGTTGAAGTACTCGGGCGCGGCAAGACGGTACTCCTCACAGAGCCTGCGGTACTTCCCCAGCACCGTCCCTGCCTCCGGACTCACGTCGATACCCGGCCCCGTGCCATCGCTTCCTCGACCCTCTCCATGGCCAGGGCGACCGCGGCCGCTCGCGGCTCGACGCCTCCCGCGTGCGCCGCCCGGAGCACCTCGCGCGTATTGCTGCCGATCTTACCCGCGATCTGAACGAGCGCGTCTTCCTCGCTGCCGCCGTGGTACTCTACAGAAGCGCAGATGACGCCGCCTGCGTTCGCAATGAAGTCGGGCACGACCAGGATGCCGCGCTGGTGCAGTTCCGTCTCAGCCGCCGATGTGGCCGGGATGTTCGCACCCTGCAAGAGCAGCTTGGCTTGGATTCCCGCGACGTTCCCCTCATGGATGCAATCCGGACGCGCCGCCGGGATCAGAATGTCGCACGGAACGGTGAACAGCTCCTCGTGCGAGATCTTCGTTCCGCCGGAATGGCCGGTAACACTCCCCGACGCGTCCTTGGCCGCGATCAGCTCCTCGACGTCTATGCCGCCAGGGTCGTGGACCGCCCCCCGCGAGTCACTCGCCGCAACCAACCGGACCCCCTTCTCGGCCAAGAAGCGGGCCGCCGGACGACCGACATTCCCGAACCCCTCGATGGCGAGGGTGGCCCCGTCGAGCTCCAAAGCGCAGAAGTCCGCCGCCACCTCCGCGCACGCCGCGAGGCCCCACCCGGTCGCGCCGATCTCGTCGAGGGGGATGCCCCCAAGACTCCGGGGCAGCCCCACGGCGCGGCCGATCTCGTCCTCGATCCAAGCCATGCACGACTCGTCGGTCCCCATGTCGGGTCCCGGAATGTAGTCGCCCAGCCCACGGATCGCACGGGCGAACGCCCGGATGAGCGATTCCTTAGGGACCGTCTTGGGGTCTGCGAGAATCCCCGCCTTGCCACCTCCGTGCGGCAGGCCGGCGGCGGCGTTCTTCAGGGTCATCGCGCGCGCGAGACGAAATACCTCTTCCGTCGTCACGTCGGGCGCCATGCGGACACCTCCGATCGAGGGGCCCAACGCCACGTTGTCGATGACCAAGATCGCCTGGAGACCGACCAACGGGTCGTGGAGATGGACGATCTTCGCCGGCCCCAGATCGTCGCAGAAGCGCTCGTAGTCGAAGGTGGAATCGCTCATCAGATCAGAATAGTGGGCTCGAGGGTTGGGATTCACCCGAGGGAGCGTCGGGCTCACCCCGCCGGGGTTACGCGCCCAGCCAGCGCCGGCGTCTGGCGAAACCGCACGCCATTGGGACTCCGCCATGTGAACGACGCGGCCAAGCCTGCCCGCTCGGCCAGCTCGAAGCCTTCGTCCGGGCCGAGCACCGTCAGGGCGGTCGCCCACGCATCGGCTGCCGCCCCGTCGGGATGAACCACGCTCACCGAAAACCCGCGGAACGGAACGGGAAGGCCGTCCCGCGGGTCGATGATGTGCGTGTACCGAACGCCTTCGTACTCGTAGGAATTCCGGAAGTCGCCCGACGTCGCGACGGCTTCGTCGACGAGGTCGATCGTACCGAGGACACCCGGCACCGTCTCGCCCGCTCCCTCCAGAGCCACGCGCCACGGCCGGCCATCCAGGTGCGACCCCACCGCCCTGAGCTCACCTCCCACGTCGACGAGCGCGCTCCCGTACCCCATCCCGCGAAGGGCGCCACCGATCCGCTCGGTGGCGAACCCCTTGGCGATGCCGGAGAGGTCGATCCTCGCATCCGGCCGCGCTTTGGCCAGCGTTCCCGCCAGCGGGTCGGTGGTGAGCCCGTCGCACCCCACCAGGCCTCTCAGCGTCGCAACCCGAGCGGAGTCCGGCGGCTGCGGCACGTCTTCGGGGCCGAAGCCCCAGGCGTCTACGAGGGGAGCCACGGTCGGGTCGAAGGCTCCGCCCGATCGCTCGCAGACTTCGAGAGCCACCGCGAGGATGTCCAGGAGGATCGGGTCGATCGGAACAGGATCCGTGCCCGAGTGCCGACCGAAGCTGGAGATGTCCGACGCGGAGTCGTACGTGGACATCACCCGGTTCACGTGGGCGAGCTCGCGCTCGATGACCGCACCGAGCGTGACCGAGTCCAAAGCTGTCGCCTCGGTTTCGACTATGACCTCATAGGAGGTGCCCATCGTGGTACCGGAGAAGCCCATGACTGCGACCGGGGCGTCGCATCCCGCGCACGCGACCAACGAAGCGGCCAGAAGGGCCGTCGACGAGGTATTTCGGGTCATCGTAGGCGTCATCGATCGAAGGTAGCGGCGAGACAAGCCTTCCGCCCGACGGGGAGACCCACCACAATCGGTACATGGCGGACGATGCAGCCACACCGGTGGGAGGACTACGAGTCGGGTCGATCCTAGGATTCGAGATCCGTATCGATCTGTCTTGGTTCGTCATCTTATTTCTGGTGTTCTGGTCGCTCTCGGTCGCCGTTTTTCCCAACCAGCTCCCACAGTTGTCACGCGGCACGCACCTCGTCATGGGCACGGCGGGCACACTGCTCTTCTTCGCCTCGCTGCTGATCCACGAGCTGTCGCACGCGCTGGTCTCTCGGTCGAAGGGCATTCCCGTCGCCGGCATCACGCTGTTCATCTTCGGTGGCATGGCGTGGGCCACCAGAGAACCGGACCGCCCCGAAGATGAGATCCTCATCGCAGGCGTCGGACCGGTGACGAGCCTGGTGCTCGCGGTGCTGTTCCAACTGATCGCGTGGTCGTCGACGTCGCTGGGCCTCGGCACGCCCATCGAGACCGTCGCGAGCTACCTCGCATTCATCAACCTCGCGCTCGCCATCTTCAACATGATCCCTGGCTTCCCCCTGGACGGGGGCCGTGTCTTCCGCGCCGCCGTGTGGAAGGCCACGGGAGACAAGGCGAAGGCAACCCGTTGGGCCGTCGGCGGCGGTCGCGCGTTCGGTCTGCTCCTCATCGTCCTGGGCGCGATTCAAGCACTCGCCGGCGCTCCCCTGGGAGGCCTGTGGCTCGTGTTCATCGGTTGGTTCCTGCGCAACCTCGCCGGTGCGTCTCTTCAGCAGCAGCTGCTCCATGACCTGCTCGCCGGGTTCGTCGCCGCCGATCTGATGTCGCCTCAGCCGGAGGTCGTCTCGTCGCGTCTTTCGCTGGAGGATCTCGTCCAGGACCACTTCATGCGTCTACGCTTCGGCAGCTACCCGGTGATGGACGGCGGCGACCTCGTCGGCATGATCAGCCTCGAAGACGTGAAGAAGATGTCCGTGGAGGAGCGGCGGTCGGGTCGCGTGGCCCACGCGATGACGCCGCTGCACGAGTGCGCCGTCATTGCTCCGAGCACGACTGTCGAGTCGGCTCTCCAGCAGATGAATCGCCCGCGCGCTGGTGGACGGGCGCTCGTCGTGGACCAGGGCCGCCTGGTCGGCATCATATCCGCCAGTGACGTCTCGGGGTGGATTCATCGCTTGCGCGCCGTGGAAGGACTCGTGGGGCGTACCACATAGGCGCCGAGGCAGTCTCCGAACGGACCTGGCACAGTCTAGGCCCAGAGGAAGCGATGCGGGTGTTGGAGTCCGACCCCGAGGGGCTGGACTCGGACGAGGTCGCACGGCGCCTCGCGCAATACGGACCCAATCGACTCCCGACGCCGGCGCCGGTCGCGGCGCTTCGCATCCTGGCCAACCAGTTCGTCAGCCTCGTCGTCGTGCTCCTCTTCGTGGCTGCCGCGGTAGCGCTCGCGCTCGGCGACACCCTCGAGGCGATCGCCATTGGCGCAGTCCTGGCAATCAACGCGTCCTTGGGGTTCTTCGTGGAGCTGCGCGCCCGCCGGGCCATGGATGCACTCCTCGCCTACGAAGTGCCCGACGCAACGGTTCGTCGGAGTGGCTTGGTCGAGCAGGTTGCTTCAGACGGACTCGTGCCGGGCGATGTCATCGAGCTCGGTGAGGGCGATCGTGTTCCGGCCGACGCCCGATTGTTGAGCTGCGCTGACCTACGCGTCGACGAGGCCCCCCTTACCGGCGAGTCGATGCCGGTGGACAAGTCCGCCGACCAGACCGTGGCGCGCGACGCCCCGCTCGCGGAACGCCCAATGATGGTGTACGCAGGGACCTCGGTGCTCGTGGGAGCGGCGTCAGCGCTCGTCGTGGACACAGGCGCCCAGACGGAGATCGGTCGCATCGGCGCGCTCGTCGCGGGGGTCGAGCAGGGCAAGACCCCTCTGGAGGTTCGCCTCGACGAGCTGGGCCGGCGGCTAGTCTGGCTCACATTGGCAGTCGCGGCTGTCGTGACGGGCCTAGGAATCCTGCAGGGATTCTCCGTCGGGCGGATGGTCGAGACCGGCATCGCACTCGCCATCGCTGCAGTGCCTGAGGGGCTGCCCGCGGTCGCGACCATCGCGCTCGCCGTTGGACTCCGCCGCATGGCTCGCCGGCAAGCCATGGTTCGCCGACTGCCGGCGGTCGAAGCCCTAGGTGCGACCACCGTAGTGTGCACCGACAAGACGGGCACCCTCACTGCCGGCCAGATGACCGCGACGGTCGTAGCGGGATCGGGGGTCACGATCGACGTCACCGGTAGCGGCTACGACCCGGTCGGCGAGTTCATCAACCGTGACGCCTCGCAGACCACGATCGAGCAGGGCTGGCTCACTCGGCTCCTACAGGCGGCGGCACTGACCAACCGGGCCACGGTGGCCCCCGGATCCGGAACGGTGATTGGCGACCCCACGGACGCCGCGCTCGCAGTCCTGGCGCTCAAAGGTGGCGTGGACGTCGACCATCTACTGGCCACGCTCCCGAGGGTGCAGGACGTGCCCTTCTCCAGCGAACGGCGATCGAGCGCCTCGGTTCACGAGACCGCCGGCCAACGCCTCGCCTTCGTGAAGGGGGCACCTGCAACCGTGCTCGAGCGCTGTGTTCGCTGGGCAGTCGCGGACGGCGATCGCCCCCTGGATGAAGCCTCCAGGTCGTCGCTCTTTGCGCAGAACGAAGCGTTGGCAGTCCGTGGCCTTCGTGTGATCGCGCTGGCGTCGGGACCAGGAAACGGAGATGACGACCTGACCTTCTTGGGCTTCGTCGGCATCGTCGATCCGCCCGCCGAGGGAGTACACGAGACCATCGCGACCCTGAAACGCGCGGGCATCCGCACGGTCATGATCACAGGCGATCAGCGCGCTACTGCGGAGGCGATCGCGCGGGACCTGGGTGCGTTGGAGGAAGGTGACCGCGCGGTCGACGGCCGTGAACTGCGGGGCCTGAGTGACGCTGAACTGGCCGACGAAGGGGCTCCGATCGGCGTTTTCAGCCGAGTGAGCGCGGGGGACAAGCTCCGCATTGTGAGCGCGCTCCAGGCCCACGGCGACATCGTGGCCATGCTGGGAGACGGAGTGAACGATGCCCCCGCGCTCAAGAAGGCCGATGTCGGGGTTGCCATGGGCGGCCGTGGCACCGACGTCGCGAAGGAGACCGCCGATATCGTCCTCAGCGACGACCGATTCCTTACGGTGGGGGCAGCAGTCGAGGAAGGGCGCGTCATCTTCGAGAACATCCGCAAGTTCGTCTTCTACCTGTTCAGCTGTAACCTGGCGGAGGTACTGGTCCTTCTCATCGCCAGCCTTGCTGCACTTCCGCTGCCTCTGCTTCCCCTGCAGATCCTGTGGCTGAACCTGGTCACCGATACCTTCCCAGCCCTTGCCCTCGCGCTGGAGCCCGCGGAGCCCGGCGTAATGGACCGCCCACCGCGCGATCCGGAACGGGCCATTCTCTCGGGGCCCCTTTTCAAGGCCATCGCGTTCCACGCCGCCCTGATCACATCGGTCACACTCGGTGCTTACGTATGGGGACTCGGGTCCGGAGACCCTGACAAGGCGATGACGATCGCGTTCATGACCCTGGCCCTGGCACAACTCTTCCACCTTGGGAATGCGCGAAGCCTGGGACCCGTGCTGACATGGAAGCGGGCTACTGCGAACTACTGGGCGCTAGGCGCGGTGCCACTAGTCGTGTCGCTCCAACTCGTTTCCGTCTATTGGCCGCCGCTCGCGTCGGTCCTCAACACAGTGCCGCTCGGCGTGGAGGATTGGGTCGTGGTTGGTGGCGCGTCGATCGTCCCCGCCGTGCTTGGTCAGGTCGGAGATCTGGTGCAGCAGCGCCGCGGCCAAGAAGTGTTGACAGGGGACCGCGTGTAAGGACGTATTGCAGGCGGACACACTTGAGGAGACACGAGCATGTCACAGAGTGCCTCGAAGAGCGCCATCGGACTCCTCGTACTGCTGGTCGGCGCCGCCTCGTGTGAGGTACCGAGCTTTCGTGGTCCGCAGCTGCAGGACCCCCCACAGGGCTTCTTGCTTCAGCCGAATCCGGCAGCGCCGCACGGCATGTTCGCACACCTCCCCGCCGTGTATCACGATCAATGGGTCCAGTCCCTCTCGCCTTTCAGCACAATCAAGATCTACGGCTTCGCGGGCACGCTGACGCTCGAAGATGTGCTGGCGTCGCAGGAGGCATTTCGCACGCGCCCGCAGGACCCTGACGTCACATTCGGGCAGGTCGAGCCGCTCTCCATTGACGGTCGGGAGGCGTGGGGATGGGAGGAGCGGATAGAGACGCCTGAGCGGGGCATTCCTTGGGTGGCCTATAGGGTCATGATCCCCTATGAGACGATTTCGTACACCGTCGAGTTTTCTACTGAAGATGCGCGGTTCAAAGCCGGCGCGCCGGAGAGCACGAAGGCGATCATCGCCACGTTCGGCGTCGGCGAGACGGTTTGGAATTGGCCGCTCCTCTTGCTTGGGGCCGGCCTGTTGCTCTTCGCGGCTCACATGATGCGCCAAAGGGCCGAGGCCAAGGCCGCGCGGCTCCAGTCGATCAATCTGGTGAAGATCGTAAAGAAGAAGACACCGGCTGACGACGCAGAGGGTTCCGAGGAGCCCGTGCCGGCTACCGCCGAGCCGTCTGAACCCTCCTCAACGCAGTAACACCCTGCACCGAAAGCCGTCGTCGACATCCGCCATGAGGACCGCAGACGACCGCTGGCTGCTCCGAGGGTGACGGTCTCCGGCACACCTTCGCACCCCTCCCGCAGGACTCGCACGACGTGCTCCCCGGGTTCGACGCGAAAGCCGGTGACGTGCATGCCCTCGGCATAGGGCTCGAGAACACCTACGACCTCGCCGTCGATCTCGACGGCGGCGCTGTCCAAGAACCCGCCGCCCCAGGTGTAGTCGATCTGGATCAAATGAGATGTCTGGCCCGACATCACGACCCAGGCGAGGACGAGCCCCGCACGCCACCTGAGAGGTCGGAGTCCGTCTGCCATCCGTTGGCTACCGCCTCATCAGAACGCACTTAGCCCGGTGAGCGCCTGACCGAGCACCAGCGAGTGGATGTCATGGGTCCCCTCGTAGGTGTAGACCGACTCGAGGTTGGCCATGTGCCGCATCGAGTGATACTCGACGAGGATGCCATTCGCCCCGAGCAGACGCCTCGCCTCGCGCGCGATGTTCGTCGCCATGTCGACGTTCGCTCGTTTGGCCAGGGACACCTGCTGTGGCGTCATTGTGCCCTCGTCCTTCATGCGCCCGAGTCGGTAGCAGAGAAGCTGCCCCTGAGTGATGCTCGTCAGCATATCCGCTAGGCGTACCTGCTGAATCTGCTTCTGCCCGATGGGCACGTCGAACATGACGCGCTCCTTGGCGTACGAAACCGCCTCGTGGAGGCACGCCATCGCGGCTCCAACGGCGCCCCACGCGATGCCGAACCGCGCCTGGGTGAGGCACATGAGGGGATGCTTGAGTCCGCCGGTGCTCTCAGGCAGGACGGCATCAGCGGGCAACGCCACATCCTGGAACACCAGCTCGCTCGTGTCGGACGCCAAGAGCGAGAGCTTGCCCTTCTGGTCCTTCGCGCTGAAGCCCGGTGCATCGGTCGGTACGACGAAACCGCGAATGCCCTTCACGTCCCCGAGCTCGCGCGTCTGAGCCCAAACCACCGCCACGTCGGCCATGGATCCGTTCGTGATCCACATCTTGGCACCGTTGAGCAGCCAGCCATCCGCGGTCTGCTTGGCGGTAGTGATCATGCCGGCCGGATTCGACCCATAGTCCGGCTCTGTCAGGCCGAAGCAGCCGATGGCCTCGCCGGATGCCAGCTTCGGAAGCCATGTCTTGCGGTGCTCCTCGGAGCCGAAGGCGTAGATCGGGTACATGACGAGGGCGCCTTGCACAGACGCGAATGATCGCACGCCCGAGTCGCCTCGCTCGAGCTCCTGCATGATGAGGCCGTACGCGACGTTGTTCAGCCCGGCGCACCCGTACTCCTCCGGCAAGTTCGCGCCCAGCACGCCGAGCTCGGCCAGCTCCGGGATGATCTCGCGGGGAAACTTTCGTCCGATGTAGGCGTCGCCGATGATCGGCATGAGTCGATCCTCGACCCAGCTTCGGATCGTGTCTCGAACCATGCGCTCCTCCTCGGAGAGGAGCGCTGATACGTCATAGAAGTCGATGCCTTCGAACCTGGCCATCGCTGGGACACCCCGTCGTCTTGAGTGAGCCGCCGGAAGAGGGCGAGGGCCAAATCTACCCCGTTGGTCCCTCTCCGGCAGTGTCGGGGGGCATGGCCTCTACAGCGTGTGCATTCCGGAAGCGCATGAGCCCGTAGACGAGCTCGCGGGCGACCTTGGAGCCGATCCAGACGGCCGCGACCAGTGTGGCGATCCAGCCCCCGATCACGAGGTCGGTGGGCCGCACCACGGTCCACACGTACAGGGCCACGCCTCCACCGAAGAGCAGCCCGCCCAACCACCCCCACCACCCCGCGCGGTTCCTCGCGAGCGCCCTGCAGCGGGCGCACCAGAGCAGGCGATCCAGCTCCATCTGATCTCGCGTCACCAGGCAGCGCACGCACGTGATCTCATCGGGATAACGGTCCCGCCACGACACGCCGCGCTCTTTGGCCACGCCCGGTTCTACTCCAGGGCCCGCACGAGGGCCTGTGCATATTGAGCGGTGCTCGCGGTTCCACCCATGTCCGGGGTGCGTACCTCCGCCTTACGGATGACCGTGTCGATCGCGTCGCGGATTCTCTGGGCCGTCGGGGCGTCGTCGAGGTGCTCCAGCATGAGGCAGGCCGACAGGAGCAGCGCGGTGGGGTTCGCGACGCCCTGCCCTGCGATGTCTGGCGCAGATCCGTGTACGGCCTCGAACATGGCTGCGTCCGTGCCGATGTTGCCGGCGGGCGCGAAGCCCAGCCCGCCGACCAGACCCGCCATGAGATCGGAAAGGATGTCGCCGAACATGTTCTCCATGACTAGAACGTCGAAGCGATGAGGATCGAGCACGAGCTGCATGGCCGTCGCGTCGATGATGCGATCCTCGGACTCGATCTCAGGGAAGTCCTTCGCGACCTCACCAGCCTCCTCGAGAAAGAGGCCCTGGGTGTACTTCAAGATGTTGGCCTTGTGCGCCAGCGTGACCTTCTTGCGACCACGGGAGCGCGCGTACTCGAACGCATAGCGGAGAATCCGCTCGGCTCCGAAGCGGGTGACGATCATCACCGATTCGGCAGCCGCCCGGGGGTCACCCCGAATGCCGATGTAGTGCTCAACCCCGACATACAGCCCCTCGGTGTTCTCGCGAATTAGCACGAGGTCGATGTCCTTGTACCGCCCGCCTTCGAGAATCGTGCGCACCGGACGCACGTTCGCGTAGAGGTCGAAGGTCTTCCGGATCTCCACGTTGATGGAGCGGAATCCTGAGCCCGACGGCGTGGTGAGCGGCCCCTTCAGGATGACGCGGTTCCGCTCAGCCGAATCGAGTGTGGCCTTCGGCAGCGGGTTCCTCACCTCCTTCAGCGCGGTCAGGCCTGCGAGCTGGGTGTCGTATTCCAGCTCGGCGCCAGCGGCATTCATGACCGCGAGCGTAGCCTCAGTGACCTCCGGACCGATGCCGTCTCCGGGAATTACGGTTATGGTGCGCGGCATCGACTCCTCTGTTCAGCGACGCTGGATGTATCGCTCGTTATACTCGAACTCGGTGTGGTCCTCACCCCATTCGACGAGATCCTCAATGAGGGTAATGCGTTGGGTGCCGTCCCGCCGGGCCTGGCCGGCGATGTTGAGCGCCCGCCGCCAAAGCACGTCGGTCAGCTCGTCCCGCCGCAGCATCGCGTTCGCGACGCTCGCGCCACCTGCGGTCTGCGTGATGACTCGTACGCCGGCAAGGCCTGGGAAGTCCTGAAAGAGTCTCTGTGTCTCGTCCGAGAAGAGATACACATAGGGTCCGACCTTCGCCCAGAGCGTACCCCCCCGGTTGAGCTGGCTCGACCCTTGGCGCACGATGAGCAGCGCCACGTTCCCGTTGATCTCCACGTCGGCCAACTCCGCTACCGAGGCGTAATAGCTCTCGATCTCGTCGGTTGTCGGCAGCGTCAGCTCCACGGGCTCCTGGCAGGCCGCTACCGACAGCGAAGCAGCCACAGCGAGGCCGATGCGCACCTTCATGCCCCAGCGTACCAAAGGAGCGACCGCGCCATCATGTCCACCGCGGACGCGAGCCCACGTGGATCGGCCGGAGGGTAGACGTCACCGTCCAGGATGGAGAACCAGAGCACACGGCCCGTGCGAACCTCTATGAGGGCCGTCCAGAGGCGCACGGTGGTCCCCGTTTCGGCATCCGACTCCAGGGATGTCTGTACTGGAATGAGAACCGCGTCGGCGTCGACGAGAGCGGACAACCGACGCAGGTCGCCGTAGAGGGGATCGCCCACCCTCATGACCTCGGCCGTCAGAAATTGCCCCACCGGAAGGCCACGGGTGCTGGACCGCACCCCGGGAGAGCGGCGCAGCATGTCGTCGACTTCTGCTGGCAGGATCCAGTCGATCTGGACCCGGCGTTCACGCAGGCCGAAGATGATCTCCGCGTCGGGCTCTCCCATCACGCCCAGGTTCTGCTGGACGGGGAGAATCATGACGCGACGACCCCGAAGGTCCGGGGCGATGCCGCTGGTGGTCCCGGGCCCTGGCGCCGGCGGAGGGCCCCCAGAACATGCGGCAACCGCGACCGCCGTCGACAACACTACGCCGACGCGGCGAGCGCTGACCCCGAAGCCCACTAGGCCTCCTCCTCCGGCTCAAGCTCGAGCGCACAGGAGTTGATGCAATACCGCATGCCGGTCGGGTTGGGACCGTCGGGGAAGACGTGACCGAGATGGCCGTTGCACACCGCGCACAGGACCTCCGTGCGTGACATCCCGAGGCTGCGGTCCGTCTCTTCGACGACGTTGGACCCATCGACGGGCTCGTAGAACGACGGCCAGCCCGACTTCGAATCGTACTTGGTATCCGAAGAGAAGAGCGGCGTGCCGCAGCCCCGACAGCGGTACATGCCTTTCGACTTCTCGTCTGTGTATCGGCCGGTGAACGGCGCCTCCGTGCCCTTCTTGCGTAGCACGTGATAAGCCTGGTCATCGAGGATCTGCCGCCACTCCTCTTCGGTCTTCTTCTCGGCGTCCGCCATGTAACCTCCAACCGCAGTGATCGCGCGCGTGTCGAACCCCGGCGCCCCGCTCGGGATCCACCGAACCGTGAGGGACCCGCCATTGACAGGACGCGTAAGCGGGCGCCGATTGGCCTCCCCTGACCGAAATGGGAGGAGCCCCGCGCATGAGCACAGCCGAAGTCCGACACGAGAAGTGGGATGAGATCCCGCGCGAGACTGTGACCGACGATATCGCGCGCCGTCTGTTTACGGGGGACCGCATGATGCTGGCGCAGGTATACCTGGATCAGGGAGCGGTCGTGCCGTGGCACTCGCACGAGAACGAGCAACTCACCTGGATCCTGTCCGGGTCGCTCCGATTCATGGTGGGCGAGGAGGGGTCGGATGACGTCCTCGACGTCGTCGTCTCCGCGGGAGAGGTGCTCTTCATTCCCTCCAACGTGCCCCATCGCGCCGAGGCCCTCGAGGACACCGTCGACGTGGATATCTTCAGCCCGCCGCGTCAGGACTGGCTCCAGGGGACCGACACCTACTTTCAGGACCGCCGCTAGGCGAGTACCAGGCCGCCCGCCGGGTGGCCTTCACCAGGTCCCACCGGCTACTACATTTGCCGAGGTGGATCGCACCGTAAATCGTCGGATCTAAGGGACTGAGGTCATGGGTACACCGACCATGCAGGAAGCCAGTTGGATATGGCGCGACGGAGAGTTCGTCCCCTGGGCAGAGGCGCAGCTGCACCTGCTGTCGACCGCCGTCATGTTCGGTACCTCAGTATTCGAGGGGATGCGGGCGTACAACACCGCCAAGGGTCCGGCCATCTTCAGGCTCGATGCACACATCCGCCGGCTCGTCGACTCGGCGCGTATCTACCGGATGGTCCCGGAGTACACCGCCGAGAAGCTCGCTGCGTTGAGCCGGGAGACCGTCGCCAAGAACGAGCTAGAGGACTGCTACATCCGCCCCATGATCCTGCGCGGCTATGGGGCGCCAGGACTGAATCCCCTCAACAGCCCGATCCACACGTTCATAGCAGCCTGGCCGTGGGGCGCCTACCTGGGCGAGGGCGCACTCCAAGGGGGGGTCGACGTCTGCGTGACTTCATGGCAGCGTGCGATGCCCAACACGTTTCCGGCGCGGGCGAAGGCCGGCGGCCAGTACGTCAATGCCCAGCTCATGAAGATGGAAGCGATCACCAACGGATATACCGACGCGATCGCCCTGGGCCCGGGAGGTTTGGTCAGCGAGGGCACCGGGATGAACGTGTTCCTGGTTCGGGACGGAGCGATCATCACGCCCCTCCTGGACGGCACCGCGTTGGTCGGCATCACGCGTGGGGCCGTGATTCAGATGGCGAAGGACCTGGGATACGAGGTGCGTCACGAGCCCGTCCCGCGCGAGAGCCTCTACACCGTGGACGAGATCTTCTTCACCGGCACGGCCGCCGAGGTCACACCCGTGCGCAGCGTGGACCGCATTCCCGTCGGTGACGGCAAGACGGGACCGATCACCACTGCGCTCCAAAAGCAGTTCATGGAGACGGTGAAGGCGGAGAACGACGATCCGCACGGCTACCTCACGTACGTACACGGGTGAGCCCTCGGAGCGACCTTAGTCGCTCTTGTCTGCCCGCTTGATCAGGTAGCTCAGCCCGAGGAAGGCAGCGCCGAATCCCATGAACAGCAGGATTCGCCAGATGACGTCGACCTGGGCCATGTCGACCAGCAGCAGCTTCGCCGCCACCAGGCCCAGAGTCGCCAACCCCGCAAGCTGCACACCCTTCCGACCCGGCTTGAGAGACAGAAGCAGAAGGGCGATGCCGTAGATGCCCCAGGAGAGTGAGATCAGCTCCTGGCCGAAGTCAAAGGGGCGGAACTGCGTAGCGAGCCACGCCAGGAAGACGACGTGGGCACCGATGCGATAGACCCGCCTCGCCAAGGCCGCCTCAAACACGAACGTCGAGGTCAGCGCGAGGATGATGGCCCCAAGCGCGCCCAGTTCGCGCGGGCTGAACGAGGACGCGGCAGAGATCCCGAGGACGTCGACCCGAGCCAGGATCATGAGCCCAAGCTGCGCGAACAGCAGGTGGGCGAGCACCGAAACGCCCGGCAGCCCCCATCGATGGTGCGCCTGATGCATTCCCGCCGCGGTCACCGCCAGGGGAAGCATCACCCTGTAGTCGAAGAAGCCTAGTGTGAACGCCAGGACCAGTAGGATCGACGCCGTCTCGGCTGATGCGTTCAGCGCGAGGCGAGTCTCGGCGAGGCGCCAAGCGAACACCAGGTAGACGATGGAGCCAACCCCGAACATCGGCCCGAACGTCGCCCGTTCGACCGAGAACAGAGCACCGAGCTCGAGGACGGCAATGAACGCGCCCATGACGCAGCCGACTCGGAGCAACAACAAGGTGATCCGGGCGGGTGGGACAACCTGCGCCCACCGTCCCTCTACCGTCGGCACCGGCCAGGCGTCCGGGTTGAGCCTGTGCAATTGCGCGCGGAGCAGGGGCGTCGCCCCAAAGAGCGCCCACGCGACCAAGATCCCGATCACCAGTGCCGCCCTCTCCACGGTAACCGGCGGCGCGGCGGCGAACTCCACCCCGAGCGCCATCACCGAGAGCCCTCCGAAACCGAGGACCAGGAGGAGCGTTCGCCATCCGCGCTGGAACTGAACGGTGCCGGCGCCGGCGAGCAGAACGAGCGTGTACGCGACGAGCGCCGGCACGTTTGCGACTCCGGTACTCACGAGGAACGGCGTCGAGAGGCCGCCGCTGGCCCCGATGACCGCCAACGACGTGAGACGCTGCCGTTCGGCGAGCAGGAAGGCCAACACGGTCGTCACGCACATGAACGCGAACGCGAGCGCGAAGGGGACCAGCTCGTAGAGCTCGTACGAGGCGTAGCCCACCAGGTAGTAGACGGCGATCGCACCACCCAGTAGGTATTGGCTATAGCGCTCCCGAGACCCCTCCAGGCGAAGGCCGATGGCCAACATCAGCGAGCCAGCGGCGAGGCCGAGAACCAGGCGGAGGCCGGGTCCGATCCACCCCTGGTCGAAGGCGTACCTGAAGAAGAAGCCGAAGGCGAGCACGACGAACGCGACGCCGACCCGCCCCAGCCAGCGTTCTCCGTGGTCGGCGAGGCCCGCAGCCGGCGCGGATGGTTGGGGCGCTGCGTTCCCGGCCGCAGTGTCGCCCTCGCCGGGGGTGCTCATCCAACTCCACTCGTGTGTGCCCGGCGCCACCTTGGGGGCGGGGTCTTCGGCGGGACCTGCCGACTGATCCGACAGCCGAGCCACGAGTCGCTCCAACCGAGCGACCCTTTGCTCGAGACTCAGGCGAGCGGGTTCGGACATGACTTGGGTGCCCCGGTCAGTTCCCGTCCAACGCGTCGACACGCACGGACACATCAAGCGTCTCGCCCGCGCCGCCCGTGACCACGCCGGACGTTGGCGTCGCGTCTCGGTAGTTGCGCCCGGTCGCCACCCGAATGTGATCAAGGCCGACGGGCACGCCGTTCGTCGGATCCAACCCCTTCCAGCCCTGGAAGGGGAGGTAGGCCTCCGTCCATGCGTGGGAGGCCTCTGCCTGGATCTTGTTGGCGTAGTCGCCGCCAGTGTGGATGTACCCGACGCGGTAGCGGGCAGGCACGTGCTCTAGCCGGGCTATGCAAATGAGGAGATTCGCGAAGTCCTGGCAGACACCCCTGCGGCCCTTGAACACCTCGAAGGGCGTCGTCTCGAGTTGTGTCGAACCCGGCTGGTACTCCAGCTCGAAGTTCAGCGTGCGGGTCATGTCCAACAGCGTATAGATGAGATCGTGACTGTTCCGAATCACGAAGGACTTCGCGTAGGCTGCCAGTTCATGGAGCTCCGACTCGTCCAGCTCGGGGGGGAGCAGGTACGGCATCATCATCTGCGACTGCCAGGGCATCCAGGGAATCGGGATCGAGGGCCGTGGCATCTGATTGGGTGCCGCTAGGCCGGCCTTGGCGTGGACGCACACGACCGATGTCGCTTCGATGATGAGATCTGTATAAGGCTCCGTGATTTCGTATTGGACGACGTGGTTCCCGAAGACGTCGTCGAAGTCCCTGCTTCGTCCCGGTACCGACACCGAGAGCGAATACTCGAGCACCTCTTGAAAGCGATCCTGCACGGGTCGTAACCGGAACAGGTGAGAGCTCTTGGTGACCGGGGATGCGTACCGATAGGTGGTGGTGTGTGTGACCGAGTAACGCCGGGAGCCAGCCCCCTGCGCCGCGGGATCTGCCGTGACCGCGGGCGCGTTACTCATGCGTCGGACACCGAACGAGCCGAGCCGACCGCCGGAGCCGATACAGCCGCATGGAAGTATTCCTCGCTGATGACTTGAGACAGCTCTGCAGTGTGCTCAACGATATGCGTAAGTACTCCGTGGATATTCGAATCGATAGCCCGGCCGACATCCAAGTTGAGCACGGTGCTCCTCAGCACATTCAGCAACTCGGCGGACCTGAGGCCGATGACAGAACCTTCAGGGCGAATGCGCTCGAGAGCCTGCTGTGCGCGTGCCACGGCATACGCCACCGAACTCGGGAAGCTCTCCTCCTGGAGGAGAAACTCAGCAACCCCCCGCCCCCCGAGCGCGGACCTACGCTTCTTGAAGAAAGGCTCGTACGCGTACCGGGTGCGAAGAATGGCGATCCACTCCACGGCGTCCACGGCCTCGGTCGGAGCCTGCGAAGCCTCGCTCAGCGCGTGATGGTGGAGGTCCAAGATCCGGGCGGTCATCCCGGCCCGCTCCAAGTTGAGACCCAGCCGCATAAAGTGGAACGGCTCTTCATGGAGCACGGTGTTGTGCCACACGCCCCGGAACAGGTGACACCGGTCGTTCACCTCGTGATAGAACATCTCCCGCTCCGAGTCGAACATCTCGCGGGTCTCGTCCTCCCCGAGCCACAGCCAGAGCGAGTTGAGAGTATTCCACATCTCGAGACTGATCGTCTCACGAATCGTCCTCGCGTTCTCTCGCGCAGACCTCAGCGAGCTGAAAATCGAGGCGGAGTGGGAATCATCCCAGGTCAGGTACTTCTGCACCAACTCGCCGTCGCCCACACCTTCGGCTCCGAATCGCTCCTCGAACGCGGGCTCTTCGCCCGCGACGATGAGCAGGGGTAGCCAGGTACGATCCTCGGGCAACACGTTGTCGAGCATCATCCCTGCGTGCACGCGCAGGAGGCGGGCCATCGTGTCGCACCGCTCCACGTACCGCATGAGCCAGTAGCAGTTCTCGGCTACGCGAGAGATCACCGTTTCGCCTCCGCAGGGCTATCCACAGAATCGTCGAGCACCCAGGTGTCCTTCGAGCCGCCGCCCTGGCTGGAGTTCACGACATAAGAGCCCTCACGAAGCGCGACGCGACTCAAGCCACCCGGGAGCACCCACCTGGACCGACCCGACACGATGTAGGGTCTCAGGTCGACCCGGCGCGGGGCTGCCGCGTCACCCGTCCACGTCGGGGCGGTTGAGAGCTCGATGCGAGGCTGCGCGATGTAGCTTCTCGGATTGGCCCGGATACGTGACCCAAAGTCCTCGATCTCCTGCTTGGAGGCCTGTGGGCCAATCAACATACCATAGCCCCCCGCTTCGTCGACGGTCTTCACGACCAAAGAACCGAGATTCGCGAGCACGTACTCGCATTCCTTCGGGCGCGCACAGATAAACGTCTCGACCTGGCCGAGCAGCGGCTCTTCATCGAGAAAGAATCGGATCAGATCGGGCACGTAGGGATACACGGCCTTGTCGTCCGCGACGCCGTTCCCGACGCCATTGGCAAGCGTCACGTTCCCCTTCGCATAAGCCGCCATGAGACCGGGGACGCCGAGTATGGAGTCCTTCCTGAACACCTCGGGATCGATGAACGCGTCGTCGATACGCTTATAGATGACGTCGACGGGCTGAGCACCGGCGGTCGTCTTCACCCAGACCTTGTCGTTGGCGACGAACAGGTCGCGCCCCTCCACGAGCTCACAGCCCATGCGACGCGCCAGAAAGCTGTGCTCGAAGTACGCCGAGTTGAGCGGTCCCGGAGTCAGGATGACGACCCGCGGAGCATCCCGGCCGTTCGGCGCGAGTTCGCTGAGCGCCTCGGCGAGGCGAAGCCCATAGTCATCCACCGGGCGGACGTGCGCTTCCTCGAAAATCCTTGGGAAGGTGCGCTTCATGACCGCGCGGTTCTCGAGGACGTAGGACACGCCCGACGGTGTGCGGAGATTGTCCTCCAGCACCAGGAAGCTCCCGGCAGGATCCTGAATGATGTCGATGCCGGCGACGTGCACCCTGACGCCTCCCGGGGGCTCGATCCCCCGCACCTCCGCTAGGTAGCCCGACGATCCCTCGACGATCTCACGCGGGATGATGTCTTCCGACATGCAACGGCCCGGCCCGTACACGTCTCCGAGGAAGGCCTCGAGGGCTTCGATGCGCTGGCGCAAGCCGGCTTCCAGCAGTCTCCAGTCGTCCGCGGCGATGATGCGGGGAATCAGGTCGAACGGGAAGACGCGCTCTACCCCGGATTGCTCGTCGGAGTAGACGGCGAACGTCACGCCGTGGCGGAGGAACGTCTCTTCGGCGAGCTCCTTGCGCCTCCGGAACTCTTCGCGGGGCAGCGAGTCGATGCGTTCGAGCACGGCTTGAACCGCACCTCGGATGCCTCCGTCGGCCTCGAACGCCTCGTCGAAGGTGCCCGGGATCGGCTCATAGCCCTCGAGCAGACCCTTCGGGCGGGCTACCAGTCGGGCCCCTCTGCCTCATCGAGCTGACGCATTGCCGCACGAAGGCGCTCGGCGTCCTCCTCCCCAAGCTCTCTGACACCGGTGGTCGCCGTCCGCGTCTGTCCACCGCGCGCGATTAGGCCGATGAGCATTCCGGCGCTGATGATGGCCACCGCCGGCAGGAAATAACCGACCAGATTGAATCCCTCGACGGGTGGCGACATGAGGACGGTGCCCCCGAAGTCGGCGACGAAGCTCGCCTGGATGGCATCCACAGACTCGCCCGCCTCCAGCGACCGGATGATGCGCTGGGACCAACCCGGCGAAGTGTCGCACTGCATTTGGAACTGACACGAGTGGACGTCGAGACCACAGCTGCAGTTGCATCGGACGTTGTGCTCGATGCCAAGCCAGGTCTCACCGATCTCCCCGACGTGATAGTGGCCACCAGGCGGGCGCGTCGGATCGAAGCCCGTCCTAGCCGGTGACGTCCCGGACTGCGCCGCGGCCGGCATGACCAGCGCAAGCGCGAGTGCCGCGACCAGCGCTGGGAGTCTTATTGTCTTCGACCTCGTCATCCTGGCCTCCGGCCTTCTCACTCAGGGAGAACGTGCGTGCCCTCAGACCTCAAATAACCGAGACACCGCGCCGCGTTCCCAAATCCGGCTGGTGTCTCGAGGCCTTTCGGCCCGGATTGCCCGAGCCAGGGAGGCCGCGTTACTCATCTTCGCATTCTCAGCCCCAAACGGACAGGACCGGCACCACGCGATGACCATGAAGCGACGGCACTTTCTCAGACGGGCTGCCGGCGGCGCCGGCGCAGCCGCTCTCGGGGCTTGTGGCGCAGGACCATCGGGTGCGACGAGCGAGGGGGGGATCGACGGACCGCGCGTGAATTGGCGCATGCAGACCAGCTTCACGCCCAATCTGGACCTCATCCACGGCTCGGGCGTCCGCGTCGCGGAGCGGGTCGCCGAGCTCACGGGCGGGAACTTCACCATTCGCGTGTACAGCGCCGGAGAGATCGTCCCCGGGCTCCAGGTGATGGACGCCGTGACCCAGGGCACACTGCAGTGCGGATTGACGTCGGGCTACTACTACATCGGCAAGCACCCCGGACTCGCGTTCGATACGGCCATCCCGTTCGGCATGACCACGACTCAGACGCTCGCCTGGTTTCGCTACGGTGGAGGCCTCGATCTCATCAACGGGATCTACTCCAACTTCGGCATCCTCTCGATCCCCTGCAGCACGACCGGGGGTCAGATGGGTGGATGGTTCCGCGAACCGGTGGGGAGCTTGGCCGAGCTCGCGGGCCAGCGCATGCGCATTCCGGGGATCGGGGGAGAGATCATGGCGAGGCTCGGGGTCACCGTGCAGACGCTCGCGGCGCCCGAGATCTACCCCGCCCTGGAGAGAGGCGCGATCGACGCCGTGGAATGGGTAGGTCCGTATGACGACGAGGTGATGGGCCTTCATCAGGTCGCCAAGAACTACTACTACCCGGGCTGGTGGGAGCCCGGCGTAAGCATCGGCGTGCTGGTCAATCTCGAGGAGTACAACGCGCTACCCGCCGCCTATCAGCAGATCCTCCACGCGGTGTGTGCCGAAACCTGGCTCGACCGGCTCGCCGCCTACGACGCGCTGAACCCTCAGGCGATGGATCGACTCGTCCGTGAGCACGGAGTGACGGTGCGCGCGTACGCCGACGATATCATGGAGGCGGCGTGGCAGGAGTCGAACGCCTACCTGGCAGAGATCTCGAGCGAGAATGCGGACTTCGCACGCATGTACGAGTCCTATCGCGCGTTCCGGGACACTCAGTGGGCTTATGCGCGCGGCAACGATCTGACGTACCAGAACTGGGTGATCAACCGAGTGGCGAACGGGAACGTATGAGCGTGGACCGAGCGCGTCACGGCAGCTCGTTCTCCAGGGCCCGCCAGCAGTAGAAGGCCGCCGCGCTCCGCCACGGTCGGTAGCGGTCGCCGAGCGGTTCCAGCTCCTTGATTCCCGGGGCGGCATCCAGCTCAAGGATCTTCTTGAACCCGGACCGGACACCGAGGTCCAGAGCCGGCCAAACGTCAGGGCGGTGGAGGCGAAACATGAGGTACATCTGCGCGGTCCACGGGCCGATGCCCTTCACCAGTGTCAGCCGACGGACGATCTCCTCGTTCGACTGGTCCTCCAGGTCGCTCACGTCGACCTCTCCGTCACGAACCTTCAGGGCCAGGTCGCGCACCGCCGCGGCTTTGGCCGCGGAAAGCCCTGCCTTGCGCAGTGTGGTTTCGCGAACACGGAGGACTTTCGCAGGCGTCACATCCCCTTTCAGGGCCTTCACGAAACGTCCGTGGATGGTTCGGGCCGCCGCGCCCGCGAGCTGCTGATAGATGATGGCACGCGCCAAGTAGAGGAACGGCTCGTCGGTCGATGTGGGAATCCGGATCGGACCTATGAGCGAAACCCACGGGCCGAAGTCGGGATCTTTGCGAAGCTTTCGGCTTCCCCCGGCCCACAACGTCATGTTCTCCAAGCGCGCGCTCCTACGGAAGGGCCAGCCAAACCAACACGCTCAACACCACGAGTTGGATGACGATGAAGGGAACCACGCCCCGGTAGATGGACGTGGTGCCGATCTCTGGGGGCGTCACGCCCCGCAGGTAGAACAGGCTGAACCCGAACGGGGGGGTCAAGAAGGAGGTCTGCAGGTTCACCGCGAGGACGATGCCGAGCCAGGTGACGTCGACGCCCAGAAGTCTCGCGGCCGGCACCACGAGAGGCACGATGATGAACGCGATCTCGAAGAAGTCGATGAAGAAGCCGAGCAGGAAGACCACGAGATTGACCACGACTAGAAAGCCGAGCGCACCGCCCGGAATGCCGGTGAGCATGCCTTCGATCCACAGGTCGCCATCGAATCCACGGAACACCAGCGCGAACGCGGTCGATCCGATCAGCAGGAAGACGACCATGATCGTGAGGCGACTGGTCTCCTCCAGCGCCTGGCGCACGGACTCCAAGGACAGCGACCTGTGGAGCGTCGCTAGCACCATCGCCCCAACTGCACCCAGCGCGCCTGCCTCGGTCGGCGTCGCGATGCCGGCGAAGATGCTGCCCAGGACCACGACCATCAGGACGAGCGGTGGAAGAATTGAAACCAGGACGCGCCGCAAGAGCGGTGGGCCGCTCACCCGCACCTCCAAGGACAGCGCGGGAGCGATGTCGGCGCGGAAGAAAGCCAGCGCAGCCAGGTAGACCACGTAGGCCGACGTAAGGGCCAAGCCGGGGAGCACCGCGGCACGGAACAGGTCGCCCACGCTCACGCCCATCTGGTCGCCGAGTACGATGAGCACAATGGACGGCGGGATGATCTGGCCGAGTGTGCCCGCGGCGGCGATCGTGCCCAGGCTGGCTTCACGTTGATATCCGTTGCGCAGCATCACGGGCAGGGAAATCAGGCCCATCGCCGTCACGCTCGCGCCGACCACTCCGGTCGCGGCCGCGAGAAGGGCACCCACGAGAATCACCCCGATCGCGAGGCCTCCGCGAAACCTCCCGAAGAGCATCCCGATGGTCTCCAGGAGGTCCTCCGCGAGCTTGCTCTTCTCGAGCACCGCACCCATGAAGATGAAGAAGGGCACAGCGAGGAGCGTGGAGTTCGACATCGTGCCGAACGTCCGCTCTGGCATCGCATACAGCAGCACCGGATCGAACGCTCCGACGGCTGCTCCGCCCAAGGCGAAGATCAGAGCGGTACCGCCCAGAGCGAAGGCCACAGGGAAGCCCGTGAAGATGACTGCGAGCACGCCGAAGAACATGGCGGGCCCCCAGATGCTCATACGTGGGGCTCCGGCTCGGCGGGCGGGTGGCCGGGTGAGTCGGCGCCACCGCGTATGACGTCGACCTGCTTCACCACCTGGCTGCAGGCCTGCAGGATCAGCAGGCCGAAGCATACCAGGATGAGGGCCTTGATCGGGTAGCGGGCAAGGCCGCCGGGGTCAGGCGAGGTCTCCCGGATCTGCCAGGAGTTCAGGACCGCCGGAAACGAGACCCAGAGCATCAGCACGGAGAACGGAATGAGAAGCAGTACCGTCCCGACGAGGTCGATCCATGCGCGCGTGCGGGCATGGAGTCGCTCGTAAAGAACGTCGACCCGGACGTGGACTCCGTGGCGCAGGCCATATGCGGAGCCGAGCAGGAAGACGATGCTGAAGAGGTACCACTGCGCCTCGGTCGCCGGCGTCAGGTTTAGCGACAGGCCGAAGTCACGCGAGAAGTACCGAGCCACGGCGCTCGCGGCCCCGGTCAGCACCATCACAAGCACCAGCCAGCGAAGGGCGGTGCCGATGCGGTCGTTCAACGCGTCGATCCAGGCCGCCAGCCTTCTCAGGAGTCGCATGCGTCGATGGGTGATGAGAGAGGCGCTACAGGAGGTATCCCCCGTCGATCGGAACCACGGCCCCGGTCACGTGCCTCGCGGCCTCCGAGCAAAGGAACAGCACCACACCCGCAACGTCTTGGGGATCTCCGAGGCGACCGAGCGCGGAGCCCTCACGCGCAGCGTCGAGTACGTCGGATGGCACGCCTTGGGTGAGCCGCGTCGTGCGAATGTATCCGGGCGCGACCGCGTTCACGTTGATGTTCCTCGGCCCGAGCTCGATCGCCGTGCTCTGCGTGAGCCCGATCAGTCCGGCCTTCGAGGCCGAGTAGTTCGAGATCCCGAACACAGACCGGATCCCATGGACCGACGTGATGTTCACGATCTTGCCGTACTCTTGGGCGCGCATGATGGGCGCTACGGCGCGCGTGAAGAAGAACGCGCCATCGAGGTTCGTCTTGAGCACCGACTCCCACTCGTGGTCTTCCATCTTCCAGAGGGGACGATCCCGGCTGATGCCGGCGTTGTTGACGAGAATGTGCACACCGCCGAGCTCTTCGTGTGCTTCATTCACGAACTGACGCACGTCCCGGGACTCGCGCACGTCGCATGATCTGAAGAAGACGCGCACCTCCAGCTCCCGAAGATGGCGAGCCATGTCCTGAGCCTCTGCGCGGGCCTGGCCGCCCGAGTCCAAGAAACAGAAGGCGATGTGCACTCCGCATCTGGCCAACTCGAGCGCCACAGCCCGTCCGATGCCGCTGGAGGCCCCCGTGACGATCGCGATCTGCCCGCGTAGCTGCGACGTTTCGAAGAGGGGCTGAGGCTGGGTCTCGCCGACCTCGTCGATCAGCGCTTCGACCTGCTCCTGGACGCCTTGTTCGTCGGATACTTCATCACGCACGGACATGGCGTGACAGGCTACGCCGCGAAACACCTGTTTCGCAACTCGCCATCGATCGATGTCAGGACGATCCGTCCACCACCGAGTGGTCGGTGACCGAGAGGCTTCCTGTCACCGAACTGATGCGGGCGTGGGCCCCGATGATGGAGTCGTGCAGCCGCGCCCCTTCAAGTGTCGCATCGTGCCCCACGACTGAATTCCGGATGTGGCACCCCTCGGCGGTCACGCCCCGCTCGAGTGTGACGTCGGGACCGATCGTCCCACCTCGCACTGTGACGCCGGCCTCAAGCCTTACGGGCTCGATGATCTCCGCGCCCTCGACGACAGCCTTGGGATCGACACCGCCGCGCCCGTTCGCGATCAGGTGCGCGTTCGTCTCGAGCAGCGTCTCCGGCTTTCCGGCGTCCCACCACCCTGAGACCGGGGCGGTCATGATCTTGCTGCCCTTGTCGACCATGTACTGGAACGCATCGGTCAGGTAGTACTCACCCCCCGGACCTGCATCCGCCGAAATGGCCGCGCGCACGCCCTCGAAAAGCAGCTCGTGGTCGGAGATGTAGTAGAGGCCGATGTTGGCCAACTTCGACACGGGCTCCGAAGGCTTCTCAACGATGTGGGCCATCGTGCCGTCGTCGTTCGTCACGATCACGCCATAGCGCTGGTAGTCCTCGACTTCTTTGGCCCAGATCACGCCTGCACTGGTGGCCGGCAACGCCTCGATCAGGCCGTAATCCACCTCTAGTACGGCGTCGGGGAACATGATGAGGACGTCCTCATCGACGTACGGCTCGGCTAGAGCGATCGCCCCGGCCGTCCCGTCCTGGACCTGCTGGAGGACGTAGTGCGACCGAATGTCAGGATACTCCGATTCGATCCACGCCTCGCACTCCTCGCGGAGGTGGCCGACGATGAAGACCATCTCCTCGACCCCGAGCTCTCGGAGGTCGTCCAGGATGTAGGCCAGCACCGGTTTACCCGCGACCTTCAACAGCGCCTTGGGGGTATGGTGAGTGTGGGGGCGGAGGCGCGTGCCCTTCCCGGCGAGTGGGATGACGGCTTTCATGGGAATCCCCTGGTGGCCAAACGGGCCAGGCCACAAAAGCCTGGCAAGCTTGGGACGACAGCGCCACACTATATCCGTTCCCGTGGGTGAGCGGGAGTCCGAAGCCGACAGGCGGACCGATCATGATCAAGCGACCCGGACACATCCTGATTTTAGCATTCGGCCTGACCGCTTGTGCCGGACCGCCCGCACGGGGACAGACGACCACCGCGAACCCCGGTCGCGGCATCTCCCCCAATATCTACGAGATCGCGCCGGAGCAGATCATGCAGGCACAGGAGGCGGCCTCGTTCATCGAGGTGAGCGGCACGGCCAGAGTTAGTGTCCCCACTGATATGGCCCAGGTCTCGTTCGCGATGGAAACTCGTGGCTCTACGGCCGAGGAGGCCGCCACGAGCAACGCGGCGGCGATGGAACGAGTCCTGCAGGCGCTGCGAGGCGGAGCCCTTCCCGGTCTCGAGCTCGCAACCTTCGGGTATTCGCTGCAGCCACAATACGCGACCGACCCAGCCCGCGTGCGCACCATCGTCGCGTATGCAGCGAACAACAACGTTGGCGCGACCATCACCGACGTGGACGCGGTGGGACGATTGATCGACCTCGCGATTCGTGCAGGAGCGAACCAGGTCGCATCAATCACGTTCAGCGCATCGGATACCGAGCCGGCGAGGGCCGAAGCGTTGGCAGAGGCGGTGAACAACGCACGTGCACAGGCCCAGGTGATGGCCCGGGCGCTGGGATACAGCCTTGGCGCACCCCTGGAGATCCGAGGAGGAGCGCAGCGCCCGGGACCGAGGCCCATGGCCTTCGCTGAGCTCAGCGCCAGGGCCATGCAAGCCGCACCCACGCCCATCGAAGCCGGCGATCAGACGGTCGACGCCAACGTAACGATCCGGTTCGCGCTCGGGTCGGCCCTCACCGGACGTTGAAGGAACTCCTGAGAGGGCTCACGGAGCATCGGGCTGAAACAGACCCGACCTCGATCGACCATCGACTCTCGGGCAGGACGTATGCGATTCCCTTCGAGAACGTGTGGCAGGCCGCCACGAGTCTGGCCTCCGGAGGACTCAGGGGTTGGAGCCTCTGGGTTGCCGACGACCAGGAAGGCGTGATCGAAGCGAGCGTCAGTCCCTTTCTCTTCCTCGCGGCCGAAGACGTGCGAATCAAGATCGGTCTCGATGAGAACGCTCAGACGCGGGTGGACCTGACGTCGGCGTCCCGCGGTACTCGCGGCGACTTGGGCCGCAACAGGAGGACGATCGGCCGCTTCATCGGACGACTCGACGGACTCCTCGATGCGACGCCTACGCAGATTCTCGACGCCACACATAAGGCGACATGGCAAGAACGGTAGCCGTCCTGCGGGTCCTGGCGCCGGTGCTGCTGGTGACCAGCGTTGCCTGTGGTGAGGCCGCACCGGTTCCCAGTGCCGAGCCGCTCGGCGAGGGCACCGATGCCGGGGGCGCCAACGTCACAACACCAGTGTTCGAACAGCACTTCGTGTTCGCCAGCGTGAGCGGTGACAGCCTGTTCTTGGTCCCCTGGATCATTCGCGCCACGTCCCTGCCCGATGCTGTGCGGCGTGAAGCACGGGGGTGGCTGGCTCGTAGTGGCACTTGGGACGCGTTCTACGCGGAGGAATGGACGACGCCTCCGAGTCGGGCGCCCGCCCGCTTCCTGCCGTACGGGAATATGCGGCTCCTGGTAGAGGAAGGGGACGTGGTGGACGGGATCATCTTCGACGACGGAGCCCGGAGCCTGGAGCTCGTGCTCGGCGAATCGCAAGCGAGCTGGGGAGGTACGCGGGGCGAATCCGTCGAGCTCCTGGAGGGGGCCGCATACCTAGCCGAAGAGCGCGTGGACGGCGTGGTCCTTCACCTGGCCCGTGCGTCCGCCGGCGCCGGCCCTCCCGGCGGAGACTGGGGCTTCCTCGTGTCCGGCGACTCGTTGAGCGTCGTTCTGGCGGCCGACGCGGAACACGGAGGAGAGGTGGAGCCCCTCTACCGCGGCTGGGCTGACCTCGACGGCTCGAGTCTGCAGTGGTCGGAACTGAACCTGGATTGGAACGCGACTCAGGCGTTCCCTCCAGCGCGTCGTGATGTGCCGGCCTCGTGGAGGGTGTGGTCCAACGATGGGACGTTCGAGGCCGAGCTGCGCGCGATCTCGTCCGACATCCGCCCCGGAACCGGTCCGGGGCCGCTGCTTCCCGTGCGAGCCCTCTTCGAGGTCGTCGGGGAGGTCTCCACGACCACGGGAGACTTTCCGGTGCGTGGCTTGATGGTGCACGAGAGGCGCTAGGTGTCCGACGAGCTCGTCCGAGCAGTCATCACGATAGGGTTTGGGGCGCTCGCCGGTGGGCTCACCAACTCTGTCGCGATTTGGATGCTCTTTCATCCGTACGAGCCGCCCCTCCTGTTCGGTCGCTGGCGAATAAACTTCTTCCAAGGCGCGGTGCCAAAGAACCAGCCACGCCTGGCCGCAGCGATCGGACGGACGGTCGGGAGTCGGCTCCTCACGCCAGAGGACCTGACGAGCACCTTTGCCGAAGGTGAGTTCAGAGATGCCTTCGACCAGCGGCTCGCCCACCTCGTCGACGAAGTGCTCAACCGGGAACGCGGAACGCTCCGTGAGCTCATCCCTGAGGGCGTGATGGACGACCTTGAGGGACTCGTGGAGGAAGCATTGGCGCGAGGTCTCGGCCAACTCGATGACTACCTCGCGTCCGAGCGATTCGCCGAGGCCATGGTCCGCCGCACCGACGACATCGTCGCGGCGGTGTCAGACGAGCCCATCGCCGGCCTGCTCACGCCGGCCCGGGGCACGGCGGTTGAGCAGCTCGTGGACGAGTGGCTTCAGAACGCCGTCCAGAGTGACGACTTCGCGGCGGCTGTGGACGACTACCTGGGTCGAGCCGCCCAAAGAGTGCTGGCTCCCGGGAAGACCTTCGAGGAGATCCTTCCCCTCGGCCTGGTGGGCTCGGTCGAGAAGGCGATTGCCAGCTATCTGCCGTTGGCGGCCGAACGGCTCGGTGGGCTCCTCGAGGACCCCAAGGCCCGCGCGCGCTTCGAGTCCACCATCCACGACCTCCTACACCGCTTCCTTCGCGACCTCAAGTTCCATCAGCGCATCGTGGCGAGGCTGGTGATGACCGACGATACGGTAGACAAGGTCCTCGACACGATCGAGGCCGAGGGCGCCGAACGGCTCTCGGAGATCCTTCGCGACCAGGCCGTCCAGGACGCGATGGCCCGCGGCGTGAATGAAGCGATCGTCGACTTCCTGCGACGTCCCGTGGCAGGTGTCCTGGGCGACCCGGACGACCCCAGCGTACTCGAGTCGAGAAAGACCCTAGTGGGCTGGGTCGTCGGCATGGCGAGAGATCCGGCCACGCGTGAGTTCATCATCGAGAAGCTTCATGCCGGCATCGACCGGGCCGGCGCGAGCACGTGGGGTCAGCTGTTGGACAGAGTACCGCGAGAGCGGGTCACGGAGGCGCTGGTCGCCGCCGCGCGCACCGACGGCGCTCGGCGCGCCATCGGGACCGGAGCCCGAAGCATCGCGGCCAGAGTGCTCGACCGCCCGATCGGGACGCCCGCCCGGTGGCTGCCCGAGAACGGACCTCGACGGATCGAGACGGCCCTCGGGGATCCAATCTGGGAGTGGCTCCAGACGCAGGTGCCCGCGGTGGTTGAGCGGATCGATGTGGCGCGCAGGGTGGAAGAGAAGGTCCTGCACTTTCCCACGGCGCGCATGGAAGAGATTGTGCGCAAGGTGACAGAACGGGAGCTGAAGCTGATCGTCCGGCTCGGCTACGTGCTGGGGGCCGTGATCGGGAGTGTGCTCGTGGTTTTCAACACGCTGATGACGTGAACAGGCCGATTGCCTCTCACGATTAGCACGTGTACGTTGTACACATGAAGCGCGTGACGGCGAGCGACGCTCGTAAGAACTGGTTCCGACTCCTGGATGAGGTCGCTGCGGGAGAAGTGGTCTGCATCGAACGTCGGGGCCGACGGATCCTCCTGAAGAGGGAGGTTGAGGCAAGGGTACGCGAATCAGTCCCGGACTACTCGACCATCCTGCGCAGCGACGAAGCCGCTCACGCCGACGAGTGGGGCTGGGTGTGGGACGGTCCGGAAGGGGACCTGCACCCAGGCCGCGCCCCCGAGCCTGACCAGGGGTGAGCGCGCTTCTCGATACGCACTTCCTGCTCTGGATCGTTCTGGACGTGCCGCGGCTCGACGAGTTCCCCTGGCTCGAGCGTTACCGACCGTGGGGCATCTCCCCGGTCTCTCTGCTGGAGATCCAGTTCCTTGCCGAAGTTGGGCGGCTCGAGGTGCACCAGCCCGAGTTCCGTGACGCGCTCGCACGCGACCCCCGATTCACCTTGGACGAGGTGCCGCTCGTTCCGCTCATCGAGAAGGCGCTGCCCATGTCCTGGACGCGCGACCCCTTCGATCGACTACTCGCAGCCCACAGCGAGGCACGTCGTGTGCCGCTGGCCACGTTGGATCGACGAATGCGGGACGAGCACGCTCTGATCGTCGAAGAGTTGAGGCGGGTGTAGCCTCTCGTAGTTTGGTGAACCAGTTTTGGACTACGAGCGGTCGTCGGGCGCCTTAATCTTGAAGCCCCTTCGGCTCTTGGACGGGGGAGCCTCGGCCTTCCTGCGCATCCAGGCGAATGGATTGATGGACCGCTTGGCCCTGCCCCGGCGGCGGCGGTGGGTGCCTGCCTCCATGGCGCGCTCGATCTCGTCGGCGTTTGGACGGTCTCGACCCGGCATACCCAACCAGAGGCCCCACGCTAGACCGATGAGAGCGACAACCGCGAGCCCGATGCCCGGTCCGTCGTTCATTTCTGCTGAGCAGCAGTCTCCACGACGAGCAGACCCAGGCCGATCGACAAGATGATCGCTACCGCGTTGGTACCGACGGCGACGAGCCCCACGACCGTCCAGAAGATCAGGTGTGTGAAGATGAAGCCGCCAGGAACGAGGTCTCGCATCGGTCGCCGCTGTTGAAGGGTCGGTGCTGTCCGAGTCCCAATATGCCCGACGGCGGGAGCCGTGTCACCCCCGGATCTAGTCGATCCCTCGTTCGGTCCCTAGTTCCATGCGCCGGCGTGCCTCGGCCAGATAGCCTGGCTCCAGGCGGAGGAGGCTGAAGATCTTCCGCATCAGGTAGTCCTCCTTGGCCTTCAGCTCGCCGTCGGCGTATACGAGACCCCACATGATCTCCGCCAGAACCATCTTCTGCCCGACCGAGTAGCCGTTGGCGATCAGCCTCGTGAACTGCCAAAGGTCCACGGCCTGCACTCGCTCGGCTTCCGCCAGTTGCAGGAGCCGTTCGGCCTCCGGGCCGGCCATATCGAAGTGGCGGCGCATCGCCAGCTCGACATGCTGACGCTCCTCGTCGGAGAACTCCGAGTCCGCGTGGGCGATCTCGAGCAGCAGAGCACATGCCGCCAGCTGAATGTCCTCTCGAGCCGCGGCACTCTCTGCCCCGGCCGCTGGGGGGCTCATAGAAGAGCCGAAGAAGTTCTTGATCGCCTCGAGCATGGACCCTCCGCCCTAAAGGTCGGTCGCCCGCACCTTGGTGATGCCGGCCCTGAGTGGTGCCCAGATCGCCACGGCGGTAAGCACCGTCGCCCCGGACACCCCGAGAATTACGGGGGTCGCTCCGAACGCAGCCCCTTCCCCCTGGAACCGTGAGTTCAAATACAGGAATACCGGCCAACCCTCGAGGATCACAACCCCGGCTAGATAGCTGACCGCGCTCATCATGAAGAGAAGCCCTCCGAAGGAGGTCGGAATCTCGGCTACGTTCTCCGTCTCGTAGTTCGGATACAGCGCGCCGAACCCCAATGCGAGCGCGGTGAGCGCGAAGGTCACGCCGACCATCGTCAGCGTCGTCAGGATTAGGATGAAGCTCGAGGCTTCCAACACGATGTTCGTGATGACGATGAGCGGGATAGCGATTGCGAGTAGGGGCACGGTCCCCACCCAGTACTTCGCCCAGAATAACTCTCGGACGTCCAAGGGTGACGAGCGGAGCAGCCACATCATGCGACCCTCGATGGACATCGCGGGGAACACGAAGCGTGCGGCGATCGCTGCAACCACGAAACCGGCCAGCCCCAGGTTGAGGAACGAGACGACGTTGATGAGCAGGAAGGTGACCTGTTCGCCGGTATAGAGTGGCAGCACGGTGATGTTGTAGACGTATACCGCCACGAGCACGCCCAACAAAATCAGCTGCGACCACTGAGTCGTGTCGCGGAAGAATACTTTGATCTCCTTCGCGACCAAGCTCCGGGTGCTCGGCCGGGCGCCTGCAAAGGCCCGCTCGACAAAGAGGGAGCGTGTGCGCCCGCCCTTCCGCTCCGCGCCCTCTTGGGCACGCGTGAATCCCCCGTCGAAGTACGACTTGTGCAGCCAAGCACCGAGCACCACTAGGGCGGCCGTGGTCGACCACAAAAAAACGAACGGAAACCACTGAAAGAAGCCCCCGAGATAGGACATCAGGGTGTCGGCTACCCACTGACTGGGCAGCCACGGCGAGGTGGGAGTCCTGAGGACCGCCACGAAGTCGACCAGGTCCCGAAACTCTTCGGGCTGCATCAAGCGCTCCGGGCGGACGAAGCGCAACAGGGCCACAACGCCGGCCACGGCGAAGAGGCCGATCAGCGCCAGCAGGTCGCGGGTCCGGCGAGCCGGGAACAGGTTGACCAGCACGAGCGTCACCGCGCTTCCCACCACAGCCGGGATGACGAGAAACGGCACGAGCGTCCCGACGGCCAGCACGTAGTATCGCCAGTCGGCCGCGTACACGACTCCATAGGCCGTGAGCAGCGGCACGGCGAGTAGGGCGACCATCCACGAGGAGTCGACGAGGGTCTCGATCAACCGCGCCCCATACACGGTCTCGGGTTCGACCGGGGCAGCGATCACGATTTCGAGGTCCTCGGAAAGAAAGAAAGTCGACAGAGCTGTAATCACGTTCGAGAGGACCAGGATCATGAAGAACGTGACAAATGCGAGCCCCAGCAGCTTGCTCGCGAGAAGATCGCCAATGCCCTGCGTCCCACGGAAGTAGATCAACATCCTGAAGATTACGGCGAAAATCAGGGACCAGAAGAAGAAGCCCATGAAGCCCAACAGAAGGGTCTTGAAGAACCGACCCTCGTCGGTGCGAGCGCGGTTGATCTTGGTACGGACCTTGGGCCCGAGGAGCCAAAAGAGCCCGGGCCGGCGCGCGACCCCGCTCACTGAGAAATGGCCGCCCGGAGGCTCTCGATCACGTCGGCCATCGCTTCCCCGCCCGTCACCTTGAGGAAGATCTCTTCGAGGTGAGCCTCGCCGGCGTGCGACTGCGTCCGCAGCTGGTCCATCGTGCCGAGCGCAATGATCTCGCCCTCGGCCAGAATGGCGATGCGGTCACAAAGCGCCTCAGCGACCTCGAGCGTGTGGGTCGACAGAAAGATCGTGCCCCCGTTCGCGACGAAGGTGCGGAATAGGTCTTTCAAGAGCCGGGCGGACCTGGGATCCAGGCCCACCATGGGCTCGTCGACCACGATGATTTCGGGCTGATGGATCAGCGCCGAGCTGATGAGGAGCTTCTGACGCATGCCGTGCGAGTAGCTCTCGATGAGCTCGTCCTTCCACTGTGTCAGCTGGAAGAGCTCGAGGAGCCGGTCCAAGCGAATTTCAACCTCGTCGCCTTCGCGACCCCACAAGCCCGCGACGAACCGCAGGAACTCCCCGCCTGACAATTTCTCATACAGGTAGGGACGGTCCGGGATGTAGCCGACCCGCGCCTTGGCGGCTTCCGGGCTCTGCTCGAGATCCTCGCCGCCGATGAGGATGCGTCCGCTACTCGGGCGCAGGACGCCTGCGACCATACGGATCGTGGTCGTCTTCCCCGCTCCGTTGGGGCCGAGGAATCCGAAGATCTCGCCGCGTGCAACGGTGAGGTCGATAGAGTTCACAGCATTGAAGCCGCCGTATCGCTTGCCGACACCCTGAAGTTCTAGCATCGGGCCCAGCGCTTCGGTTCTTTCGCGCGGTGCCAAAACCGCCGCTCCCTGCTGCCCGTCGGGGCTCATTCGGCCGTCCCGGCGAGCGGCCCGAGCACCTCGATCTGGAGATTCCCGATCAAACGCACGATCTCGACCTGTTGAGCCAGGCCTCCAATGACGAAGCGGATGTGGGATGCGTCAGCCGGGATTTGACCGAAGGTGGGATCCATCGCGACCCATCCGTCGAGCCAGACCTCAGGCCAGGCATGATAGAAGAACGCCCCGTTCACGTAGACCAGGCCGACAGCCGTCCGGGCTGGAAGACCCAACGCGCGGGCTAAGGCGACGTACAGGACAGTATGCTCGTTGCAGTCACCACGTCGTGTCTCGAGCACCTGCACGGCGTTCGGGACGGAGAACGTGATGCTCTTTTCCAACATCCGAAACACGGAAGTGGTGAGCTGCCGCGCGACGTCCTTGGGGTCCTGTCGCCACTGCGCCCGCGCCGCAGTCATGCTCCGGGCCTGATCACGGATACGCGGGTCGTCGCTCTGAATGAGCGGCTCGGGCTCCAAGGCTTCACGTAGGTCCATGAAGCTGTAGGGAAGCGTGTAGCCGGGCTCTACGTCGTCCCAGCGCTCGCGGCGCACGATCAACGTGTCCCCACGTAGGGTCTGGCGCCCTCCGTCGAGCTGGAAGCCCGCGAGATCGACGCCGGTGAGACGGAAGCGCAGCTCGTCGTGCTGTTCCACGTTGTCGAAGTCGACGTTGCTCTGCACGGCGGTCGACAGAATGACGTCCGAGTCGATCGGGGACGCATCGACGAGTCGCGCATCCTCCTGCGATTGCCTCGCCAGCTCGTACTCTGTCCGCTCCATCGAAAAACCCAGCGGACTCGACGAGCGCAGCACGCGTCCGTCCGCGTCCACCCAACTCTCGACCTGAATCCCTCCGAAGATTTCGGCGATGCGCCACGCCGGGATCGAGTCGACGTGGGCCGACGCCCATCGTCCCGTGGCGGGGTCCAATGACACGGAGTCCGTCACGACAAGCGTGTCGTGCTCCATGATGCGGACCTCGACCGTCCTCGTGCTGAGGCTCGTTGGATCGAAGACGGGCAGGCGAATCGTCTCGCCTACCTTGAGTGCACCGCTCATCGCGATCCGGATGGGAACTACGTTCGACATGACCGGCGGCTGGGGCATGCGGAAGCTCAGGTTCTGTTCGCTCCCCGCCGATCGTATCGAAACATTGAGGGTGGTGTCGGCCCCTACGGTCCCGCTGGCCGCGAAACGACCGACCTCACTGTCGAGCGTGAACTCGAACGACTCCATCACCAGGGCGGGGCTGAGCTTCACGCTCGTCCGAGCGACCGCCACACCTGTCTGTCCGAGCGCCGGCAGCTCGAGGTTCATGACGTCCTCGAGGCGGAAGCCGTCGGGCAGCGTGTCGAGCCGGGACGTCGCCTGACCGACCGTCCGGCCTCCCATGGTCAGCGTGTAGAAACTGACGCCGGGGGCCAATCCCAGGGCCGCCTCCGTGAGGCGAGTGAGTTCCGGCTGGAAGTACTCGCGACGGACCTGCCATCCCACCATCACGAACCAAACGAGCAAGATGGAAACCCCGAGCGCCCGCTTACGCATCCCGCATCAACTCCCCCTTTTGACCCTGCTCCAGACCTCGATGGTCCTTGGGACCCTCCAAGATGGCCCTGGCCCCTCGATCAAGACCAGCCTCGTGTGCGCTAGGCGGAGTTGGGCCTGCAGCTAATTCTGCAGGGATCCGCGCAGACGTGTGGCATCCTCGACGAGCCGGCCGAAGAGCGTGGACTCGAACTCCGAGTCCACGACGATGGTCAGCTCGAGGGGAGGCACCCCCTCATCGAGATGGTTGAAGAGGATGTCGACCAGACTGCGCGCGGGCGCCTCGGGCTCGATGGTTCCGGCACCCAAGCCGAGCGCGGGCACAGCCAGAGATTCGAGGCCCCAGTCCGATGCACGGCGCAGCCCGTTAAGGAGCGCGCGTTGGATGGATAGGCTCGTCTGGGGCTCCTCCTCGGACATGACCACGACGTGGATGAGGTAGTCGGCCGTGAGACGTCCGGAGGGCGTGAGCACGGCTCCGCCTACGGGCAGCATGCCGAGCCGCTCCAGCCGCTCCGCCAGCTCAGGACCTGCGGCGATCATGAGGTCTCGGGACGCGTGGTCGACCGGGGCGAGATCGGATCGCACGGGCCTCACCAGACCGTCGACCCTCAGCGTGGCCAAGTCACTGAGAACTACGCGGATCACGGGTTCTGCAGCTCCCGAGCACGTCGATACATCTCGGCCGCCTCCTCGGGTCGATAGCCACGGTCATACAGGTGACCGAGGGTATAGAACGGTCGGGGGTCGCCGGGGATCAGAAGGGCGGCCCGCTCCATAGCATCGACCGCCTCGTCGAACCGACTCAAGCGGTTCAATGCCTCACCCCGGTAGTAGTACGCCGCACCGTTGTGCTCGTCGCGCGCGCACACCCACCCCAGCTCGGCCTCCGCGTTACCGTACAGGCCTCTCCGGAAGTACAGGACGCCGATGCCCAGCCGGGCCAGCACGTCGTCAGGCGCCAGGCGCTGAGCGCGGCGCAGCAGAGCCTCCGCCTCCTCGTACCGGGCCAGAGACGTCAGCGTGGACGCGAAGTTGGCGAGGACCTCGACGTTTTCTGGCGCGAGCCGCTCGGCTGCCACGAAATGCTCGAGCGCCGCTTCATACTGCTTCAGCTCGTCGAGGAGGACACCCAGATTGTTGTGTGCCTTCAGGTTAGACGGATTGACGGTGAGAATGCCCAGATACAGTTCGATGGCTTCGTGAATTCGTCCGCGCTCCACGAGCTCCCTCGCGCGGGCCAAGGGCTCGCCAGCGGGCCGTACGGTTGCGGCGTGATCGCGCGCCGTGACCTTGGCTTCGTCTTCGGGCAGGGCGGACGGTTTCTCACTCGCGGCCCGTCTGCGGTCGTCCTTGGGGCTCGGTCTTAGCTGGCCCACCGCCTTGGCCCATCGGTCGCTCGTCTCTCGCGCAGGGGGCGCCTGAGGTGGCACTTCAGGCTGTGAGCTTACAGGCTGTGAGCTTCCCTCATCGCCGTCCTGGAGCAACTCGACCTGCAGCGACTCCGCCTCTTTGAGCCTCTTCTTCTTTCGCCGCCTAGACATCCTGGCCCACCGCAGAGCCGATCCAGTCCAGATAGGGCTGGTGGCCGTCATGCACGTCCACCACCAAGACCTCGGGTACCTCGTACGGGTGAAGCTCGACGAGCCTCTCCTTCATCTCGCGGAGCGCGGCCGATGTCGTCTTGAGCACCATGAGTACCTCTCGCTCGTGCTGTAGCGATCCCTTCCACGTATAGATGGAAGTAACGCCCTCGAGGATGTTGGCACATGCCGCGAGTCTCTCCTCGACCAGAACCCTACCGATGTGCTCGGCGACCGCCGCATCCGGCGCAGTGCTCACGACCGCCATGACGGGCGCAGGCTTCCCCTCACTCACGATGCGAGCCCGCCGCTTCATCGACGTAAAGCGAATCGATCAGCTCGGAGAAACGGTCCTCGACGACGCGACGTTTGATCTTGAGGCTCGGCGTGAGAAACCCATTCTCCTCCGTCAGCTCCTCGGGCAAGACAGCCCACTTCTTCGGAGTCTCGTACGAGGCTAGGTCGCCGAGCATGCCGGTGGCCTCACCCTGCACGTACTCCACGACGCGCGGGTCGCCGACGAGCTGCTCTCTGCTCTGCCAGTCGATGCCGGCGCTTCTCGCCCACGTCTCGAGCGGACCGAACGCAGGCACGACAAGCATGATGCAGTATCGGCGGCGATCGCCGAGCATGATCGCCTGCTCGATGAGCGGATGGGTCTTGAGACGGTTCTCGATCGGTTGGGGGGCGACGTTCTTTCCACCGGCGGTGACGATGAGGTCCTTCTTGCGGTCCGTGATCTTGAGGAAGCCGTCCGCGTCCAGCTCGCCGACGTCCCCGGTCGCAAACCATCCGTCGGCGTCGATGCACTCGGCCGTGGCCTCCGGCTTCTTATAGTACCCCTTCATGACCTGCGGACCCCGCACGAAAATCTCGCCGTCCTCCGCAATACGCACTTCGGTGCCCGGCACGACCTTCCCGACCGTCCCGATGCGGAAATCCGTGAACGTGTTGAGATTCGTCACCGGACTCGTTTCCGTGAGCCCGTAGCCTTCCATAATCGTCAGGCCGATCGAGTAGAAAAAACGGTTCAGCTCCGGCGCGAGGGGACCCCCGCCGCTGACGAAGAATCGCAGCCTCCCGCCAACGGCCCGCTTCACCTTCGAGAAGACGAGCCTGTCCGCGATCCAGTACTGCAGGCCGAGCAGACCGCCCGGCTCTCGTCCTTCCAGCCTGAGGTCGGCCGCCCGGTCGGCGACCCGGACCGCCCAACCGATGAGCGCCTTCTTCAGTCCGTGAGCCTCCATGACTCCGTTGTAGATCTTCTCGTAGACCCGCGGCACGGAAACGACGATGGTGGGTTGGATGACCTTCAGGTCGTCGACGAGCGTCTGCGTCGTGCGGGGATATGCGATCCTGCACCCGAGCCAGAAGAACAGGTAGTCGGCCATCCGCTGGAGAATGTGCGAGAGCGGCAGGAAGCTGACCGTGTTATCGGCGTGGCTGACGTCGTACGCCATGCTGGTGACGCGCACGTTGGAGGCGACATTGTTGTGCGTCAGCATGACGCCCTTGGGGTCCCCCGTCGTCCCTGAAGTGTAGAGCAGCGTGGCGACGTCGCCTGGCTGAGCGCGGAGGGCTTGCGTACGGAAGTCATCGTCCGGCCAACCCTCCGCGCGCGCGCGGCCCGAGTCCAGAAAGGCCTGCCAGGACACGACCCCCGCAGGGAGGGCTCTAGGCGGATCGAAGACGACGACCTCGATCTCGTGACCGAGTTCCGCGGCGGCGGCGAGAGCCTTCTCCATCTGGTCCGCCGTCGAGACGAAGGCCATGCGAGCTCCAGAGTCCTCGAACAGGTAACCGACCTGGTGTGCCTTCAGCGTCGCATAGATGGGAACGTCGAGCACGCCCGCGCACAGGCAACCATAGTCGACCAAGGCCCATTCCGGCCGATTCTCGGAGAGGATCGCGACACGGTCGCCCCGAGCGATGCCGCGGCCCTCCAGCGCCGCGACGATCTGCTTGACCACGCGGAGCGCCTCGTCGTACGTGACGTCTGCCAACGAGGTCTCGGACGCCATGCGCTGAAAGGCGACGCGCCCCCTGTGCTCGTCGATGGCCTCGAAGAATAACTGAACGAGCGTCGAGCTCGGCACCGGGGTGTCGTTCTTGGTATGCGTGAGTGTTGACACTCGCGTCGCCTCGCTCAGCGTCCGGCCCGCTAGACCCGAACCACGCGAAGCTCGATCTCAATGCCGGGATCTAGCGAGTGCAGGACGCTGCAATACTTGTCACGAGAGAGATCGAGGGCACGCTGAAGGCGCGCCTCGTGCTCATCTTCGGGACCCCGCAGCTCGTACGTAAGCGTGATGGATAGGAAACGTCGCGGAGCCGACTCAGCCCGCACCCCTACGGCTTCCACCTCGATGGACTCCAGAGGAACGCGTGACTTCTCGAGGATCATCTTCACATCGACCGCCATGCAACCGGCCAGCGCAATCAGCAGCAGGTGCGTCGGCGACGGGCCCTTCTCGACGTCGCTGTCGAGTGTAATCGTCGGGCCCCCGTCTGGGCCTCCCTCGAAGACCGTGCCTTCCCCGGTCCACCTTACGCGGACCTCGCGCACGTTGGGAGCGGACATCTACAGCGGTGGTTCTTGCGAGGGATCGTGCGTCCCAGCCCTGAGCTGCGACAGCGTCCAGCGCGCGTGCTCAACGTGCGCGCCGGCATCGGCTCCCTCCGGCGCGTTGGCAAGAAAGGCTTCCAGGTGCGGTATCGACTCGTCCGGGCGCTCGCCTCGGAGCAGGATGAACGCGAGTCCGTAGTGGGCACCAGACGCACCTGGATCCTTCTGGAGCACGTGTCGATACGTCTTGGCCGCCTCTACGGTCATGCCGATGCGCGTGTAGCAGATTGCGATCTGTTGTAGCACGATGGCATCGCCTGGTGACTCCTTGAGAGCCAGGCGGAACGACGTCAGCGCCTCGTGGAATTTCCCGTCCGCGAGTAGGTCCGTGCCCTCCTGGTAATAGTCGACCGACCGGGGGCCGTCATCACCTAGTAGCTTCTTCCAGAACGCCATACGACCGTTGGATTGGCCGCCCGAATGGGCCGCTGACGCGGCGTCCGGGCGGTCATGCGAGGACCGCCAAGGTAGGCGAGCGGCGTGGAGCAACGCAACGCTCAACCCCTTGCGGCGACAACCGTTTCGGCCTCCGCGGCCAACACGGAGAGACCCGCTGTGCGGAGGACATCCTCCGCCTCTTCCGTCGCCCGCGTGACCACGACTCGACCCCTCGGGACGACACAGCGGGCGGCTTCGGTGACCCACGCCGCGCCTAGGCGACCGTCCACGGCGACAGCGCGGAGGGTGGACCCGAAGAATGGAAGGCCGGGTGCGGCGACGAGGCGGCTGACTCCAGGCGCTTCCGGCCAAGCGCGCAGGTCCGCATCTACGCCCACGACGTGGATGTCGTCGCTCGTGGCCGTCACCGCGGACGCATAGCGGGCCGGCTCCCCGACCAGAGCGACCGTGCCGGGTCCACTCACGACCCCGAGGAGCGCCACCAGCCGATCGGAGTCCTCGGTCGCCTGCACAGGTGGGGCGCCGACCAGCCCTGGGGGTATGTCACCCCTCGGCGGCGCACGGAGGTCTGCGAAACCCCCTTCGATGGGAAACGAGTCCCGGCAGTTTGGACAGCCCAGCCGGCCCTCGTCGACCACCCTGTCACCCAGTCGGCTCGCGAGCAGCACCAGGCCAAAGGGGGGACCACACCTGGGACAGGTGAGCCGATCAGTGAGGAGTAGGTGCATGGCAAGAAGCGACCAACGAGCCGGTTCTTAGAGCGGCCGATGCTCACTCGTAGTGAGCCTGAGGAACTCGTCGCGCGTCCGCTGATCGGACAAGAAGAGGCCCCTCATGGCAGAAGTGATCGTCTTCGAGTTCTGCTTTTCCACACCCCTCATCATCATGCAAAGGTGGTAGGCCTCGATCACGACGCCCACGCCCTGCGGCTGCGTCGTGTCCCACAGCGCCTGGGCAATTTGATCGGTGAGCCGCTCCTGCACCTGAAAGCGGCGCGCGAAGACCTCTACGAGCCGCGCGACTTTGGAGAGACCCACGATCTGGCCGTTCGGGATATACGCCACATGCGCCTTCCCGAAGAACGGCAAGAGGTGGTGCTCGCATAGGGAGTACAGCTCGATGTCCTTCACCACCACCATGTTCTGATGGGACTCCTCGAAGAGCGCGTCCCCGAGCACTTCGGTGGGACGCTCGCCGTACCCCTTCGTCAGGAATCTCATCGACTCGGCGACCCGTTCCGGCGTCTTGAGCATTCCGGGTCGGGTCGGATCGTCACCGAGTCGTCGGATCATCTCTGCCACCAGATCCTCGAACGCGGCGTCGGACAGGTCGACCCCGACAGCCGTTCCCTTGGCTACGTTGCTCATCAGCCTATCCTCCCGTGTATTCGACCCAGTTTCTTGGCGTCTCTCGAAGCAGCACCTTGGCGAGGCGCACGCCATCCGGAAGCTCGTTCACGAGCCGGCCCCAGATGGCGACGGCGACGTTCTCCGTAGACGGATTCACGTCCTCCAGCCATGTGACCTCGATGTTGAGATTCCTGTGGTCCACATCCGATACGACCCGACGCTCCAGAAGGTCTTTTAGGTCCTTCAGGTCCATCACGAAGCCGGTCTCGGAATCGACCTTGCCTTCGACCGTCACCTCGAGCTCGTAGTTGTGGCCATGCCAGTTCGGGTTCGAGCAATCCCCGAAGACCTCGAGGTTACGCTCGTTGGACCAGTCCGCGCGGTACAGTCGGTGCGCGGCGCTGAAGTGAACCAAGCGGGTGGCTCGCACGTCGGCCATGACGAATCCGATGATGAAAGCTTGCAGGTGTCGCAGAAGTAGCGAAGGGCCGGCGCCCGCACCACAACGTCGTGGAAAGGCGTCGGCCCCCGCATACACACCGAAGGGGCAATATTGAAGCCCGGGATGAATTTCTTGCGACCTCCCCGAGAGTTGCCGCTTTCCCCTCGGTGGGGGCATAGCGTCGTCCTCGAGAGTCAGTCCCGGCTTCGGTTTGTTGGCTCAATAAGTGAGCCCTCCGATGTGCGCACCGAATATATGCAGTGGCTGAGGGCCCGGACAGGTCATTGAGTCCAAGGCACCACATGACTGGGCGCCGTGTAGTACTCCTCGGGCCCCGAACGTGTGGGGCCCGTGCGGCTCATTGCACCGAGTGATCGGCGCGCCTAAGCTCAAAGTTCGATGATCACCAGACGCCACGCCCACAAGATCCTTTCTGCCGGACTCGCGGCGCTCGTGCTCGCCTTGAGCGTCGCGGTTCCGCTTCTGGAACGTGGGGAGTTCGTCGACCAAGCCGCCATCGAGAGCGCGCATGACCCCGGCCGCTGCGGGCACGCGCACGACCACCGTATCTGCTCACAGGTCGGCGCTAACCTCTCGCTCGTCGCGGCGTTCTTCGAGAGCAGAGCCGCGCACGCCGTCGTGCGCTCTTCCAGGCCCGCACAACCGCGGTCCGACATTCTCGACACCTTACTCGAAGGCCCGCCTCCGAGAGCTCCGCCCCTGGTCTGATGCCTGGCGCCGCTTCGGCGGCGCCCTGCCCGCTCGGTCACAGGCCCGAGCGCACCACATCATCCAGGAAGCAACAAGAGTGCTCGGAGAATCATGAAATCCCTATCCCCGTGGGCCATCCGTGGTCCTGGGAGCCTCATCGCCGTGGTCTTGGGTCTGGCCTTGGCACCGCTATCGGCGTCAGCCCAAACTCCGCAGGACTCGCTTCGCGCGGAGCTCGCGCGATTGGCTGCGCGGGTCGATAGCCTCACCCGAGAGGTCGCCCGACTCACCGCGGCCGGACAAACCGAGGAGGCACAGGACCCGCTCGCCCAGCTGCGCGCGGCCGCGCAGGCGGCCGCCGGAGACCCACAGACGACGCCCGACGACGAGGCCGCGGCCGGGGGCGCTCGCTCACTCCAGGCCCTGAACCCCGAGATCAGCGTCACAGGAGACGTCTTCGCGCACGTGAACAAGGACGACGTGCGTCAGGACAACTTCTTCGCTCGTGAGTTCGAGATCTCCCTGATCTCCAATCTCGACCCGTATTCCCGCGCAAAGATCTTCGTGTCGAGACACTTCTCCGGCGGTGAGTTCGAGCCGTTCGCGGGCACCGGAGAGGAGCACACCGACGAGGGCTTCAGTGTCGAAGAAGGTTACGTCGAGTGGGTGGGCCTCCTTGGAGGACTGAGCTTGAAGTTCGGGAAGTTCCAACAGCAGTTCGGTCAGGTGAATCGTTGGCATTCGCACGCCCTTCCGTTTCAGACGCGTTCGCTGCCGCACCTTGCCTTCGTCGGCGAGGAAGCGCTCGCGCAGGCCGGTGCGTCCGTTCATTGGCTTCTCCCGATTGGGGGAGGCGCGGGGACGTACGAGGCCACGGTCGAGGTCACGAGGAGTGAGAACGAGGAACTGTTCGGTGAGTCGGGACGGCCCTCCGTCCTGGGACACTTGAATGCCTTTTGGGTGCTGTCGCCGTCGACCGATTTCGACCTGGGCCTCAGTTGGATCAACGGATCGTACGAAGACGCCACAGCACTCATCGATAGGAATCTGCTGGGCGCCGAAGTGGCCTTCACATGGCGGCCACCGGCGCGAGCGCGCTATCGGGGCGTCGCGTTCAGGGGCGGCGTCATGGTACTGGACGGCTTGCTTCCGGCGGCGGGCCAAGACCAGGCATTGGGCATGTGGGGTGGGGTGGAGGCGCGGGTGGGGGAGAGCTGGCTCGTCGGGGCACGAGCCGATCACGTCGAGAGCCCTGCCGATCCGAATCAGACCGCGTGGCTTGTGTCACCAACGCTCACGTGGTGGCAAAGCGAGTTCGTACGAGTCCGACTCGAGTATGACCTGCTGGGACGCAGCGCGGTCTCCTCCAACGAAGGCCGGTTCGTCCTGCAGGCCACCTTCGCGATGGGCCCGCACAAACACGAAGCGTATTGAGATTCGAGGAGATGGCATAAATGCTACGCACAGTCCTCTTTGCCTCCATGGCCTTGGCCTCGGTGCATCCGCACGCATTGCAGGCCGCGCTCTTTCAACAGGCCCCGTTGAGGGTCGTCACGACGCTGCCTGTATACGCGAGCATCGTGCGCGAGATCGGTGGCTCGGAGGTCGAGGTATCGGCGATCGCGGATCCCAACGAAGACGCGCACTTCGTTCGGCCCAAACCCAGTTTCGCGCTCGACCTGCGACGGGCCGACGCGTTCGTCACGACCGGGCTCGACCTGGAGCTATGGGTTCCTACCCTGCTCGATCGCGCGGGCAACGCCAACGTTCTCGAGGGTGGGCGCGGGTACATCACCGCGGCAACGGGCATTACGCTCCTCGACATCCCCGTGGCCGCTGACCGGAGCGGGGGGGACGTCCACATCTTTGGCAATCCACACGTCACCTCGGATCCGCTGAGGACGCTTCAGGTCGCCAGAAACATCACGGCGGGACTCAAGCGTGTGGCCCCCGCACGAGCCGCTCGCTTCGACCGTGGCCTGGCGAGCTTCGCCGAGCGCATTCACCGTCGCCTGTTCGGCGAACGGCTCGTCGAGTTGTTGAGCGGCCCGACGCTGGAGCAGCTCGCAACGAACGGCACCCTCTTCAACTTCCTCGAAACCAACGAATTCGGAGGTGTGCGCCTCATCGACGAGCTGGGTGGCTGGCTCGGCGAGGGCCAGGTCTTCCGAGGCCGAGAGATCATCTGCTACCACAAGAACTGGGCGTACTTCGAGGACCGGTTCGGGGTGCGATGTGCCGACTACGTCGAGGCGAAGCCGGGCATCCAACCGACGCCCGGCCACGTATCGGAGTTGATCGAACGCATGCGGAGCGACGACATCGGCGTGCTACTCGCGGCCTCGTACTTCCAGCGGACCAGGGTGGAAGCGATCAGCAACCGTGGGGGAGCGACGCTCGTTCAAGTGCCGCTTTCCCCCGGCGTCATGGCAGGCGGGGAGGATTACTTCGGCCTTGTGGAACTTTGGGTTGGAGGCCTCGCCCGGGCCTTCAGCAGCCGTTGATGATGAGGCAGGAGGCGACGCAATGATCGACCTGATGATTCCGCCCATCGTAGCGGCGCTGCTGATCCTGTCGATCCATGCATACCTGGGACTGCACGTCATCGCTCGGCAGATCATCTTCGTCGATCTCGCGTTCGCCCAGATCGCAGCCCTCGGAGCCACGGTGGCGCTTCTTGCGGGCTTCGAGCACGGCACGACCCCATCCCTCGTGTTTTCTCTCGCGTTCACGCTGATCGGTGCGCTCGTGTTCTCGCTGACGCGAATGGAGGAGTCTTCCGTCCCCCAGGAGGCGATCATCGGGATCACGTTCGTGGTCGCCGGGGCCGCGGTCATCATGCTCGCGGGCTTTACCGCCGAGGGGACCCAGCACCTGCAAGAAACCATGACCGGCACGTTGATCTGGGTCGACTGGTCGACGATCGGGCGGATGGCCGCGGTCTACGCCGTCGTCGGAATCTTCCACTTCGTGCTGCGGCGCCCCTTCCTCACGGTCAGCTTCGCCCCTGAGAAGGCAGAGCGAGTCCGCCTGTGGGACTTCCTGTTCTATGCCTCGTTCGGCCTCGTGATTTCGTTTTCGGTCGAGGTCGCTGGCGTGTTGATGGTCTTCAGCGCCCTCGTCATCCCGGCGGTGATCGCCTTCCTCTTTACGAACCGGCTCAGCCTTGCCCTCGTCCTCGCCTGGCTAGCCGGCGCCCTCGCTATCGTGGGCGGCATCGGCGCGTCGTTCTATTGGGACGTTGCGACCGGACCGCTCCTGGTCTGCACCTTCGGCGGCGTGCTCGTCCTCGCCGCCCTGCTCCGGGCGGTCCTAGGGATCCGGCCCGAAGGCGAGATCATCGTCGATGCACTGGCGGGCACGAACGAGTCGCGCTGACGCTCAACCGTCCGCGCGGAGTCTCCTGAGTAAGGCCAGGTTGGCCCGGTCCGACTGGACCGGCTCGTCGCCCTTCGGAGTCTCCAGGATCTTGGGCACGCTGCGCAAGCGCTCGTCCGTCATGAGCTTCTTGAACGGCTCGGTGCCTAGTGTGCCCTCACCGATCGTCTCGTGCCGGTCCTTTCTGGACCCGAGCGGATGCTTCGAATCGTTCAGGTGGATGAGGCCGAGTCGGGCCAGCCCGATGATTTCGTCGAAGCGGGTCCACACGCCCTCATAGTCGCACACGAGATCGTACCCGGCGCTGTACCCGTGACAGGTGTCGAAGCACACGCCGACGCGCCCGCGCTGCTCCTCGGGAATTCGGTCGATGATGCCACGAAGATTCTCGAATGTGGCGCCGACGCTGGTGCCGCTCCCCGCCGTCAGCTCGAGGAGCACGCGTGTAGGCCCATCGACGGCGGTCAGTGACTCCGTGACCCCTTTCGCGTTCCGTTCGATTCCGGCCTCGGGATCGCCATCGGTGGCGTTGCCCGGATGGGTAACGAGAAAGTCCAGCCCGAGCGTCGTGCATCGACGGAGCTCGGCCTCGAAGGACCTCTGCGACATCCTCCAAAGGCGTCGGTCCGGCGACGAGAGGTTGATCAAGTACGAGTCGTGGGCTCCGGCCACGTCGATGCCGTGCTCCCGTCGCGCCGCCGCGAACGCTCGTGCGGTCTCGTCATCGATCTCCGGCTCGGCCCACCTGCTCGGCTGTTTCGTGAAAAGCTGAAGCACCGCGGCACCGATGGCGGCCGCGCGGGCGGGGGCGTTGGGCACTCCTCCTTCTGCCGATACGTGCGCGCCCAGCTCGTCGGGACTCTCAGACGTCATGGCCGGCAAGCTCTGCAAAGTTTGCCAGCCGTGGAAGCTTTGTGACCGAAATCGAGCGCCTGGAAAACGTCCGCCTCCTCACCATGATCACACCAAGTCTATTGTCTGCAACAACTTACAGAGGGTACGGTCTCATTCGTCACTTCGTACCGGCGTGCGGCACGGGATTTGTCCTTAGATCGAGCCGAAAACGCCCCCCAATGTGGCGTGGATGACAAAGACGGAGGATGAGCATGCGTGTGGCGGCGGATGGATATCTCGATATCAGCGACGGTCGGCGCGTGAAAACGCCTGGCTATCACGATCACCGACTGGAACCGGTGCCCGAAGAAGAGGCGATTGCATTCCTGCTCTCCCACAGCTTCCGCGGTCATCGCAGGATCGTGCGACCGCTTTCGCTCCAAGAGCGCAAGCGCATTCGGTTGGCTCTGTGGGCGGACTCCGTATCTGAGCGCATGACGTTGGTGGACCGTGTTTGGCGCTCGATCACCGAGGCCGTGCCCGCGACCTCGAGCTCGACCGAACCGAAGCTGATCCAAGTGGTTCGCTACGGAACATGGGCCTATCCCCTGTATGCTGATGGCGATTCCACGAGGGTGATTCCGCTCAGCGGCATGCCCCTTGCTGAAGTCACCGACCAGCCCTCCTTCGAGTTCGACCTGGAGCGCAAGACGGCCTGAAGCAGCTTCGTGCCGGTGTGGTTCGACCTCGGTCGTTCCCACCGGCACAAAGTCCCACGCCTGGATGGGTGGGCAAAACACGCCCTGGGGGGGCGTGCCAAGGGTGGCGGTGGGTGCTTGCACCTGCCGTCACCTGTTTTTTTGTACCCTGTGCTCTTGGCTGAAGGTTGGGCGGGCGAGGGGTCTCTCCTTCACTCTGGCGGACCACGGGCGCGGGGCGCCGAGGTTCTCAGGGTGCGGGTCCGGACGGCGTTTCGGAGAGACCCCTCGCCCGCCCTTCTTCACGGGATCGGGTCACATGAGGGGGACGGGCAGGTGATAGCGCCGGCCGCCACCGCCACGGCAGGGGAAAGGGGCTGCGGGGTGGTCAGTTCATCCCTGTTGTGTACGTGCCGAGATCGAAGTAATCGCGCCAAACTTTGATCTTGCCGGCTTCCATCTCAAAGACGCCCACGACGGGGAGGTCCACGGACCTGTCTCCGGCCCTCGTGCGGTCCACCCGTTCCGCGATCACGACGTTGCCTGAGCTCATGATGTTCAGGATGTCCCAGGTCGTCTGCGTCCAGGTCGCGCTGAAGCCCCTGATCAGGGCCTCGACGTTGGCTCGACCCTGCACGGGCTGGCTCGGCATGTTGTGATAAACCCCGTCCTCCGTGAAGAAGCCCGCGAGCTCAGTGGGATCCAGGCGCGACCAGGCCTCGATGAAGTCGACGATGACCTGCTCGTTGTCGGCAGCCTGGTTGGACTGGGTCATGTCGGGCTCTGCGCCGGGTGACCCGTCGGCCGAATCGCCGCCCGGGGGACTGCAGGCGAAGAGGAAGACGACTGCAAGCAGTATCGGACCCGTTCGTGGACAGCGCATCATGCCTCCTCGCGAGGGGGGTGCCGCCTCCACATCCTCAACGTGGCCCACCAGCCACGAAGCGGAGACCGGACCGTCCAATTATACGTACGGGGCGCGGCGTGCCGCCTCCCCCGTAGCGCCATCGGGCGGGCCGTTGGGGTGGGGAGGAAGGGACGCCCGCTAGATCGAAAGGGGAGGCGGTGCGCCACGCCCGTCCGCTAGGAGTCCGGCAGCCCCGGCTCCGTCATCCCCCGGACGTCCAACGCGTCGTCGATCTTGTCCGCCGGCAGCAGCTTTTTCTCCAGCACGATCTGCCGCACGCTGACGCCTCGCTTCGCCGACTCTTTCGCGACTACAGCCGCGGCATCGTACCCGATGTAAGGGTTCAGCGCCGTCGCGATCGACGGGTTCAGCTCGAGAAGCTCCCGCGCACGCTCCTCGTTGGCCTCGATCCCGAGCAGGCACTTGTCCGTGAACGCACGGGCCACGTTCGCCAACAGCGTGATCGACTCGAGCAGCGCGTGTGCCAGAACGGGCATCATGACATTCAGCTCGAAGTTGCCGCGGCTGCCCGCGACAGTCACGGTGGTGTGATTCCCCATCACACGTGCCGCCACCATCATCATCGCCTCGGCCATGACCGGGTTCACCTTCCCTGGCATGATCGACGAGCCCGGCTGCACGGCGGGCACCCGGATCTCGTAGATGCCGGACGTCGGTCCGGAGCCGAGCCAGCGGATGTCGTCGGCGATCTTCATGAGACTCGTCGCGATCGTATTCAGGGCGCCCGATGCATTCACGGCGGCGTCTTTCGCCCCCTGCGCCTCGAAATGGTCGTCCGCCTCGCGGAACGCGACGCCGGTCACGGACGCGACACGCGCGATGGTCTTCTTTGCGAAGTCGGGATGGGTGTTGATGCCTGTGCCCGTCGCGGTGCCGCCCAAGGCCAGCTCCTCCAGCTCTGCCGAAGCGGCCCTGGCCCGCTGAACCCCCTTGCCGACCTGCGCAGCATATCCGGCGAATTCCTGACCGAGACGCACCGGTGTGGCGTCCATGAGATGCGTGCGGCCGGATTTCAGGACGCCGTCGAAGGCCTTCGCCTTGTCGGCCAAGGCGGACCTCATGTGCTCCAGCGCAGGCACAAGCTCGTGCTCGATGGCGATGCGCGCGGCGACGTGGATCGCCGTGGGAATCACGTCGTTCGACGACTGGCCGAAGTTCACGTGGTCGTTGGGGTGCACCTTGGCGTCGCCCTCGAGGAGCTGGGTGGCCCTACGAGCTACGACCTCATTGGTGTTCATGTTCGTCGACGTGCCCGAGCCGGTCTGGTAGATGTCGACGACGAACTGCGAGTCCCACTTCCCCTCAGCGACCTCGGTGGCTGCCGCTACGATCACTTCCGCGACGTCGGAGTCGAGGTACCCGAGCTCGGCATTGGTCTCCGCCGTAGCCCGCTTGATGACTCCCAGGGCCTCAATGAAGCGGCGGCCGAAGCGCTGGCCGCTGATGGGAAAATTCTCCACGGCTCGCTGCGTCTGCGGGCCGTACAAGGCATCCTCGGGCACCTTCATGTCGCCGAGGGAGTCCTTCTCGATGCGATATCCGTCAGCCATCTGAGGCTCGTCTCCTGGATCGTGCGCGTGGGACGCTTAGCACCCGAAATCTAGACCACGCGAAGGGAGGATGAAGGGCCCCGGCTCAGGGCAGCCACCCCCGCACCAACTTGCGTGTCAGGTACAAGCCGAGGCCCGTGCCGATCATGCTGATGATGAACGCGGTGAAGATGCCGATCCACGCACCCGCCATCCAGCCAAGCCATCCACCGGCGCTCATGCCGACGATGTCGAGCAGGCGCTTCATCGGCTACCCGCGGGGAGGCTGGCTCGGACGCATCTCGATTCGACTCACGTGGGCTTCCTTCGGGAACTCGAGGAGCTGCATGACCGCCAGCGCGCAGTCGTCCGCCTCGAGTGGCCATGAGCGTTCGGCTTTCTGTTCTCCACCGCCGAACGCTGTGTTGACGCTCCCCGGCATGATGATCGACACGCGCACATCGTCGTGCCGCACATCGAGGTTCATCGCCTCGGTCATGCCTACGAGACCGAACTTGCTCGCATTGTAGCCGGTACCGCCACCGAAGGGGTTGCGGCCTGCCAGCGAACCGATGTTGATGATGAAGCCGTCACCCGAAGCGCTCAGATGCGGAAGAGCAGCCTTCGACAGGTAGAAGACGCCGCCCAAGTTGACGTCGATCTGGATCTGCCACTCCTCGACGGTGAGCTCCGAGATGGGTTTGATGATACCAGCGCCCGCGTTGTTCACCAGAACGTCCAGTCGACCCAGGCGCTTTATCGTCTCGGCCACGAGCGCCTGACAGGCGGCGGGGTCGGCGACGTCGCAGGCGATGCCAATGGCTCGCTCGCCTAGGCGGGCCGCGACGGCGACGACTTCTTCAGCTGTTCGCGAGCTCACGACCACCGAGGCACCCTCGTTCACCAAGCGCTCTGCGATCGCGAGCCCGATCCCCTTGGTGCTCCCAGTGACGATTGCGACCTTGCCCGTCAGATTCGGCATCGACTGTCTCGTGTACACTCGAGGAAGATTCGGCCCCCAGGGCCACTGAGTCCGGAGTCTCGCGATGAACGACCCCATCCCGCAACGCGTAGCCCTCGTGACGGGCGGAGCCGTGCGGGTCGGTCGTGCGATCAGCCTCGGGCTCGCGGGGGCCGGGTACGACCTCGTCGTGGCCTATCGCTCGTCGGGCGACGCGGCCCGGAGTACCCGCCAGGAAGTGCGCGAGACCGGCCGACGCTGCGAGCTCGTTCAGGCCGATCTCGCCGAGCCGACGGCCGCCGACGTGATCGCGGATACCGTGAGGGACTCGTTCGGCCGGCTCGATCTCCTCGTGAACTCTGCAGCGACGTTCGACGCTCGGCCGCTACTCGAGGTCGACGCCACGCAGTGGGACGCCGTCATGGCCGTGAACGTGCGCGCTCCGCACCTGCTAGTGCGAGCCGCCGCTTCGCTGCTCGAGGAGGCGCGCGGGAGCGTGATCAACATCGCCGACCTCGCGGCGTTCCAGCCCTGGACCGACCGCCCCCATCACGCCGTGTCCAAGGCCGCCCTGGCCCACCTGACAAGGATCCAGGCCCGCGCCCTCGCACCGCACGTCAGGGTCAACGCTATAGCCCCCGGCTCCGTTCTCCGTCCCGAAGGCTGGTCCGAGGAACGCTGGCTAGAAACAGCCCGCCGGGCCCCCCTAAGGCGCCCCGGCACCCCCCAAGACGTCGTCGACGCCGTCCTCTACCTGGCCCAAGCCAACTTCGTAACCGGCCAGATCCTCACCATAGACGGCGGCCGCCTCCTAGAGCCCTAGGCACAGTCGTGTCGCACCGAGCCGGCCACACACCCGATTGGGGAAAGGTGCGGCTCCCCTCCCCGGTCGGGGTCGAGGGCGTGCCGCACCCTCCGAAGCGCCGTCCGACGGGCCGGGGAGATGGGGGGAGCGGCAGTCGCCAGAGCGAAGGAGGGTGTGGCACGCCCCCGGCCCGCCCAAAAACGATGCAGCTGAACCGCAGCCCCCGCCGGGTGCAAGGCTAGCGAGGAAATCGCTATGCTTGGAGCCGTTTGCCAGAAAATACGGAGCAGTCATGAAGTCTAGATTGGGAACAGAAGACCACCCGCTTAGGGTCGCCATCATCGGATCTGGTCCGGCCGGCTTCTACGTCGCGGAGCACCTCCTCAAGAGCGACGTAGCAGTCCACGTCGACATGTTCGACCGGCTCCCGACCCCATTCGGCCTCGTGCGCTTCGGCGTTGCGCCCGATCACCAGAAGATCAAGAGCGTTACGCGCGTCTTCGACCGCATCGCCAAGAACGAGTCATTCCGATTCTACGGCAACGTGGAAGTGGGCAGGGACATCAGCTTGGACGACCTGAAGGACCACTACCACCAGGTCTGTTTTGCGACCGGGGCCCAGACCGATCGGCAGATGGGCATCCCCGGTGAGGACCTCCCTCGAAGCCACGCCGCCACCGAGTTCGTCGCGTGGTTCAATGGGCATCCCGACTACTGTGACTGCGAGTTCGATCTGTCGGCCGAGCGCGTGGCTGTCATCGGCGTGGGGAACGTGGCCGTCGATGTCGCCCGGATCCTCTGCCGCACTCCGGAAGAGCTGGCCGCCACGGACATCGCCGACCACGCCCTCGAGGCGCTGCGCAACAGCAAGGTGCGTGAGGTCTACATGATCGGCCGGCGCGGGCCCATGCAGGCCGCCTTCACGAATCCGGAAGCGCGCGAGCTCGGCGAGCTCGCTGGCGCCGACATCTATGTGCCTGCCGACGAAGCCGAGCTCGATCCGCTCAGTGCGGCCGAGTTGGAGGGCTCAGAGGATGACACCGTGCGTAAGAAGGTCGCGATTGTGCAGGACTTTGCCGGACGCGAGCGCGAAGGAAAGCCGCGCCTCCTTACGCTCCGCTTCCTGGTATCGCCCACCGAGTTGATTCCCGGTGACGACGGGGGTGTGAGGGCCATGCGGCTCGAGAAGAACGTGCTCGTCGCGGACGGAGAGAGAACCTCGCCGCGCGGCACCGGCCAAACCGAAGACCTTCCCGTGGATCTCGTCTTCCGCTCGGTCGGGTACCGCGGGATCCCCATCGAGGGCCTCCCGTTCCACGAGCGGTGGGGTGTCATCCCCAACGAGAAGGGACGGGTCACCAGAACTGAAGTACCCGTCCCGGGCATGTATGTGAGCGGATGGATCAAGCGTGGCCCGACGGGCGTGATCGGAACCAACAAGAAGGACGGCACCGAGACCGCGACGGCCATGCTCGAGGACGTCGAAGCCGCGGCAGTGCTCGACCCGACCCAAACCGATCCGGCAACGCTGGATGCCCTGGTCCGCCGGCGCCAGCCCGAGGTCGTCACTTACGAGGACTGGGCTCGGCTGGACGAGATCGAGTTGTCGAGGGGTAAGGAGTGTGGGCGCCCGCGCGTGAAGCTCACGTCGAGGGCGGAGATTCAGGCGGCACTCGCTAACGGCTGAAGTGGCGCAGCAGGGCCCGGTTCGCACCGCTTGCCGTGCTCTCACCCTCTGGGTAGCGTCTTACTACCGGTCTGAGGAGGACGGATGCACATGGCTCACCTGATTCAATTCGCTACACGTGCCACGAGGCGCTCTTCGTGGGCAGCCGTCCTGGTCATTCCAGTGCTACTCGCCGCGAGCGCACCCGTTCAGGGGCAATACGCCACGCCGCCCATCGACCAGGGGCTGCGCTACTTCATGGCGACCCACAGCTTCAACGTCTTCATCGGGCCGAACAGTCGGACGGACGATCCGGGCCCACTCGCCAAGCTGGCCGCTGAGGCGGAGCTCCAGGGTCACACGAACCTCGGCATCCAAATGATCGGTGGCTCAACGCCGATGCAGCACTGGAATCAGGGCGACGGCGACGACAATCAGAACCTGGCGAAGGTCGGGCTACGCGGCGGGGGAGTCGACGTCTTCACGATGTCGCCCAACGCGATCATGCCCGAGGAGGGAATCGATCTCTTCGGTGACCTCATGATCGAGACCAACCCGCAGGGACGCATCCTGGTGCAGAACTCCTGGTCTGCCTGGGACGGCAATGGCACGACCGCCAGCGTGGGTGGGACCAGCCGGCCGGACTTCTCCAACGAAGACCACGACCGCGCCGACATCGCGACGATCCAGGGGTGGATCGACGGGATCCATGCCCCCGGCGGCTACCTCGAGCGCATGCGCACCCAGTTAGCCGGCATCAACGAGCGCGCAGGACGCGACATGGCTTATGTGGTCCCGTCCGCGGACGCGGTCTACCGGCTGCGTCAGGAAGTGCTTCGCGGCAGGATCCCGGGCATCGAGCGTCAGTCCGAGCTGTTCCGGGACGGCATGGGTCACCCCAACACGCCCATCGTCAACCTTGTCAGCTACGTGTGGTTTACGGTGATGTATCGGCAGCCGGCAGCGGGGCTGACGGCGCTCATCGACCCCAACGACCCCACTTCGCCTGAGCGAGAGCGCCTGCTACAGCAGATCGCCTGGGACGTATCAGCGGCCGAGCCGATGAGCGGAATAACGAACCCCGTTCTCTGGCCGAGCGGGCGTAACATGCACGACCTGCTCCACCGGCTCGGCACCGACCCTGGCGCCCCCGGCGCGGAGCATCAGGACCACCAGTAGGACGTCTACCGAAAGGAGCCGAGCCACGCTCGCTCCGCCGGTCAGCAGGCACGCCTGCGCGACCACCGGTGGAGCGGGGTACGCCGCGCGCTCCGCAGCGCCGTCCGATGGGGAGTTGGAAGGGCCGGGCCTGGGAATCGCCAGAGCGAAGGAGCGCGCGGCGCGCCCCGCTCCCTCTTTAGCCTGTAGCGGAAGCAGCGTGCACTTCGGCTCCGCCGTGCGCGAGCCAACGCTCGGCCTCCAGCGCCGCCATGCAGCCCGTTCCCGCTGCGGTCACGGCCTGCCGATAGTAGTCATCCATCACATCGCCAGCAGCGAATACGCCAGGAACCGACGTCTGCGTGCGCCAGGCCACGGGAGTCGCCACATACCCATTCTCCTTGAGGTCGACCACGCCCTTCAGGAACTCCGTGTTCGGTGAGTGGCCGATCGCGACAAACATGCCGCCCGCATCGAGGTCGCTCTCCTCACCAGTGACCGTGTCCTTCAGCCGAACCCCGGTGATGACGTCGTCGCCGTGGACCTCCACCACCGTCTTGTTCCATGCGAAACGAATCTTCTCGTTCGCCATCGCTCGGTCGGCCATGATCCTCGAGGCGCGCAGCTCATCCCGGCGATGCACGATCACGACCTCCTTGGCGAACTTCGTGAGGTAGAGCGCGTCCTCCATGGCCGTGTCTCCACCGCCGACAACCACGAGGACCTTCTCACGGAAGTGCGGTAGGGCACCGTCGCACACGGCGCACGCGCTCACGCCGCCACCCGACTGCGCGAGTCGTTCCTCGTTGGGCAAGCCGATCCAATTGGCGTTGGCACCCGTCGCTAGGATCACGGTCTCCGCGAACACCTCCTGCCCGGACGTCGTGACCAGCCGGAAGGGGTACTGATGGACGTCCACCTCCAGCACGTCTTCGGTCACGACGCGCGTCCCGAAGCGCTCCGCTTGAGCCTTCATCTCCAACATCAACGTCTGGCCGTCGACGCCGTCCTTGAAGCCGGGGTAATTCTCGACCTCGGTGGTGAACATCAGTTGCCCACCAGGAATCATGGTACGGCTGAACGACCCCTCGATGACCAAGGGATGCAGCTCGGCCCTGGCAGCGTAGACGGCGGCAGTCCAACCGGCCGGCCCAGACCCGACGATCACGACGGTCTCGCGCTCACGTATGACGCTATCGCTCATTCCTTCATCACCTCGTTGCGAAACTGGTTTATGTCCCACTAGCCCAACCCATAGCGGTTCCCACCGTCAGGCGCCCGCCGGCTCCCGCCCGCGATAGAAGTCAGAGGCCCTGTACCGTTCGAGCCCGCGGGCGAGCATCAGCTTCGTCACGGCAGCAGCCGGCACGCCAATGAGTAGGCCCACAAAGCCGAAGTAGAAACCACCAAGTGCCAATGCGAGCACGACCCAAACGGGATGCAGTCCCACAGAATCGCCGACGATGCGCGGGCTGATGACGGTGCCCTCAAGCAGCTGCGAAATGCCGTATACGCCTGCGACCTTGAGAAGGGACACGCCGACGCTGCCGCTCACCAGGGCAATGAAGATCGCCGGGATCAGGCTTAGGACGAGCCCTAGGTACGGCACGACGGAGAAGATCGCCACGATCAGGGCGAGTGTGCCCGCGTAGGGGAACGAGGTGATCCAAAGGCCCGCGCCGGTGATCAAGCCGAGCGCGATCGCCACTGTGACCTGCCCCCTCAGGTAGCGAGAAACGAGGCGGTTACACTCACCGGCGAACGAAACGAAGCTCTCACGTTGATGTCCGGGTACTAGGTCGGCGATCCCAGCGGTGAGGCCGTCCCAGTCGCGGAGCAGATAGAACGTCAGGACCGGCGTCAGCGCCACGTACCCCAACACGGTGAACACCGAACCGATGCCCCGGCCCAGGCCCAGAACGCCGCCCCACATCCAGGCCCCCAGCGCCTCTCGGCGCTCCTGCAGGAACGCAACCACCGAGTCCGAATCGATGTTTTGGAGCCGCAGCAGCAGATCGTCCTCATCGATCAAGGGGATGTTCACGCTGAGGATGCGCTCCCTGACCGACTCGAGCCACGCGCCGAGTCGCTGAAAGAACAGCGGGGCTTCCTGTACCACCTGACCGAGCTCTCGCAGCGCCGCCGGAAGCACAAGCAGGAAGACGACGCCGAGAACGACGATCGCCGCCACAGTGAGTAGTCCGATCGCGAGAGACCGCGACACCCCTCGGCGCTCGAGCTTGTCCACCAGAGGATCGAGCGTGTACGCGAGCACCATCGCCAGGAGAAACGGGGCCAGCAACGAACCGGTCGACGACAACAGCCACAGCAGCGTCGCCAAGCCGGCAACCGTGAGCAACGCCGTGTACCCTTCCTTCCCGCGGAACGGCAGCAGCACCGCCCACAGCAAGATGAAGAGCAGAAGGGGGTTGAGGACGTCTCGCGTGGCGTAGAGAAAGAAGCCCAACACCAAGATCACGGCCGCGGCCTCGATGCCACGCCACACCGCCAGTTGATCTCGATCGCTCACCTCATCCCCCGCATTCGTCACCCGGTTGACTCCTGGCTAGGCGAATACCGTTCCTGCGCGGCCTTCACGACCGCAGACGCATTCTGATACGAAATGCGGCGGTGGGCATCGTCTAGGGGCACCCACCTCGTTTCCGTAATGCCTTCACCCAACGCCGGAGCGGGGTCGCCAACCTCGCAGAACATCAAGAAGAACGTTGCGAACTTGTGGATGCGCTCGCCGCCAGCGCGAAACTCCCAGTCGATCGTGATCAACTCGGGTCCGAGCTCGAGCTCGGAGAGGCCGGTCTCTTCCGCGACCTCCCTGAGCGCCGTCTCGGGGCGCGTCTCACCTTCTTCGATGTGCCCCTTGGGTAGCCCCCACTTCTTGTAGGGATCGCGGATCACGAGGACATGCGGCACGCGGTCGATCTCTCGGAGGACGACGCCTCCCGCGGTCTCGACCACTCGGCTCGGCGCTCGCCTTGCCACAATCAGAAGATCGACAGCCGAACGTACCGCCGCGGATTCTCTCGGAGATCCTCCAACAGGAGATTGATCTGTTCGAGGACATCCTCCGCGCGCACCGCGAACGTGCTGTCCGCCAGCAGTCGACCGAAGGAACCATCACCCGACTCGACGCGTGCCATGATGCGGTCCACGCGAGCGAACGTGGAATCGGCCCGCTCGAGGGTCACCCCCAGGCCGGACGTGGTGTCCGACAGCTCCATTGCGACGTCGCGGAGTCCCGCCGATGCCAACCCGATGTTCGCGAACATCGAGTCGAGCCCTGCCTCGTCGATGATGCCCTCCATTCGCTCGAACGTGCGCCGTGCCGCTCCAGCCGCAACCTCGATTTCGGACAGCGCGCTATCCGCGTTCGCGGTGATCGCCTCCGCCACCGCCGACTGCTGCGTGACCAGCGTCCTCAACTCCTGGGTCATCGCTTCGATGTTCCCGATCGCGGACGCGAGATTGCCCGCGGTCTCCTCGTTGAAGGCCAACTCGAGGCGATCGGTCAGCGTCTCGAGGTTGACCGAGATCTGTTCCGCCGAACGGGACAATCGCGAGAGCTCCGGAAGCGCGTAACCACCAACCACGAGGACGTCGCGAGCCTCACCGGTAGGCACCTCGAAGAACGGAAACTGGGCGCTGCTCGCCCGGCTCACGATCTCGGCCTGCCAGGTTCCGAAGAGGGACTCCGGTGCCAGAATGGCGGCGGCGTCCGCCGGCAGCGCGACCGAGCTCTCCAGCAAGAGGGAGACACGCACTCCGCTGCCGTCGGGAAGGACAGCGATCGTGGAGACCTGCCCGATGCGGACGCCACGGTACTGGACCGCGTTGCCCTCGGCCAGCTGACCCACGCTCTCGGTGAGCACGTCGACGTTCACAATCGGGCCGAAAGTCCGCCCCTGCAGCCAGAGGGTGCCCCCTACGCCGACGGCGATGGCCGCGATGATCACGGCACCGACAAGGAACTCTCGGCCTCTCATCGTCGCTCAGACTCCATCAG
>JAOTVA010000158.1 GCA_029863645.1 Gemmatimonadota bacterium
CGATCCGACGGGCGACGGCAGCGGCGGTGCTGGCTGGCTCAACTGGACCGAGAAGCGAGAGGGACTCGGCGTCTCGAACGGAAGAGGCGGCGGTCGCGGCTCGGAGCCGGGGAACGGCTCTGGGGGCGGTCCGGGCACGGAGCCGGGGGATGGCGAAGTGGGCCAGGACGACGGCAGCGGTCGTGGTGCAGCCCGATATCGCGAGAACATCTGCTCGTGCAACAGCTCGATCATCGATCTCGACACCGAGTACCTGATCGAGCCGGGGAATATGATCGGTCCGACGTTCCAGGGCGTGCAAGCGCTCATCTCCGACGATCCCGATGCCTACTGGGACGACCAGTCGAACACGATCGTCAGCCGCTACGGCATGGACAGCCCGCGCGTGGTCACTGTGGCGCTCTTCGACCCCGGAGCCATCACGCGGCCGGGTCGGCAGTATATCCGCTTCAACAACTTCGCCCGGATCTTCATCGAGGAGCAGGTAGACCGCCGAGACCCCGTCACCGGACGCTTCCTCTTCTACGTCGCCGGTATCGGAAACACGCGCGAGGGCCAAACAACCGGTTCGCTCATACGCGTCCTGCAACTGATTCGCTGAGAACTCCAATGGATACTTACGAGACAGACGCCCGAAGCGATTGGGAGACCCCGGCTTCTGCGGAAACGCCGCAGCAGCTGAAGGCCGCGCTGATCTCCACGGACGATCACACGCGCACCATGGTCTTCCAGGCGATCCAGGATGCGGGCCTACCCATCCGGATCGACCTCGACCTCGCCGTGCCTGCGCACCACCTCGAACCCGAGCATCTGGAGCGGCTCAGGGCGAGCGAGCCGCAGGTGGTGATTCTGGACATGTCCGACGATCCGGAGCGTGCCATTCGCGCGGCCAGCGCCATCGCCTCGGGCTGTCCGCGTGCCGCCTTGGTGGGTGTCGGGCCAGAGTTGGAGTCAGCCCGTCTGCTGGACGCCATGCGGGTCGGGCTGGTGGAATACGTGCCCGCGCCCGTCCAGGCTTCGAGCGTTCGCGAGGCCCTGGGTCGGGTGATGCGAAAGAGGGGATGGGGTGACTCGCCGGATGGCCAGCGCAAAGGAAAGCTTCTCGCTTTCTTCTCGGCCAAGGGGGGCTCGGGTTCGACATCGGTCGTCACCAACGTCGGCATCGAGCTGCATCGACTCACCGGAAAGAAGACGCTCCTCGTGGACCTCGACCTGGAGCTCGGCGAGATCGCGTCTCTGCTGGGGGTGCGTCCGCGCTTCCACTTCGTGGACCTGGTCCGAAACTTCCATCGGATGGATGCGGACTTGCTGCCCTCGTACATCGAGAGTCACGAGTCGGGCGTCCAGGTCCTCTCGGCGCCCTTCGAGCCCGAGTACGGCGAGGAAGTCACCGGCGAGCAGATCGCCCACATACTCGGCTTCCTGCGAAACCACTACGACTACGTGTTGGTCGACACGTCCAAGTCTCTCGCGCCTCCGGCGCTCGCGGCCCTACAGACCGCGGATCCGATCTTCCTCGTGACGAACATGGACGTGCCGTCGCTGCGTAACCTGAAGCGGTGCCTGCCCATCCTCGATCGCGTCACGGCGGGCGACCCCGAGCGGCTACGGCTCATCGTCAACCGCTACAACTCGAAGAGCCTCGTGAAGCTCGAGGATCTGGAGGAGACGCTCGGCATCGAGGTCTCCTGGACGCTGACCAACGACTACGAGACGGTCATCCAAGCCAGCAGCACCGGCCAGCCGATCGTCCTGCAGGGACGCTCCCGTTACGCCGAACAGCTCAAGGAGCTGGCGCGGGACATCGTGGCCGGATCCCAAGGGGCGGCGTCGGAAGCGAAACCGTCGCTGGTAGGTCGCATGCTCTCTCCGTTCCGATCCAAGTCGTCGGGGACGTCCCGGACGTCTCGGACCCGAGCACCCCTGAGCCGCAATCCGACAGAGGTACCGACGCATGGCTGAAAGGAAAGGTGGCAAGCGCGCCGCCCGCGAACCCGTGATCCGCGAGAACGGGGACTGGGGCATCGGCAACACACCGCGTAACGGAGCTGCGGTTAGTAGCCCCGGGTCACCGCATGTGTCGGGTGACACGGGGAAGGCCGACTTGTTGGCAATCAAGAGCCATATCCATCGGCGGCTGCTCGAGCGGCTCAATCTCTCGAATCTCGATCGGCTCGACCGCGACGAGGTCATGGAGACCATCCGTACCCTCGTGCGGGAGCTGCTGGCCGCGGAGTCCATCCCGTTGAACCTGGAGGAGCGAGACGATCTCATCCGTCAGGTGCTCGACGAGATCTTCGGACTCGGCCCGCTTCAGCCGCTCATGGACGATCCGACCATCGCGGACATCCTCGTGAATACGTCCCAGATGATCTACGTCGAGCGCAACGGAAAGCTCGAGCGCACCGATGTCCGCTTCCACGACGACAAGCACCTCCATCAGGTCATCGACCGGATCGTGTCCTCGGTTGGACGCCGCATCGACGATGCGGCTCCCATGGTCGACGCCCGGCTCGCGGACGGATCCAGAGTGAATGCCATCATTCCACCTCTGGCCATCGATGGTCCGCACTTGTCCATCCGAAAGTTCAATGACGATGGGCTATCGGCCGAGGACTTGGTCCGAACCGGGTCCCTCAGCGAGTCGATGCTTCGGTTCCTCGAAGGCGTCGTGCGGGGTCGCCTCAACGTCCTCATCTCGGGTGGAACGGGCGCAGGAAAGACGACGCTCCTCAACGTGCTCTCCAGCTTCATTCCGGAGAACGAGCGCATCGTGACCGTGGAGGACTCGGCCGAGCTCCGGCTGAGACAGCCGCACGTGGTCCGACTCGAAACGCGCCCGGCGAACGTCGAGGGCGTGGGTTCTGTCACGCAGCGTCTCCTGGTCGTGAACGCGCTTCGTATGCGTCCCGACAGGATCATCGTCGGTGAGGTACGCAGCGTCGAAGCGGTCGACATGCTGCAGGCCATGAACACCGGGCACGACGGGTCCCTCACGACGCTGCACGCCAACACGCCGAGAGACGCCATCAGCAGGCTCGAGACCATGATCGCCATGGCCGACCTCAACCTGCCTCAGAAGGCGGTACGGACTCAGATCGCGAGCGCGATCGACGTCGTCGTCCAGGTCAGCCGCCTCTCGGACGGAACGCGCCGGGTCAAGCAGGTCCCCGAGATCGTCGGGATGGAGGGAGACGTCGTCACGATGCAGGACATCTTCACCTTCGAGCAGACGGGCGTAGACGACGACGGCGGCGTCATTGGACGACTGCGTCCGACCGGCATCCGACCGAAGTGCCTGGAGCGCCTCGCAGCTCAGGGCTTCCAGATGGGCGCGGACGCGTTCACCGACCACGGGGCCGGAAGCCCGGTGGTCCGGACGGCCTGACGAGGAACGGACCGATGCCTCTCTCCGACCCGCGGATCCTGGCCGCTGCGGCCGCGCTCAGCGCCGCCTTTGCGGTGCTGGTCGTGTTCCAGCTCGTGGCCGCCATTCGTGAATGGCAAATGCGGAAGAACGTCCTGGGCTCGCTGCGCGACTCTAGGCGCAACGGGTCGGACGCCCAGACGCAGAACCCCGTCATTCGTGCCCGCACCGAGGTCGAAGATGGCATGATCGGGGCGCTCGCCGAGCGAATTCCCCGGCTCTGGGACCTCCATCACTTGCTGGGCCAGTCCGGGCTGAGCTGGAGCCTCGAGAGCTTCATGGCGCGGACCTTCACCGTCGCGACGCTCCTGGGAGCCGTCTCGTTTTTCGCCAACGGGGTGCTCGCCGCGGCCATCGCCTTCGTGGTGGGCACAACCTTGCCCTACCGCTACGTCAGCTGGAAGAAGGGGAGGCGCATCCTCCGGCTGGAGAGCCAACTTCCCGACGCCATCGACCTCATTGCCCGGGCCGTGCGCGCGGGCCACCCGCTCTCCGAGGGGCTGAGGATGTCGTCCGAGGAGGCGCCCGAGCCGCTGGCGTCGGAGTTCCGCATCACGTTCGAGGAGCAGAAGTTCGGCCTTCCCTTCGAGGAGGCCTTGCTGGGCCTGGGCGACCGCGTCGAGATCGTCGACGTCAGGATCCTGATTACGGCGATCCTGGTGCAGCGCGAGGTAGGCGGAAACCTGTCCGAGATCCTCGAGCAGATCGCAGAGACCATGCGTGCGCGCTTCTCGCTGAAGCGCCAGGTGCGCGTCTATACCGCTCAGGGGCGCATGAGCGGCTACACGCTCGCGGCGCTCCCGATCTTCGTCGGCATGATGATCGCGGTGATCAACCCCTCGTACCTGCAGACGCTGTTTCAGGAGTCCCTCGGTCAGGCCATGCTCGCCGGCGCGGCGACCATGCAGCTGATCGGGTTCCTTTGGATCCGACGCATCGTCGACGTCCGGTACTAGGGGGCGAGCGAGATGACCTACTTGGTTGGCACGTTGGCGGGTCTCTGTGTGACCCTGATCCTGGTGGCGCTCTATGAAGTGGCGACCAGCCCGGCGCGCGCCGTTGCCCGCGAGCTCATGGAGATCCGGACGCACGATCCGAGCCCCTTCGGCTCCGTGTCGCGTCGTCGCAGGCAGTCCAACAAGCAGAAGCTCCGGGACGTCATCAGCATGCTCGGCGAGCGTGTGGAGCGCGGAGGATTCGACCTGGACGGCTGGGCGAAGCGGCTCGTGCAGGCCGGATACTGGAGCCCCGAGGCCCCGAAGGTCTTCTTCGGAACCCGCATTGCGCTGACCGCCGGTCTCGCCTTCACGGGCCTCACCGTCGGTGCGCTTTTCGATGTGCGTCTCCTCGGCGTCCTGATCATCGCCGTTTGGCTGGGCGGATTGGGGTGGCTGGCACCGAGCTGGTACGTGCTCCGCCGGTTCCACTTGAGGCGCAAGGAGATCCAGGGTGCCCTGGCGGACGCCCTGGACCTGCTCGTCGCGTGCGTGGAGGCGGGCATGGGGCTGAACCAGGCCCTCGTCCGCGTCGCCGAAGAGATCCGCAACATCAGCCTGTCGCTGGCCGAAGAGCTCGCGATGGTGAACCTCGAAATCCGGGCGGGCACCGCGAGAGACTTGGCGCTGCGGAACTTGGCCGAACGGACGGGCTGCGACGACGTCGAGTCGTTGGTCTCCATGCTGGTTCAGACCGAGCGCTTCGGCACGTCGGTCGGGCGCGCTTTACGCGTACAGGCGCATACGCTGAGGCAGAAGCGGCGTCAGCGGGCCGAAGAGGCCGCGGCCAAGACCACCATCAAGCTGGTCTTCCCGCTCGTGCTCTTCGTCTTCCCTGCCCTTTTCGTGGTCGTCCTCGGACCCGCCGTCCTCCAGGTCATCGAAGCACTGGCAGGCGTCCAATGAGAAAGGTCCGCGTGGAACACGTAAGCTCCGGCGTCCAGCTGGGCGAGCGCGTCGCGGTGGCCGACTCCTGGTGGCGTCGCCTTCGCGGGCTCGTCGCCCGACCGGCCATGAGACACGGCGATGGCATGCTGCTTCTCGAGTGCGGATCCGTGCACACCGTCGGAATGCACTACCCGATCGACGTCGCCTTCCTCGATGCCGAGGGGACTGTCGTGCGCAAGATCGCTCGTCTGGGACCCTGTCGCGTCGGACTCGGTGGACCCGGGGCCGTGCACGCCCTGGAGCTCCCGGCCGGCCGTCTCGACGAGACCGGAACGGGGCCCGGCGTCCGCCTCAGCTGGAGCTGACCATGGAAGTGATGATCGCGAATCCCGAAGTCGCCGACGGCCCCGAGCTCGCTCGGCCCATCACGTCGGTTCCGACGCCCCCGGACTCCCTCGAGGAGGCCGGGCTCTCGGACGAGTTCGTGGGCGGCCTGGTCCTCAAGGCGCTCAACGTCCGCGGGACCGCGCTCGGCTTCGATCTGTTCGACATGCTGGCCCTGCCCATGGGCGTCCTGGATGAGGTGATTCAGCAGCTCCAGGAGCAGCGCCTCGTCGAGGTTCATACGACGAAGGGTCCGAGGCGTGGCGAGTGGGTCTTCAAGCTGACGGGCGCCGGCAGAACGAGGGCGTCCGAAGAGCTGGCGATGTGTCGGTACGTGGGACCGGCGCCCGTGCCGTTCGAGGACTTCCGGAAGTGGGTGGAGCTGCAGTCGGCCGAGCGGGCTCGCGTCACGGAGCAGGACCTGCAAGAGGCCCTCGACGGCATCGTCGTGCCCGACTCCATGGTCGAGCAGTTGGGCCCCGCCATCAACTCGGGTCGTTCGCTCTTTCTGTTCGGAGACCCTGGAAACGGCAAGACGCTCCTGGCCGAGCGCATCGCGCGGCTGTTCGGCGACCGGTACTACGTGCCTTATGCCGTGCTGGTGGACGGCAGCGTCATGGTCGTCCACGATCCGGTGCACCATCACTTCGGGCTTCCCGACGAAGCCGCTGCGGAGGCGCCGGTCAGTCGGAACGGCGTCCCATCCGACATCCTCCGTGCGCTCCCGGAACACGACCGCCGGTACGCCGAAGCGCGTCGTCCCGTGGTCATCACCGGAGGCGAGCTCACACTCGATCAGCTCGATCTCCAGTGGGATCCGATGGGTCGCATGTACCAGGCACCACCTCAGCTCAAGGCCGCCGGCGGCGTGCTCGTCGTCGACGACCTCGGGCGGCAACGGGTGCCCGTGCGCGACCTGCTCAACCGGTGGGTGGTCCCGCTGGAGCATCGGGAGGACTACCTGACGCTGGGGACCGGCAAGAAGATCGTCGTCCCGTTCGACTGCTTCGTGATCTTCTCCACGAACCTGGACCCGAGCGAGCTCGGCGACGAGGCGTTCCTGAGGAGGATCCACTACAAGATCGAGGTTACCGACCCCGATCGTGGCGAATACGAGCGGATCTTCCGCGCCTGCTGCGACGAGCGCGAGATCCCCTTCGAGACTTATGCGCTCGAGTACCTCTTCGACGAGGTCTACGGGAAGGGCACGGCCGAACCCCGCCGATGCCACCCCCGCGACGTGCTCGATCACCTGCAAAACCTCGCGGAGTACCGGCGCGAGCCGGTTCGCCTGAGTCGAGACCTCATCGAGCAGGCATGTCGAAGCTACTTCCTGCCCCTGAGCTGACTACCACGTCGCACCGCTGACGGAGAGCTGAACGATGAACGATTCAATGGACTACCGGATCCGGGAAGCCGAGGCGCGCCTGGAGCGTCGTATCGCGACGCTCGAGTCCCGGGGAGAAC